>JBDHHP010000458.1:0-2057 GCA_039589275.1 Gemmatimonadota bacterium | reverse complement strand
GCTCTCACCATCGGGCGAGTGGCCGTCGGGTCCGGAGCCTGCTGTCCGGCCGCCCCCTCGGCTAGAAGCACAAGGGTGGTGCCGATGAGGAGCAGGAAGCGATTCGGAATCTGACGCGAGCGCGGGAGGACATGAAGCGTGGCTCGCGGAGCTGGACGAGACTGCGAGACAGATGAACATAAGTCGGCAGCTGTCATCAAAACCTTCGTCCGATCCTCGCCATCTTTATGGAGGCGCTGGAAGGTCACGTTGTACCGCGAGCTTTACTCGGGCTGAGGAGCCGGCGCGTCCAGGTTATATACGAGCACTGTCCAAAGCCACGAACCGTCTGCCTGTTTTCGCAGGATCAAGACATACTTGCCGTTGATCGTGACGGCCTCCGCCATGCCCTCAGACACATACGTCTGAGAAAAAGTCCCACGGTCAAACGCCAGATCACCGTACCCATCGATGTCCAGCGAGGTAAGGGTGAAGTCCTGAATGGTTGTTTCTCCAGCCTCACATGCAGCTCTGCTAGCTGCCCGTCCCTCAACCGTGGGTCCGTTCGGAGGCAGAACGACAATGTCCTCGGCATACATCGCAGTTCTGGCACCGCAGTCACTCGCCAACCCAGCTTCAACGTGTGCGGCTCTCAAAGGCGTTCAGGGCTGCTACGTCCTGATCGGACAGGGGAGCGACACCAGGTTGGCAAGCGGCCAGAAGGGCCAAGACAAGAGTGGCATCTACAAGACGGCGCATTGCGATCTCCGCGAGGGCGTTGAGGGTCAGTATTGAAGTTGGGCTGTGTGCTACGAGCTGCGCTTCTTGATCAGTGCTGCCATGTACACCGTGATAGCCGCCCCTTTACATCCTCCGCCAGATACACCGTTGCCATCCCGCCGCTACCCAGTTCGCGCTCGATGGTGTAGCGGTCAGCTAATGCAACTTCGAGGCGGTCCAGAATGTCGGCCATACGGCCACTCCTCTGGGTCCCGCTCTAACCTACGACCTGCGGCTGAAGAGGTCCGACTGCGGAGGTTGCATAGGTTGAGGGTGTCTCTACGACACTGTGGAGACGAAAAACGCAGTCCTTCGTTTCTTACTCAAAACATGATGAATGCAATGTGTGCAACCTATGCAAACTCAGGATCAGCAAAGAAACGTCTCACCAACTAGCAGCACCGCGCTTCTGGCACCGGCGGTACGAAGTGGTGCTGTTGGGGAGTCTGTGCGCGTGTCCAGCCTCGACCCCTTGGTGCTGGATTGCGGAAATAGAGAGACGTAACTGCATATGCTAGTCAGTCGAATAGTAGTCATAGAGCGGCCCAGTGATGCCCATCATCTACCACCTTTTGGACGATCGCCGCTGTCGGGGCCTTGCACACTTGGCGGGAATCCCGCTAGATGCATATCAAGGCGACCGATGCTCACTGGGAGAGGATTGGTGCGAGGCAGCGTTCACTGTGGGGGCCGTCAGCCCACCACTGCACGGTTGCCCGCCAATTGCGCGGGCAAGACCTGCCCTAAACGTTTACGAGGGCGAATCAACAATGGCAAAACTAAAGAGGCTCGGGGTGCTCTTCTCCGCAAAACTGCAAGGGATTGTAATGGCAGTTGTGGGTCTGATCGCTGGGATATTTTATGCATTTGGTGGGTTCTTCTATGAGCTATTCACAGGTACACTGAACTCAGGTACAGCCCTTGCGTTCTTTGCTCTAATAGGTATGCCACTTTCATTTGCAGTAGTCGGATTCATAGCCGGAGCTATTGGAGCGGTTCTATACAATCTCGTTGTTAGATGGATTGGTGGAATAGAAATGGATTTTGACCAGCATGTGTAAGGGCCTGATCAATGACTTCGGATTCTCCTGGCGTTACTGCGACTGGTGGTGATGTCTGTCGGGAATCGGCTTACCAATTAGGCCGTTCGAGGTGTCTCACTGGGATATAGCAGTAACGCTATAAATGATTAGCGCCGACCCAAGCTCCTGTTGCTGCGCAGGACGAAGAACCGAGTCCCTAGCCTGACCTGGAGGACCCCCCAGGGCCGGGTGCCTCCGTCCTAGGTACAGGCTGAA
>JBDHHP010000457.1:0-2035 GCA_039589275.1 Gemmatimonadota bacterium | reverse complement strand
CTCTACCGTAGTGGTAGCGCGGCCGAACAACACCATGTCCCACACAAAGGCCAAGGACGGCTGTAGCAGCAATAGCAGACCCGCACGTGACGCTGCGATCTTGGGGAGACCGTCGGCAATCAGGACCCAGCCGACCACGTGGGAGACGATCGCATATGAGACAAGCGCAACTCCGGCCCCCACATCTGGAATCGCGAAACTCCCACCGGTACCGGTTATTCCCACTGCAAGAGTGCAGGATGTGATGAGTGACAGCCAGGCCATCGTAGCCGTCGGATGCGGTGATTCCGGTCGGGATTGAATGACCCTGAGCCCGATCAGGAAGACCGAGTACAAGCAGGCAGTCAGCAGTCCCAACGCGATGCCGAGCTTGTAGTTCGCGCTCAGTTCGGTCCAATCCAAACCGAACATCAGAAACAGACCTGTCATCGCAGCCAGTACGGCGATTCCGAATCGTAGCGTGAGGCGTTCACCCAAGAAGAACAATCCAAACGCGGCTAAGATGAACACCTGGAAGTTGCCCAAAATGGTGGACATTCCCGGACCGATATACCCGATTGCTTGAGGTTCGGTGCTTGCGGCGTCTCAATGCCACCAACAGCCACAGGATCAGACCGCCCACGAATACGCGGTAGAAGGCCGACACAGTGGGAGCTACACCAGCCAGCTTGACCCAGACAGGTGAGAAACTGATCATCACAGCGCCCACCGCCACCTCGATGTGTGCGAACCGGTGGTGCTTGATTGCCAATGCGGGATTCTCCATCATGCGACGGTGGACCTCGAGCCTCGTGACGGCTAGAATCGTACACTCATGTTGCAGCTCGATCGAGTGCCCGGACCAAGAGCCGTCCTGGTCTTGCAGCTGTCGCTCGCGATCACTTTGCCGACGGCGAGGTTGCACGCTGCCCTCGGCCGCGGCGATCAAGATCGACACGCACGTCGAGATCCTCAGGATAGACGGCTCCCTGGACGAGCCCGTATGGCAGCGGGCTCAGCCAGCTACGGGCCTCCGTCAGCGTGAGCCTGACGAAGGCCGCCCGGCCTCCGAACGCACCGAGGTGCGGATCTTGTACGATCACGAGAACATCTATGTAGGGGTGCTCGCTCACGACACCGAACAGGACCGCATAGTTGCGAGGATACTGCAGCGCGACAAGGTGATGGAGCAAGACCCGTTCATGCTCGTACCTCAGTTTGCCGGCGACGACGCCGTGGCAATCCTGTTCGATCCATTCCACGACCACCGCAACGCGACTGTGTTCGCGACCAACCCTAACGGAGCGGAATTCGAGGCCCTCATCACAGACGAGGGCCGTGAGTTCAACATCGACTGGCGGGGCGTCTGGGAGGTGAAGTCAAAGCGAACATCCGAGGGGTGGAGCGCTGAATTCTCCATCCCGTTTCGCACTCTGCGATATCCGGTCAACGCGTCTGGCTCGCCGTGGGGTTTGAACGTCTATCGGATCATTCGCCGTAAGAACGAAGAGGTGCTGTGGAGCGGTTGGTCGCGGGACAACGGGGGTTTTCAGCGGGTGAGCAGATCAGGCCACCTGGAGGGGCTCACTGACCTGCCGCGTTCCGGCCGCAACGTGGAGCTAAAGCCCTATCTACTAGGTGGTGGAACCCAAGAACAAGAGGTGGCCGGCGTCGACACTGACCCCGAGCTGGAACTGGGTATCGATGCCAAGTACGAGGTGAGGTCGGGCCTGGTCCTGGACGCGACGCTCAACACCGACTTCGCTCAGGTGGAAGTGGACGACGAACAAGTCAACCTCACCAGGTTCAGTCTGTTCTTCCCGGAAAAGCGGGAGTTTTTCCTGGAGAACGCGGGCATCTTCGAGTTCGGCGTGCGTGGAGGATTTGAGCCACCGCCGTTCTTGTTGTTCTTCTCTCGACAGATCGGGATCGCAGAGGACGGGCCGGTACCGGTCTTAGGTGGGGTGCGCATGACGGGGCGAGTCGGCAAGCAGACCATCGGAGTTCTGAACGTCGTCACCGACTCTGCCTTCGACCAGCCCCGCACGAACTTCGC
>JBDHHP010000456.1:0-2112 GCA_039589275.1 Gemmatimonadota bacterium | reverse complement strand
TGCAGGCACGGTGGTCGCCGTTCTGGATGCCAAGGCCTACAATCGTCGCCATCGCGAGCCCGCCGTGCGCGTGAGCGTCGTGCCGCTTCGTGACGGCTTCGGCATCGGGGCGCGCATCGCGTTCTAGCCCCGCGCCGGGCGGTTTGTTTCTCAGCCCCGGCCGTCTCGCGGCGCTCGGGGCTTTGTCTTGCAGTCTGTGTACCCAGCCGCATGATTGGCTGTCGCCCTCACTGAACTCACAGTGAACGCCGGTGGCCTTCGTGGGCCCGCCGCCATAGTAGACGCCGTAGACGGACCTCCACCTCAGCGGCACCTCGATCACCGACATCAGTGCGCTAAGCGGGCTCACGAGCCTGACGTACCTCAGGCTCGACAACAACCCAAACCTCACCGACATCCAGCCTTTGCTCGACAACACAGGGCTCGGAGCGGGCGATCTGGTCTCTCTCTTGTCCACGAGCGTGAGTTGCACGGACGTGGCTGCCCTGCAAGCCAAAGGCGTCGCGGTGAACTCCGACTGTTAGTCAACAGAGCCGCGGCCGCCGCACCACCGCCCGGCCCCGGGGGGCAATAGGTGCGGCCCGGGCCCCACTTGGAACCAATGTAAACACCTTACGTATAGATATAATAGATATCTATTAACATACTGACCGTTCTCTAGGAGGCTGAAATGTTGATCCGCCAATTCCGGAGGTCCATCACCGGTGCGGTGGCTCTGACCGTGCTCCTGTCGGCTCCAGCGATCGCAGCGACGCCCGTCGACGTTGGTGAGGGGACCGACAGGCCGCAAGGATCGAATGCCACCGTAATGGTGAACAACTGTAACACCCTGGATGTTGAGATCTTCGCGGAGACGGAGGGAGGCCAACGCTCACGGATCGGGACAGTCCGCCGAACCACGCAGCACGAGCTCAAGTTGCCTGACTGGCTCGCTGATGGAACAACGACAAGCGGCCGATCCCGGTCTCGCAGACGGGACGCGTCGCCGAAGCCGTCAAGACGAACCCGATATCCGTTACGCCAGGCGAACGCATCACTCTGGTCGTTATGTCCCAGCTCGCGGAGTCCTACATCCTTCACTGACCGGTACGATCACTCAGGTCGCTATCTGAAGGACAGGACCAAAGAGGAAGGCCGAGGGGGCATGCTCCCTCGGCCGGTTCGTCTTGGCTATGCCGGGACGATGCGATCTTGATCTCTCGGTGAAACCGATCCGCGCCCAATGCTACTGCCAGTTCTGGACGCAACACCTTCTCTGCAACCTCGCGTTCGTGCTTAAGGTCCTGAGCTAGGTAGACCGTCGCCATGCCCCCGCTACCCAGTTCTCGCTCGATGGTGTAGCGGTCGGCGAGGGCAGCTTTCAAGCGTTCCAGCACGTCAGCCATGGGGACGGCTCCCGATTGGCGACTACGCTAAGCTACGACCTGCAGCTGTTGACGGCCAGATCGGCGTGCCGGACCAACGAAAAGGCCGAGCCAAGCGGCCCGGCCTCTGTCAGTGTTGTATCGCTGCACTGTTGCGCATCCGCCTACGCGCCTGAATATTGGGAGTCACATAACCGGATGTGAGTTTCAAGCGAAGTCCCACCGGCGGCGGGCCTGCCTACCTAGACCACCGCTGCGCGACCACCTTGGGGTAATCGCTGTCGATGTCAGGGACCACTTTTCCAACGTCCCCGACGATATGATGCCGGAGTCAATGGCCTTGTGATGTTCCGTCCCTACGAGCAGACACTGAAGTGGCGTCCTGCCGGACGACGACCGCCAGGTCACCGAGTAGTCCGGTTTGTCGCACGTTATGATTCCGAGGTTGGGGTAATACACAACACAGGGGGGCTCATGCAACACCGCATCAGGCGTGGCGCAGCGGTTGTGCTGACCTTGGTGTTCCTTGTTCTCGTCTCCGCCGGTTGCCATCAAATCGTCATTGATTCAGGTCTTGAGCCAGCGACGACGGAGTATCACGAGGAATGGAACATGGCCTTCGCCTACGCGATCGTCCCGGCTCAAGTGGACGCTAGCCAGTACTGTGGTGGACGGTGGGCGCGGGTCGAGACCAAGCACAGCTTTCTGAACTGGGTGGTTGGCGCAATCACATTCGGCATCATCACGC
>JBDHHP010000455.1:0-2314 GCA_039589275.1 Gemmatimonadota bacterium | reverse complement strand
TGTGCTGTGCCTCAGCGTGAAGCCAGTCGCGAGGAACGAGGAGGCGATCGCGTTCTTCTACGATGCCGGGTTCCGCACCCTTGGACACATACAGCTCTTCAAGTGGCTTGGGGAGTCATTCCCCGGCCAGTGGAAGACCGGGCCGGAGTTGTTGGGGAAGCAGTTCGACTACTAGTGAGGGCAGGTCCCCCTAGTCACAAGCAGTAGCATGGAGGGTGGTTCGCCGGCCCTTTCTTGTTGGTGTGGGATGGAACGGCCTGCAACTCCGGGAGTCGTTCGCGCGTCTTATCAATGGGACTGTGGCGCGCCGGGACCCCTGCCACCCGGGAGGGGTTTCGTCAGGGAGGGGACGAGCGGGAGCATGCCTAGCCCGGCCGTGCGCGCTGCAGTTCCATCTTCTCTTCGAAAAGCCAGAGGTTCGGCCGGCCCATTGTCAGGGCACTGAGATGAATGCTGCTCGGCGACAGGGTTTGCATTCAATCTGCCACACGGTTGGTTCCACCTCCCCGGCTGCTGGTCCGTCGACCTTGAGTAGTCCACCGCATATCGGGCAGACAGGCGGCGTTCCGCCTCTGCCGAAGCTCTCACGGATCACGCGGAGCTCTTCGCGTGAGAAGGTGACGGGGGTGATGGAATCGCGCGGTTTCATACGTCTCCGTCCATACACCGAATCGATAGCGACCGTTTCCCTTCACGGCAATAAACATAGCGCGAACCGCTATATTTCGAATGGAGGCGAGTCCGGGTTCACTGTTCACGGAGGTGCCCCCGGGCGCTCTTGCGACGCCTCCGGCCCCGAGGCGTTCGGGCCGGACCTGCTAACCTTGCTCGAGCTGAGGAAGCGGCGCGTCGTAGTTATAGATGACCGTTGTCCAAGACCACGAAGCATCTGCTTCCTTGCGGGCGATCGCGACATACTTGCCGGTGACCGTGACAGTCTCCGCCGTGCTGTCAGACACAGACGTCTGAGACCAGGTCCCGCGGTCAACCGCCAGATCACCGTACCCGTCGATTCCCAGGGGGATAATAGTGAAGTCCTGCGGGGCTGGCTGAGACGCTTCAGCCTCACAGGCATCTCTGTAGGCCGCACGTCCCTCAACTAAGGGCTCGTTCGCGGGCATCCAGTCAACGTTTTGGTCGTCGGACAAGGGAGCAATGGCGGGTTGGCAAGCGGCCAGGAAGACCAGAGACAGTATTGTGAGTGCGGGACGGCGCATGGCGACCTCCTTGCGGGGACTGCGAGTATTGGGGAGGCAAAGCTACGGGTGGGATCAGAGGGAGGTAAGGGCTTGGACCTGGCCCTATCTCGTGGTCACAACAGTGGTCACAAACCCCACTGTTTCTGGCATGTCGTTCTTTCAAACGTAGCCTCACCAAGCCCGTTCAGCAGCTTGTCGATCGCGGCACCGTCCTGTGCGAGTTTGCCGATGCCAGCAATTGCTCGTTCAGCGGCGGCCGATTCTGGCTTGCCCTCCGCTCCCGCACAGTAGGCCTCCCTGCCGAAGGCACGGAACGGGTCGGCGAGAAGACCCCAAAGGAGATCAACAGCAGTCTCGTAACAGGCATCGCACGGCCAGCACCGGCTGATCGGTTTGGGAGTGGGGCAGCATTTGTGGACGCACTCAATAATCCGGCGTTTACGTTGGTGACGACAGCAGGTGCGGCGGCGATCTGAGCTGGTTAAGAGCTGTGTTCAACTGGGGTATGAGAGCGGTGGTCGGTGGCCGGCCACTAGTGGCTCACAACCCGTTGAAGGGATATCGGTTGCCCAAAGAGCGAAATTCCAACAGACCGGTCATTACCGAGGCCCAGTACCAGCCGCTGCTCAGCGCAGCAGGGCAGGTTGATTGGCGGATGAGGCTGATGTTGATCCTGGCCAACGAAACTGGGCACAGGCTAGGGGCGATCCGCCCCTGCGTTGGTCGGACATAGAGCTGGAAACGGCCCGAATTCACTGGCGCGCAGAGCACGACAAGATCGGTCACCGGCACGTGACGCCAATCTCAGCGCATCTGGTTGGAGTGCTGAGCCACGTGCAACGGAGCCGAGCCACGATTGGCGATACCTGGGTGTTGCCAGCTCCAAGGGGTGGCCAACGGCCTCAACACTAATCTCGTACCGTCACCTGATCGTCATTTGACGTGACAAAGCCCCGAGCGCCGCGAGACGCCCGGGGACTGTCACGATACAGGTTCTTTTGAATGGCGACTGTGACTACGGCAGGGCCGCGATGATCTCACGGTACTGATCCTCCGGGAAAGCTCGGAGGGTCTCGGTGCGAACAGCCCCCATTGATCCAATGATGAGTACCAAC
>JBDHHP010000454.1:0-2945 GCA_039589275.1 Gemmatimonadota bacterium | reverse complement strand
TGGGGAGACGGAAATGGCAGACAACGGAGCGCTGATCAAGTTAGACGGTGTGAAGAAGGTCTTCTTCACCGAGGAGGTCGAGACACACGCCTTGTCCGACATCCATCTGGAGATTCGTGAGGGCGAGTATGTGTCGATTGCGGGTCCGTCGGGTTGTGGTAAGACGACTCTGCTGTCGATACTCGGCCTGCTGGATACGCCGACTGGCGGTGCATACACGTTAGCGGGCACGGGTGGCCAACATCAAGGCATCACAGCGGGCTCGGATCAGGAATCGGCAGATTGGTTTCATCTTTCAGGCGTTCAATCTGATTGGCGATCTCACGGTGTACGAGAACGTGGAGTTACCGCTCACCTACCGTGACATGCCGTCGGCGGAGCGTAAGAAACGGGTGCACGAGGCCTTGGAGAAGGTGGGTATGTCCCACCGAATGAAACACTATCCGTCGCAGCTGTCGGGTGGTCAGCAGCAGCGTGTGGCGGTGGCACGGTCGGTGGCAGGAGATCCGGCGATTCTATTGGCTGACGAGCCTACGGGTAACCTGGACTCCACCAACGGTGAAGCGGTGATGGATCTGTTGAAGGAGCTTCACGGCGAGGGTGCTACGATCTGCATGGTGACGCACGATCCGCGCTACGCCGAGTACGCCGACCGCACGATCCACCTGTTCGACGGCCGCGTGGTGGAAGACGAGTCGGGAGACGCTGCCAAGAACCACGAGCACAAACTGGAGAAGAGCGGGTTTGAGATAACGGGCGAGCACCCCACGCCCTGATGCCCTAACACCGAGAACGGCTGCCGCGCACCGGCGCGCGGCGGCCGTTCTCGTCTATACGCTGCCTTATCTAGTTGTTATCTCGCCCGCACCGGTATCGCAACCCGGGTGCCTTCCCATTCCAATATCACATGAACACCTGAGGTAACGGGCTCCGCCTTGATGGTGAATGTCTCCACGTGTGCATCCAACGGCCCGCTGACTACCCTACCGCGCCCAATCTCTTGAGCCTCAATCTCTTCGGTATATCCGCGTTCAGCGCCCCACTGAGAGGTCGACCGGTTCACTACTACCTCCCACTCCGTCTCTCCAGGAACAGTGTAGAGAGAGTAAGTACCCGGCTCGATCTCGATGCCAGCGACACTCAGTGCAACTGGCGTGTGGATCATCGTGGGCTCGTTCGCACCGGTCCGCCACAGCTGACCAAACGGAACGTTCTCGCCTCCGATCATCGTCCGGCCTCTCGCCGACGGCCGGCCATAGCAGACCTTCACATCCTGCCCCGACACAGAGAACGAGATGGAGTCGAGTGGACTGGGGCGGCTGTCGAAGTTCCGCTGGTTCATGATGATGCAGGCGGTCTCCGCCTGCGCGTCGATTGATGCCGGTCGATCTGACGCGAACCCAACCATACCGGAAAGGGTCAGCATCGCCACTGGAATCTGGAGCATTGCCGGGCCTCCTTGGGACCTGAGAACAGCATACTAGTTTCGGGAAGCCCGCAATGTACCCAGGAGTCCACCTAACTCCAACGCTTAACCCGGTTAAGCCCCTGTTTCAGCCTGCCGCTATCGGAATCGTCACCTGCGTGCGTTCCCACTCAAGGAACACCACTGCGCGGTCGCGCCCTGCAGGCTGCACTCTGAAGGTCAGCTGTTCCACGCTACCCGATCTGCGCTCGCTGGGAACGGACGCCCTGCCCACCTCCCCCTCTCTCACGAGTGCAGTGTAGTTGGACTCATGGACTCATGGCCCCACTGAGAGATGGACCGGTTGAGGATCAAGCGCCATTGCCCGCGTCCCGGTATCGTATACAGCGAATAGCTGCCAGGCTCGATGTAGATTCCAGCCACCACCAGCGGGACAGAAGTGTGAATCATGGTCGGTTCGTTGGCCCCCATGCGCCACAGTTGACCGTAGGGGATATTCGGGCCACCGATCATGGTCCTTCCCCGGGCTGACGGACGACCGTAGCAGATCTTGACCGGCCCACCGGATATCGAGAACATCACCGAATCGAGCGGGCTCTCGCGCCCGACCAGCGGGACACGCTCGGTGTTCATCACGATGCAACCCAGCTCAGTGACAGCCTGACCCTGACCTGTCAGCGGCACGGCCGTAAGGGCCGCTGCCATGATCGTTGACAGCAGAGTGATGCGAAGCTTCATGGCTATGTCCTTTCGGCCCTACTTCTCTTGCCTGTAGCGGAAGCTCCCAATCTATTGGGAGTGCTTCCTCCCCACCAACGGGCCTCGGTCTGAAGCCGGGCCTCAACCACCATCCGGAATGTGCGCTAGATCACAGAGTATGGTCGGCCTCCGCACAGATCGTTAGTTTCTGGAGCGAGCTCCAAAATGCAATATCTGACGCGTACGCGGGGATTTACCCTGATCGAAGTGGTCATTGCTCTGGCCGTTGTGGGGATACTTATGGCCGTGAGCATCGTGGCGTTGGTGCCAGCCGTACAACGTGCCAGGGTCAGGCAGGCTACCTCGGTAATTGCCGCTGACCTGCAGTACGCCCAGATGGTTGCGTCCAGGGAGCGAAGGCCGATCGTCATTATCGTCTCCACACCGGTTCAGTCGTACATGATTCGGGACCGATCAGGATCAACCATCTACAGGACCCGACAACTCGGCCCTAGCACTGACTACGGCATTGAAACGCTGGCGGTGGCCCCGGCGACCGCAATTGAGGTGTTTCCTTCCGGGGTCACGCCGCAGACGACCACTTTCACCATAACCAACGACACCTATCAACGAGGGGTGCGGATTACGCGTGCGGGACACGTACGCATACTCAGCCCGTAGCGAAGCCGGCGTTTCGCTGATCGAGATCATGATCGCCCTCACGCTGTTGACGACGGTCCTGGTTGCCCTGGGAGGCTTGATGTTCCAGGCTGCCAGACACACCCGCCAATCTGCCGCCGTCGCGTATCGCAGTGCTGCC
>JBDHHP010000453.1:0-2137 GCA_039589275.1 Gemmatimonadota bacterium | reverse complement strand
GGCGGCATTGGCCAATCGCGGCTCTGTATGCTCTACCTGCGAAAGGCTCACA
The DNA here is from genome assembly GCA_039589275.1 of Gemmatimonadota bacterium. Classification (GTDB taxonomy): domain Bacteria; phylum Gemmatimonadota; class Gemmatimonadetes; order Gemmatimonadales; family GWC2-71-9. The sequence goes on along the minus strand of JBDHHP010000453.1, from coordinate 2,085 downwards.
TCGGCGAGATCCAGGCGAGCATCTGGAGCGACGATGTGAAAAGGACGTGCCGGGAGAACAACATCATCCTTCTGTGAGAGCCTGTTGCCGTCGCCGCCTCTCGAGCCCCGAGCGCCGCGAGACGCTCGGGGCCGGTTAATCAAGGACCTGGTTTCCACCGTATTGCGAGCACACGCAGCGCCGTTATGCGGCGCTGCAGCTCAGGTGTGGCGGGATCAATTGGATCCAGGACGATCCCGTTGCACCCAACCTCGGCTGCCTTCTTCCTGAGTTCTGCGATCATGTCGTCACGGTCAGGACATCCCCATCCGCTGCAATCGCCCTCCTGATAGGCGTCGATCTGTGCGACCCGCACGTACTCTCCAGGAACATCGTGGCGTTGGTGCATGGCTCCGGATTTCGGCGCATCATGGTGGTGAAGCCCCCGATCCGGAGTCGCCACCGATGAAGTACCCGAAACGGAGCCAGTACAAGTACGCGAAATCCCCATACCGGATTCGCAATTGGGCTGAGTACGAGACGGGCCTACGCAGACGAGGCGACCTCACCGTCTGGCTTTCCGACGACGCAATCAACTCCTGGCGGGCCCTACCCAGCGGCAGGCCTGGCGGCCAACGCATCTACGCGAACATCGCGATTGAGGCGGGTCTGACGATCCGCATGGTCTTTCATCTCCCGCTCCGACAGACCGAAGGCTTCTTGCGATCGTTGGCAGAGAAGCTCGAATTAAACATCCCCATTCCGGATCACACGACCCTGTCGCGGCGGCTCAAGACGCTCGGTCAACACTCGTTTCCTGCGCTCGCGAGCCACCGGCCTATCCACCTGCTCATCGACAGCACCGGCCTCAGGATTCACGTCGGCAACCTGCGGAAGCCACCGAAGAACAGGGCCTGGCGGAAGCTGCACCTTGCGGTTGACGCGGGCACTGGTAAGATCCTCGCCTCGGATCTGACCAGTCGTCGAACGCACAATTGCGCTCGGGTTCCCGCCTTGCTCGGGCAGATCAACAATCGAGTGGCCTCCGTCTGTGCAGATGGTGCCTACGATACCGAGGGCACCTACCAGGCCGCTCATGCGCGGGGCGTGGGACGAGCCGTGAGGGTGCTCATCCCACCTGGACGCGACGCCCAGCTAAGTCCAAGACCGTCGGCCGCTGTGAAGGAGAGGAATCGAAATATCCGCTCCATCCGAAAACTCGGGCGGCGCGAGTGGCACAAAGATTCAGGCTACAGTAAGCGGGCCATGGTGGAGAATGCCATGTACCGCTACAAGACGATCATCGGTCGAAGTATGCGAAGTCGAACCCTAGCTGGACAACGAGTTGAGGTGCAGCTGTCGAGTAAGATCCTCAATACGATGACCAGTCTCGGGATGCCCGAAAGCTACCGAGTAGGGTGATTGTCACTCGGGGGACAGGGAACCTGGGCTCACTTCCGAGCCATGCAACAACGCCCCGCCGAGAACCGAAGTCGGCTACGGCGGCGCAGCTTCACGGCACCGACAACGGCTCTGAGGGCGACCGGCCAAGCTAGAGAGTGGCTCTGCTGCTGTCAATTTCGCACCCTTTTTCACAAAGTCTGAGCAGGAGAAAGGGCTGGACAGGCGTCGCAGTTGAGTGCGCGGCCGCTTGGCTCGGCCTTTCGGGCACAGCAGGCCAATTTGGCCGTCTCTAGCCCCAAACCGGGTACTGTCAACTTAAGCTGATTCTTGCCCGCTTGGACGTCTCGCCCAGATAGCAAACGCCCGAATGCCGGGGGTTTCCTGTCCTACGGATCACGCGTTTCGCTGTGGATTTCGGCTAAGTTGACAAAGCCGCCGAGCAGCATTCACCTCAGTGCCCTGACAAACGGCCGGCGTACTGAAGCTCCGGCGCTGCCGGTGGGACTCGAGCCGCGTCCTCCGATCGACAACCTCCGCACCAAGGAACTTCTAGGTATCCCACGGAGGTATTACCACATGTCCACCTTACAGGAGAACCGCTAAACGAGGCTTGTCGTATGTCACCCCACAGCGCATTGGGGACGCGCAGTCCCCACACGAGTAGTGGACGGCGGCCCCGCCCGCACTTCCGTCCGCTGAAGC
>JBDHHP010000452.1:0-2770 GCA_039589275.1 Gemmatimonadota bacterium | reverse complement strand
ATCGCCCGCGCCCTGGCTATCAAACCCAGGATCCTCATTCTGGACGACAGTACCAGTGCCGTAGACGTGGCCACCGAAACCCGCATCCAGGCGGCGCTGGCGGACTTGCTGCACCAGACCACGACCTTTGTCGTCGCCCAACGGATTAGCACCGTCCTCATCGCGGACAAGATCATCGTCCTGGACAACGGCGAGATCGTGGCCGAAGGCACCCACGACGAACTCCTGGCTTCCAGCCCGATCTATCGAGAAATCTACGAGTCCCAGTTGGGAGGATTGGAGGAATAGCGATGGCCGAAAAACTCGCGCATCCACCAGAGGAAGAAAAGCAGCCCAAGTTAACTTTTGTCAAACCGCCGCAGACTAAGGCACCGCCGCCCCCCTCGAAGATACAGACCTTGCGCCGCTTGTTGGGCTACGTGACGGCCTACAGGGGGAAACTCGCGGCCGTCATTATCCTCCTCCTCGTAAGCACCCTGTTGAACGTGGTCGGACCCTATCTGTTGGGCGTCGGTATTAACGAGTACCTCGAGCAAGGCACCGTGGCCGGACTGATCAACGTCGTGCTGTTGATGGGTGCGGCCGGGGTTGGCGGATGGGTGGCTGGAATGGTCCAGGGCTGGCTCATGGCCGATATTGCCCAGAGCGCGATGTACGCACTGCGCCGCGACCTGTTCGACCACATCCAGACCCTCTCACTCCGCTTCTACGACCGGCAGCCCATCGGCGAGTTGATGAGCCGGGTGGTCAACGACACCGATGCGATCAACCAGTTCCTGTCCAACGGGATCACTCGATTCTTGCAGAGCACGTTTACCCTGCTGGGCGTAGTGGTGGCCATGCTCCTGCTAAGCATCCCTATGTCTATCGCGGTTCTGGTGGTCGTCCCTCTGATGGCAGGGGCGCTGGCGTTGTTCGGACGGTATGCAGGGGCGGCGTTTGCCAACCTGCAAGAGAGCCTTGGCGCACTGAACGGCTATATGGAAGAAACCATCAGTGGCGCGCGGGTGATCAAGGCATATCGTCAGGAAGAATCTGCTGTAGAGAACTTTCGGGAGCTCAGTCTCGCCGCTGGTTGGCCGTTCGGGGAGCGATGCAAGTCGGTACGGTGGCCACATTTCTGAACTATGCCCGGCAGTTCAACCGCCCTCTGTCGCAACTGTCACAGCTCTTTAATACCATTCTACAGGCCATCGCCGGCGCGGAGCGCGTGTTTGAGATTCTGGACGAGCAGCCGGAGATCGTGGACAGGCCGGACGCCCTGGCTTTGCTGGACGTCGAAGGACACGTCGTCTTTGACCAGGTTGACTTTAGCTACGTGCCGGGCATCCAAATCCTGTACGACAACTCGTTCGAAGCGCAGCCGGGTCAGATGATCGGCCTGTGTGGCCCGACCGGGGCGGGCAAGAGCACCATTATCAACGTCCTGACCCGTTTCTACGACATCCAAGATGGGGCGATCACGGTCGATGGCCAGAGCATTTACGAGGTGCAACAGGACAGCCTGCGCCGCCGAACGGGCATCGTTTTGCAGGTTCCCTTTCTCTTTTCCGAGACCGTAATGGAGAACCTGCGCTATGGGCGACTCGATGCCAGCGACGAGGAATGTGTCGAGGCCGCAAAACTGGCCAACGCCCACGAGTTCATCGAACGGTTGCCGAACGGCTACCAGACCATCCTGTCTGAACGGGGGAGCAACTTGAGCCAGGGGCAACGACAATTGCTGACCATAGCCCGGGCGATCCTGGCCGACCCCGACGTGCTGATCCTGGATGAGGCGACGAGCAGCGTTGACACCCGCACGGAGAAAAAGATCCAGGAGGCATTACTGCGCTTGATGATGGGGCGAACCAGCTTTGTGATCGCTCACCGATTGAGCACCATCCGTGAGGCGGATCAGATCATCGTCCTCGACCACGGCAGAATCGTAGACCTGGGGCCGCACGATACGCTCATGGCCCGGGAGGGCTTTTACTTCGATCTGTATATGAGCCAGTTCAAGGAGGATTTGCGACAGGGAGCTGGACGAGTTAGCGAATAAGCGAACGAGCGAGACGGCGCGGCCAAAGTTGTAGCAGTCGGCCATAGTAGCACCATGTTTAGCCAAGGAGGTGAACGTGTCTGAAGCGCTTCGAATGTGGACGACATGCACGGAACTCGTAGACGGTTTCATCGGAATATGCACCGGTCCCGTTTCCGAGCTCCGGTACCGTGTTAACCCAATTGTGCGTGGTCTGGTCAGCTTGACCGTCATCTGGAAGCCGGGTAGACTATGGAATGGTCCTGACTGTTTTTAGTTGACGCCCGCCGTTCTTAACAGGTTTCGGAACAGCTAACCGGCGTGCGTTTCGCGCAATTGAGCCAGGTGGATATCAACGACAAGGAGTAGGATTGTGTGAATGCCCTGAGACGGAATTTCCGCAGGTGGTGGCAGCCCCCAAGAAGCACGAGAGACCAAGTAACAGATCGCCAGGTCACATTTCTGGAGCTGTTCTATGACCTGGTGTATGTCGTGCTCATTGCCGAATTGGCCCATGCCCTGGCCGGGCACATCGACCTGTCTGGCCTCGCCACCTATGCCTTTCTTTTTGTCATCGTGTGGTGGGCTTGGTTGAACGGCACCATGTATCACGATCTGCACGGCAGCAATGACATTCGCACCCGCTTCTTCACCTTCCTGCAGATGTTCAGCGTCGCCGCGATGGCCGTCTTTGCCCACAATGCCTTGGGGGAAGGCGCGGTCGGATTCGCCTTGTCCTATGCCGCCTTT
>JBDHHP010000451.1:0-3184 GCA_039589275.1 Gemmatimonadota bacterium | reverse complement strand
GAGCCGTCCCGCGACCGAGTGCCCTCCGGAAACAGTATCATCACGCCGCGCGGAAGCACCTCAGCCATGCGATGGAGCGCGTGCAAGTCGCGACGCCCCTCCCGGACCGGGATACACTTCCAGTTGTCTGCCAGCCACGATAGCAATGGGTTCTTGTAGAAGTTCTCTACGGCCGCCGGATTCCACGGAAGCAGGCGAGGCTTGAGCAACGACCTGGGGTAGAACGCCGCCAGCCCGACCAAGAAGCTGTCGAGCATCGATTGGTGATTCGATAGCAGGAGCGTGTTCGGTTCCTCCCCCACGTCCCGCCGACCGATAACGGTCGTGCGGTTCAACACAAAGAAGTACAACCAGAACAGCGTCACGGTGACATTCGTCACCAACTAGGACGTGAGTGGCCAGAGCAGCTTGAACAACCTTCCGCGACGGGGAGCACGCAGCCGCGACTCATGCTCGTTGTCCTCGCGATCTAACTGCCGTGTCCGGCGCGCCGCGCGTCTTGCATCTCTTCGTAGGCGGGATGCGGGAAATGAGCCTTGACGATATGACCACGTGACATGGGCGATGATCACAAGAGACAGCACAGCAAGGAGGATCCCAAGGAACACGATGATAATCCGGGCGAGGACACCGTAAGCTACTGCGGTGTGGAGACTAGGGGAGCTGTGAGTCGGGACATTGACCTGTGGGTGCGTGCTTCGCGTGGTCAGAGCGCTCAGCCAGAGGGCATTCCAAGAGGCACTAGAAAGATCCTGCAAAGGAGATCCAAAGGGGCGCATCGCCAAGGTGAGTTTGCACTGAACGCGTGATGCGATGACTGCTGAGCACTTGCTTACTCCGTCCTCGGAGGTTATCTGGGGGTAGGGACGACAGCCAGGAGCCAGCGATGAGCAGCGGATTGGAACACCAGCAACAGATCCACGAGGCGCTTAAGGAGTTCGAAGCAACTATCGTGAAGCGTGAAAAGAGGTTCTTCGGGAACAAGGTGTCCTTGCAGCACGACGTCGACGCTGTCAGGGACAAGCTATTGAAGATCATCGTCGACGTCGCCGTAACCGAGAGGGGCCAGTAGCGCCATCAACAGAGGTGCGCGCCGATCTTTGAGTCACGACAGAGCTTCTCGACTGAACAGTCCGTCGTGAATCCTCGTAGCGTTCGCCAACTTCGCCGAGCACGTTTTCGCCGTGTACGCGGCAGTTCTCAGACTCAGAGCCCATCCGGCGTCTCGGAAGTTGGTCTCCCAGGTCGCCCAATATTGCCCGACGCTTGCTCAGGCGAGGCGTCACGCGCCACCGGATGTCCAGTGCGCGCAGCCAACTCGCCTTGTCACAGTGCACCAGAGACTCGCGTGCCTTGAGTGTGCCTCGAACGCGGGTCATTCCCCTCCGGTTGGCAGTGAGTCGATCCTTTCGAATCGAGAACTTGTTGCCTGCAGCTCTTTGCTCTTATGCCCCGCCCGCCTGACCTAGAAACAGTAGGCCTTCTCCCAACTCAGTGTACGTTTGTTGGCCCCGACCCGGGGCCGGGCCAGGCGAACTGCATTGGCGGCGGCCGCTGCGCCCGGCCAGAGCAAGTGACGGGAGATCGGCACTCCTTTGAGGTGTTGGGTGATTCCGTCTCGATCGTCTTGCCGACGGCTATTCTGCAAAGTGCTGTCGAACTTTCGCCGCAATCTGGCGATCCGTCATCTTGTCAACTGTCTCAACAGCTGCGATGCGTCCGCCCAGGTTGCTTCTTTCGAGACGTTTCTCCAGTTCGCCCTTTGCCTCACCAGGACCAAATATCAGAATGGACTCCGCATCGCCAATGCACGCAATCACCGCATCGTAATAGAGGTTGAGATGTCCCGTAAGAGCTCTCTGGCGGCTGTCGGCCGCGGGTACCTGCTGTGATTCATAGGGACCCTTAAGAGGTGAATCACCAGAACGGCGGAGCTGTTTTTCAACCTTCGATATTATCAGTCCCATCTCTTCCCCTTTGTCCGTAACAGCCACGACAACAGCCTTCCTGTGGTCAATCCACAGACCCACTCCTTTCTTCATCGGATGTCTCCTTTGTCTACTAGTTCCACCTAACGCATGTTGAGAGCGCGCCCCATGATGCTACCATGGAGTCGACGAAGACCTGACGGTCTGAGCTTTCCCGCCGGTGACCTACACGGATCAAACCCCCTTCGTCAGGCCGGACAATCCCCCAATGGGGCATCGGAGACCTGCCGAATGTAGATTGTACTTGACCTGCAAAGTCAACCAACCTATAACAATTAGAGAGCCTGAGCCGTGGCGTTGGTGCATGGCTCTGGGTTCCAGTGCATCATTGAGGCGATGCCCCTGATCCGGATTCGCCACCGATGAAGTATCCTAAACGGAGCCAGTACAAGTACGCCAAATCCCCCTACCGAATCCGCAACTGGCCTGATTACGAGGCTGGCCTACGCAGACACGGCGACCTCACCATCTGGTTTTCCGACGACGCCATCAAATCCTGGCGGGCACCAACCAGTGGTAGACCCGGCGGTCAACGCATCTACGCGAACATTGCGATCGAGGCGGCTCTGACGATCCGCATGGTCTTTCACCTGCCGCTCCGACAGACTGAAGGCTTCTTGCGATCGCTGGCAGACATGCTTGAGGTGGAGATCCCCATTCCCGACCACACGACCCTGTCCCGGCGGCTCAGGGCGCTCGGTGAGATCCCATTTCGCGCAGTCGCGAGCCATCGGCCTATCCACCTGCTCATCGACAGTACGGGCCTCAGGATTCACGTCGGCAATCTGCGGAAGCCACCGAAGAAGAGGGCATGGCGGAAGCTGCACATTGCGGTTGACGCGAACACTGGCGAGATCGTTGCCTCGGATCTGACCGGTCGCCGAACGCATGATTGCACTCGGGTTCCCGTCGTGCTCAAGCAAATCAACGGTCGAGTGACTTCCGTCTCTGCAGATGGTGCCTACGATACCGAGGGTGTTTACGAAGCCACCCATGCGCACGGTGAGGGACGGACAGTCAGGGTGCTCATCCCACCTGGACGCGACGCGCGGCTAAGTCCAAGACCGTCGGACGCATTGATGGAGAGGAATCGGAACATCCGCTCCATCCGGAGACTCGGTCGACGCGAGTGGCACAAGCGGTCGGGTTACAGCAAGCGCAGCATGGTCGAGAACACGATCCATCGATACAAGACG
>JBDHHP010000450.1:0-2181 GCA_039589275.1 Gemmatimonadota bacterium | reverse complement strand
GTTCTGCTCCGGAGTACGGGTGTAGATGATCACCTTGCCATCGGGTCGCAACACACGACCTACTTCGGTCACAAACGGTGTAGCGTCGAAGTGGTGGATGGCATTGAACACCAGGACGGCGTCAACTGCATCGGCTGCAAATGGGAGCGACTCTGCAAGACCGACCACCGACTTGACTGAGCGGCAGGGCAACCCGCTCGACGCGCAAGTCCCGCCGAGCATCTCGCGCAAGGCGTCGTACCGGACAGCACAGCATCGGTGCGTCGTCTCCAGAGCGGACTCGGCGAGAACCGACTCAAGATATCTCCCGGTTCCCGACCCCACGTCGAGGATCACAATGCGGAGGTCGGACTTCGGGAGTCGCCCGATAATCCGCGCTATCTCACGAACTGCGGTCACATCCAGCTCTCGCATCCGCCGATAGCGCGGCGCGACTCTGGCGAAGTGATGCTTCATGGATGGGTGTCTAACACGCACGACACTGCCTCATGTCATCGCCGGTCGTCTTGCCTATGCAACGATTGCTCACCGGGCACTCAGGGTAAGGAGGCAATGATCTCCCGGTATTCGTCCTCAGTGAAAGCTCGGAGCGTCTCGGTGCGGACATTACCGAGACCTGCAGTGGCAAAGGCGAGTCTCGCAACCGTTGCGTCGTCTGGCGCTTCGCTGATCACGACGGCGTCGTACTGCCCCCATACCTGGTAGAACGTCTTCAGTTCCGCTCCTTCCTTGCGGAACACTTCTCTGGCCGCATCCAGCCGGGCGGGGCTGTTCTTGATGTTCTGGATCCCCTGTTGGGTGAACCGCAGCAGGGTGATATAGGTCGCCATTTTGCTACCTCCTTGAACGGTCCTCGATCAGATACCCACTACACACCTGTGCCGTCGGTGGCTTGGCAGTCTCGTCGTCGGGTGGGCGTCCTATAGGGCGTCTACTGCGGCGGCGGGGCCTGGGAGGCCACCGGCGCTACTTCAGTCTTCTACTCTGGCTTGAGGGCCACCTGGAAAGCTCACGGGCCGGCACCAGAGACGGCAAGGGCCGGCTGGTTGCCGGGGAGGCCGGAGTCGAATTGACCTTCCCCACTGCCCCGCCAGCCAGACGGTCACGATCTCCTCACACTCATCTTGGACCGCGTCGATCACCACCCGTCCCGCGCACAGAACGGTTCAGTTGAAGACAATCCGCTTGATGTGCAGCGACCAATCTCCCCCAGCTCTGTCAGTGTTCGTGAACATCACTCGCCGATATTCTCTGTGCTCTCCTGTGAGAACGTCTGAGAAATCCAGAACCACATAGACTAGATGGCCGTATGTTGAACTGACAGAGAGACCTGACTTGAGTGTAACCCGCAACACAGCGTTATAAAGGTGCCAATCAAGGTAGGGGTCACGGACGATCCTCTCATGACGGATCACCTCGATTTCCGACAAGCTCGAAAAGGGTACTTCCCTCCAAACACCTTCGTGGAAGACGTTGAACTCTCCGTATGTAATGCGTTCGCCGTTTGGCAAGCTCCCCTCAAGAGACCGGATATTGGTGAACTCCAATCTCGTTCCGTCCGTGAAGTACACGGTTCCAGAAACATCGGTTTGCTGAGGATAGCTCCATGACGCTGTGAACAGTACAGATTCCGCGTACCAGACACATGCCAACCTCCCCAATACTTCGTGCGCTACCGTCGATGGTCCAGCGGTCTCGTCGTCTCGGCTGGCGTCGTACTGCGGCGTCTGTCAGGCGGCGCGGCTGTCAGAGGCCACCGCCGTTACTTCGAGTCGTGCAGTGGCTTGAGGCCTCTTTTGTAAGTTCGCCAGTTCGTACCGGAGGGAGCAACCTCGGTGCTAGGACCTTACTGAGGCCAGGCTCAGCGCCGCCCGCTGTATTTCACGGAGGCCAACTTCGGAGGCCTCCAGCTCCGGGCGGGAGGAGCCATACCGCCGGGGGTTTCTTGCGTCTCCGTTCCACAGGACGTCTGGGGCTGCGGCTTGAGGTACGGTACCGTAGCTTTCGCCAAGGATTCGGCCTCGGCGCGTGGCGTCAAGCGACCAGCCGCACTTTCGCGCGGCTGGTGCAAGGAGGAGAGCAGAGAGATGATAGGGATGGATTTCACAAGCTTCCTGATCCTGCTGGTCATCAGTGCAGTCGTATCGGCAGTCCTCCACTTCGGTCTCCGGTACTACGTCG
>JBDHHP010000449.1:0-2382 GCA_039589275.1 Gemmatimonadota bacterium | reverse complement strand
GCACACTTTCTCTGCGGTTTTCTCGGATAAGTGGGGGCCAGAGAGATGGGCACAGCGCACCCAAACGTATAAATTCTTGGCTCATGTGGACTTCGGGGTGAAGACATTTGAAGAAAAGAGGTAGATTAGAAGTTTACCAATTGACATAATATCGAGAGATTTGAGGGTTTAGACGGGTGCTCTGAGCTCTACGCGAGTGATTTCTAGCGATTTCAGGCTGATTTCGGTGCTGGATTGCTTCGGCAAGATGGAAAAAGGCGCTTCCAGATGCCCCGTTATGTTAACTGGTAAACTTTTGGTAGATGATGTACAATGCCCCTGTGCATGAATTCCCCAAACCATCACCCAAGGAGCGAAGCCCATGATGATCTTCCCGATTGGTGAACTGTTAGATGAACAGCGCTGCTATGATTTCTTGCTCGAGGTGTTGCATCCAGAAGGGCTACATTGCCGCAATGGTCATCCCTTGCCTCCGAATCAGGCTCCCCATGACCGACACCGAGGGCCAATCTTTGACTACAGATGTCGAGTATGTGGCAATGTGTACAACATCTTCACCGACACCATTTGGAGCGGGAGTCGCTACTCGTGTGTCACCATCGTCCTCATCATGCGCGGTATTATCCAGGGCACACCGACGAAACACCTGGCCGAAGAGTTGGGGGCCGACCGCTCTCACCTGCTGAACCGACGTCATGCGATTCAGAAGCTGGCCCAAGAGCATCTTCCCCGCTCGCCGCTGACCGATGCCGAGACGGAAGCGGATGAAATGTACCAGAATGCTGGGGAGAAAGGGTACAAACATGACGATCCGGACGACCCACCGCGCCATCGGGCCAATAAACGTCCCGGACTGGGGACGATGGACAACGACCGTCCGCCCGTCTTGGGCGTGGTGGGACGCACATCCGGCCAAATCCGTCTCACCGTCTGTGACAACACTCAGCAAACGACGATCCAACCCCAGGTCGAGGCCGACACCGCACCCACGACGACGCTCTACACCGACGAGCACACGGCCTACCAGCGCATCGCTGGAACAGGCCGTGGTCACGCCACCGTCTGCCACTCACGGAAAGAGTGGGCCCGAGATGACGACGGCGACGGCGTCCGGGAGGTCCATTGCAACACCATGGAAGGCCTCTGGACCGGCACGCGCAACTTCCTACGACCTTTCCGGGGTGTTCACAAGAAGTTTCTGGCTCTCTACGTGGCCATGTTCGAGTGGGCACACAATCTCAAGCGGGTCACGTCTGACTTACTCAGAAGTCTGATGGTGCCCAACTTCACCTTAAAGCCCACATGAGCCAACCCTTGATTATGCTAGCTTGCCAATTTACCCGATCTGTGCTATTCTTACTCTACTGACGAGCAGCATTGCCCAACAAAAGGGAAAGCCTCGGCGCGACAGGCTTTTTGGTTTCCCGGCGGGGTTGGGATTGAGCTTGGAGATATTGACTCATCAGAAAGGAGAGAGCCATGCGAATTATTCGAGGTCTCATCTACGCCCTCAGGCCTTACGAAAGGGGCATCAGGGAAACCCTGGGCAAATACACCGGCCTTGTCATGCCTGGGGTGGGATTCCAGGTGCCCATCATTCACATTACGCGCGTGCGCGATGTTCGCGAGCACACGATGGACATTCTCCCCCAGGCGGTGATCACAAAGGACAACGTCGAAATCGAGGTAGACCAACCTGCGCCAGGAGTTCGGTAACCTGACGCTGGATGAAAGCCTCGTGGCGCGGGAAAGGATCGCCCACAACCTGCAGACCGTTCTCAGTACCTTTGCCGAGGAATGGGGTCTGATCGTGAGCAAGGTTGAGATCATGCTCATTGACCCACCCAACGACATCAAGCTGGCCATGCACAAGCAAAAGACGGCCGAGCAGGAGCGGCGCGCCATGCGCTTGCTGGCTACCGGCGAGTTTGAGGCGGCCGAGCAACAAAAGCTGGCCACGATCCAGCGCGCCGAGGGTGAGCGCGAGGCGGTTATCAAGGTGGCCGAGGGCAAGGCCGAGGCCATCCGCCTGGTCAATGAAGCTGCGCAGCAGTACTTTTGCGGCAACGCCCAGACGCTCAAGCAGATGGAGATGACCGAGATCGCTCTGCGCGATAACGCCAAGATCGTCATCACTAAGGAGGGCATCAGCCCAACGCTCCTGTTGGGCAGCCTGCCCGTCTCGATAAGTCCTTCGACAGACTCGGGACTAAAAAGGACCGACGTCACAGGCTGATATCAACGCCGAACGTGTCACCGTCTTTATGGTGGACGACCACGACGTGGTGCGCAAAGGGTTGCGCTTCTATCTTTCCTACAGGTGTCTGATCGTGGGCAGCTAGCTGCACCAAAGATAAAAGGGTTAGCTGCAGAACAGACAAG
>JBDHHP010000448.1:0-3187 GCA_039589275.1 Gemmatimonadota bacterium | reverse complement strand
TTCGGTGAGGCCGAGACAATAGGCAGCTCCTTGCGGACGATGGCAATCGAAGCGGCCGTACTGGTTGTCGTAGAAGTCCTGGCCATAGTGTTCTTCCTGCAGGGGGCGTTCAAGTTACCGGATCCAAGGGAATCGGCCGTGCGCATCCTGCGCATGCGGTCGTTCGTGGTTGGCTACTTCGTTCTGGGTCTGGCCGTACCGTTGGTCTTGATGCTTCTGGTGTATCGTGCGGCAGGCGACAGTGAGACTGCGATCAGTATGCCGGTAGTGGCGATCGGAGCGGGGCTGGGTCTGGTTGGCGGGTTGATCTTGCGTCAGTCGGTACTGGCGTGCGGTGCTTTACCGACGCTCAATATCGCTGGCTTCGAGTTCCGCCGCATAGCGCGACCGAAGGAGCCAAAGCCGAACATGGGAATGCTGCCGCCGCACTGACCAAAGCGCGCTTGCACGCTTTCGTAGGGCGTCGGTAGACCGGATAATTGGTGGCAGCGCCTGCTACAAGGGCGGGAGCTGCGCAGTCGCGGAGGGAACCCACCATGCTCGACCTTCCTGAAGTACTCACGATCTCATCGCAGCTGGACAAGACGCTCACGGGTAAGACCGTGGAGCGCTTCAGTCGCGGCAACAGCCCTCACAAGTTCGCCTTCCTCAAGCCGTCAGCCACCGAATGCGAGAAGGTGATTGGCGGCAAGAAGGTCGGACAGGTGACCGGCGACGCCAAGTCCATCTTCGTATCGCTCGAACCCGGCTATGTGTTCCGGATCAACGAGATGGCCGGCCGCCTCTTGTTTCATGAGCAGGACGCCAAGCTGCCGCAGAAGTACCAGTGGATAATGCGGTTCACTGATGGGACATCGCTTACGGCGACTGTTGGTCTATGGGCCTTCTTCGGAGTCACAAAGGCCAAGGAGCTTGGCGAGCCGCCTTATCGGCCCGAGGGAATCTCACCGGTTGGCCACGAGCTGACCTACAAGCGATTCAACGAGCTGTTCGAGGAGTACGAAAAGCCGGACAAGAACACCATCAAGGCTTTCCTGATCAATCGGCCACGGATCAACGGCTTCGGCAACGCCTACATGCAGGACATGCTGTTTCATGCCGGCATTCATCCGAAGCGCAAGGTGGCTGAGGTTACGGCCAAGGAGCGCCGTAAGCTCTACAACTCGATGCGCAAGGTGCTCAATCAGGCGATCAAGTTGGGTGGCAGTGATGGCGAGCGGGATCTCTTCGGCGAGCCTGGTGGTTACACCAGGGTTCTGAGCGGCAAGACCAAGGATAGGCCCTGTCCCGATTGCGGCGGGAAGATCGAGAAGATCAGCTTCCTAGGTGGCGCGACGTACTTCTGCGGGCGGTGTCAGACGTAGCGATCCGAGCACCTCTGCAGTGAGCAGACGCATTCATCTTACGTTCTTGTGACTACCACCTCACGATCCGCTCGCGATAGGAGTCGTCGTTTTCCGCCTTCGCCAGCACAAGGTCCTGCTGCATCCGGAACGGCGTCAGGACCCCATTGAACTTGGTGAGGTAGGATAGAGTGCTCTCACGATCGAAGAAGCCCTCCGGCTCGACGCCAGCCAGGTAGCCCATGACGTGCAGCCGGTCCTCCCTGTTGTAGGCGTACTCCAACGTCAGCCGATCGTCGCTCGTCGCCTTGTGGTCGCTCACAACGTACAGAAGGACCTCAGTATTTCTTCCAGCGGTGGCAGTCAGAGCCAGTGGGTACACCGGTACAGCAGACGGGAAGCGGAGTATCAGTGGGGCAACAAGTCCCATGGATATCACATCTTCCTCGGTCGTGTCTGCTGACGAACTCACGTTGGCTACTACGAATGACCAACCTGCCGAGATGTAGTCATCGAATACGGCCTCGTCGGCATCCGTGAATTGAAACTCGTTCTCGTTCAACCACGAAACCAGCTCGGACGCATCGGTTGATGCGACGACCCGGACATCGTAAACGCCGACATGCTGCTCCCTGAGTATGTTCACTGAGCTGCCGAAGGTGGGTATGAGCAGGAACGCTGGAATCAACAGCACCACCCAAACCACAGACAGAATACGGACGTACTCCATCAAGTCGCGGCGTGGGGACATGTGTGGTGACGGCGGCAGTCGCAACAGCCGCCTGAACCAGGAGGGCAAACTGACGAGGTACGACAGCAGGGTGACCAGCACCAAGAAGACGACTATCACGGGGAGTAACAGGAGCAACACAGCCAATCCGGCCCCAAGGACGTCTTTGATTCGAGTCACCCTTGGCCCAGTGGTCATGGCGAGATAGGTGAACGCTGCCTGCGCTTCGTCGGCCGGCATGCTGGCCAGTTCTGGAACCGCCGGTACAGGCACCACCCACCCGATGGTATGGCCCGGACTGCCGTCAGGAAGATCGTACCGGCTCTGCAACAGCAGCGTTTCTGTTCCATCGCCGTACCAAAGGATAGCCCTTTGGTAGGGGATGTGCGGCGGGACTATGTCCCTCCAGTAGATCTTACCGTCGGCGGAAGTAGGTGCCCCGGCTGCGAGGAGGAACGCAAAACCAAGTAGAGTGGCTAGCGAACTCATGTCGACATTCTCCTATCCCTTTGGGGCCGCCGTCCTTGCCCGTCAAGTCCATCTCCGCCCTTCTACCGGTGGGGAGGAGTGGGGCCACCGTCTTCGACCGTCTTAGTCCGTCCCAGTCCGACCGGTGGTGGATGGGGAGGGAGAGGTAAAACTCCGCCCCGCCTCAAACGCCCGCCGATTCAGCTCTAGGAATCCCTCGGGGATGCGTTTGCTCAGAGTCTCCTGCCACACATCATCGGGAATGTCGAGATACTCGGCCAGCGTGCCCAGCAACACCACGTTGGCCGCTCGGTGGTTACCGAGCTCGATTGCCTGTTCGGTGGCGTGGACGGCAATAACGTTGAAACCTTTGTCCGTCAGGAAGTCGATCGCTTCCTCCGGATAGGGACGATCGTCGGCTGTCTTGAGCGGTGCGATCTCGTGGTCGTTAATGATGACGGTTCCGCCAGGCTTCACGAAGTGGGCGTACCTCAGGGCCTCCAGCTTCTCGAGTGCTAGCAGGTAATCGACCGCACCTCGCGGGGCAATGGGCGAGTGCACTCGGTCGCCGAATCGAACGTGGCTGAAGACCGCACCGCCTCGTTGGGCCACGCCGTGAAACTCGCCCTGCTTCACATCTCTGCCC
>JBDHHP010000447.1:0-2906 GCA_039589275.1 Gemmatimonadota bacterium | reverse complement strand
TCATCCATCGAGAGATTCCTGTGACACAACGTGCGTCAACACTGGACTTCTATCACTATGGAAAACTACTCCGCGACTCTCTATTTCCGAACAAACTAGCGCTCGTGTTTCCTGAAGAAATGCACCCTGACAATCTTGATTTCTTTGAGACGACGGCAAGAAACAGAGGAGTCGAGATGAGACTGTTTTCCACCATGGAGGAAGCCCGCAAGTGGATTGAGATTGACTAGACGCTTCCGAACAGGGAGTTGGAGCACACGAGCGTGCGTTGGCCTTGTCGCCGCCCGCTCCCAGCTCAACTCCAGTGTTGGGCGGACGACCGCCAGTATCCCGCAGGAGGCATGGACGATGGGGACTCCGTAGCGCGGCAGTGACGATGGGAGGTGCGGCGTGCCCTGGTCAGTAGCCTTCAACTCCGAGCTCGCCGTCGTCGAGGTTACCTTGGAGGGGAAGCTGGACAGGGCGGACCGAATCGCTGCGAACGAGGAAGCCTTCGCTTCGGTCGACGCGAACAACGCGCGCAAGTTCTTCTTGGACGCCCGCAGCTACGAGAGCTCGTTGGCCAGGGTGAACGTCTTCTTTCTGGCGGACTCGTACAGGGATGAGCGGTTCCGCCCAGGGAAGATCGCGGTCATTCAGCCAACCTCGAAGGAGGCTCAAGAAGACGCGGCGTTCTTTGAAACGGTGTGCATGAACCGAGGATGGATGGCCAGGGTCTTCCCGGGGCGGTCAGAGGCGGTCGAGTGGCTTCTGGCCGACTAGCCTGGATTTCCACGGCAAGGTATTGAGCTAACCCAGACAAGCCCCAGCCTGCATCGGGAGGTTCGTTTCGCTGCGCCACAGGCGGAACTGTCTCGATATCCTGGCGAACGCGTTATGTCATGGGTGCACTCATCCGGCGGCTGGGGATGGGCCTGCGGGCGCAGACACCCGACGCCCATCCCCTTGGGCGGCCCCGGAGCGGTGGAGATTGGGCGCTCTGGACGGGGGTCTTGAAGCCCAATAGGTGGGGGTGCAGATACTCGTTGACCCCAGATCTAGAATGTAGTACTGTGCAGACGTGCCTATAAGAACACCAAAAGACATACGCTTCTTCCTCGAGCCGGATGGCCCGAAACAACGCATGTACGAGGCCCTCAGGGCCTACTTCGTGGACCAGCGCCCCTCAGCCGAGGTCGCCAAGGCCTTCGGGTACACCCCAGGCTCGTTCAGGGTTGTGTGCCACCAGTTCCGCCGCGACGACCATCCGACCTTCTTCGTCAAGGCCCAGCGCGGTCCACGCACCCAACCCAAGAAGTCGGCCGCCCGAGACTTGATCGTGCGGCTTCGCAAGCAGAACCATTCGGTCTACGAGATCAGCGAGGAGCTCAAGACTCGCCGCTTGCTCCTGAGTCCCACCGCGGTGCGCGAGGTCCTCAAGGAGGAAGGTTTCGCGCCGCTGCCTCGACGACTCGACGAGGAACGACCCTACAGACTTGGCCCCACCGCGGAGCCCATCGCCGACGTGCGCTCACTTTCACTCGCCCCGCGCACCGTGAGCACCAGCTGTGGCGGGCTGTTCCTCTTCGTGCCCGACTTGATTCGCCTCAGGCTGGACAAGTTGGCCCGCTCGGCTCACCTGCCTGGCTCCAGGATGATCCCTGCCGAGCACGCCCTGCGCGCCTGTCTGGCCCTCAAGCTGTGGTGCGTGGAACGACGCAGCCATGTCATGGCCCTGGTGGCCGACGAAGGTTTGGCCTTGTTCGCAGGACTCAACGCCATCCCCAAGAAGAGCTTCCTCTCCGAGTATTCCTCGCGGGTGGACCCCGCCAAGAACTCCCGTCTGCTCGCCACCTGGCATCAGCTCGTGCAGAGCCAGCACCTCTTCGTCGGCGATTCGTTCAACCTCGACTTCCACTCCGTCCCCTATTACGGCGACGACCCGGTGATTCAGCGTCACTACGTCTCCGCGCGCTCTCGTCGCCAGCCCAGCGTCCTGGCCTTCCTCGCCCAGGACGCCGAGGGACGAGCCTTCTGCTACTCCAACGCCGACATCCGCAAGGGCGAGGAGTCCGGGGAGATCTTCCGCTTCATCAAGTTCTGGAAGCGTACCCACGGCCACGAGCCCCGACATCTGGTCTTCGACTCCCGGGTGACCACCTACGCCAATCTGGCCCGCCTGGAAAAGTTGGGGATCACCTTCATCACGCTTCGTCGCCGCACGCCCAGGCTCCTCCAGGAAATCGCCGCCCTGCCGCGTTCAGCTTGGCGCACCATCGAACTCGACGTGCCCACCCGCAAGTACAAGACCCCCCGCATCCACGAGCAGCCCGTCGCCTTGGCCGGAGACACCTTCCGTCAGATCTGCATCCGCGACCTGGGTCACGACGAGCCCACGCTCTTGCTCACCAACGACCGCCACAGCTCCGCCCGCAAGCTCATCACCCGATACGCCCAGCGGATGCTCATCGAGAACGCCCTCTCCGACGCCGTTCGCTTCTTCCACATCGACGCGCTCTCCTCGGCAGTCGGGCTCAAGATCGACTTCGACATGACCCTCCTGGTCATCGCCAGCGGACTGTATCGCCTCATGGCCAAGAGAATGCGGGGCTATGCTGACGCCCAAGCCCGCCACATCTTCCGCGACCTGATCGACACCCCCGCCAATGTCACCGTCGCAGAAAAGGAAATCGTGGTGAGCCTCCACCGCCGGGCCCACCTGCCGATCATCCTGGCTTCTGGACTACTCGATCAAACCGTCAAGGTCCCGTGGTGGCAGGGCCGCACGCTACGTTTCACCGCCTGAGCTCCCTCGGCAACTCTCATGTTAGGGAAACCCCCGTCCGTGGAAATCCAGGCTAGAGAACTTCCTGCGTGGCCACGTCTCCGCCTTCGGGGACCTCCAGGGGGTCCCTCGCTATTGCCTC
>JBDHHP010000446.1:0-3285 GCA_039589275.1 Gemmatimonadota bacterium | reverse complement strand
CTGAGCTGTGGCCCTGAACACCAGGAACAATGCCAGACCGACCAGGGAGACAATCAACCCGAGCCAGAGCGCTTGGGCCCACCTCTGTGGTCGATCTACTTTGGCCTCACGACGCTTCCTATTATTGCTTCCCATCTCGCGGCCCCTTCAGTTTCCTGATCACCTCCGCTGAGGGAGCGGGATCAGTCGCTCATCTCGCACCAAACGTGGTCCACGGTCCCGACTCCGGACTCCATGGCTGCGGCACCACTCAAGTCCGCACTGTATGCGCTTTGGGGATTCGCCTTCATCATCACGACTAGGCCTAAGGCACTGAGCGTGAGAGTCAGCACGCCCCACACCCGCTGCCTGGATACTGCATCCGAGTCGTTCGCGATCTGTCGCTCGATGCGATCGCCTGACCTGTTCATCTGTTGCTCCCTGTTCGTTGTCTCGAGGTCACCTTCTGACCGGCCCTTCTCGAAGGCAAGAACGATTCCACGTCAAACCTCATGAATGACGTGCTTACCAACCGAGCAGCGCTTATTCTGTTGGGCCAAATCGCGCAGTCGCTGGGGCGCCAGCCCCAGCAAGGATTGCTTTCGCGCCGCAGAGGTCCGCGCGATTTCACCCAATCGTTCGCGTCGCTTCACGCGGCGGCCCCTAAGGGCGAGCACGCTCCACTCGTCCAAAGCTCCAGGTGGCAACGGTTTCCTCCCACGCAGCGATTGGACCGAGCCTTGCGCCGTGTGTGCCTGCACGGACGACCCTACCCCCAGGAGGTGCAGTGGCGCGAGGCAGACCGGACTCGGCAGAGATCCTGCGTGGAGCGCATTGCGGACATGCCGGAGTCAGCCACGCGACGAGAAGGGTCACCAGTCCCGGTGCCGTCTTCACCCGGGGTGTTTGGCGGGAGAACCCCGTGCTACGCCAACTCATGGGTCTCTGCCCGGCTTTGGCCGTCACGAACACGGTCGCTAACAGCCTGGCTATGGGTGTGGCGACTTTCTTCGTGCTCGTCAGTTCCAGCCTGCTGGTGTCGAGCTTTCGGCGCATCGTGCCGCACGAGGTGCGCATCACAAGCTACGTGTTGATCATTGCCACATTCGTCACGATGGCAGACATGCTGATGGAGGCGGCAGTCCCGAGCATCCACAAGGCACTGGGCGCCTTCGTGTATCTCATCGTCGTGAACTGCATGATCCTGGGGCGCCAGGAAGCATTTGCGTCCAAGCAACCGGTTGGGCGGGCGCTGCTCGACGCAGCGGGTACCGGGCTGGGTTTTGTGTTCGCACTACTGCTCATGGGCTCGATCCGCGAGGCGATCGGCTACGGCTCTCTGCTGGGTCGACCGCTGTTCGGGCCGGCATATGAGCCGTGGGTCGTAATGGTGCTGCCGCCGGGGGGGTTCTTCACCATCGGCGTGATTCTCTTGGTGCTGGGCTGGTGGAGCCAGCGCGGCGCTGCAGGCTGGGGTAAGGCCAGGCTCCTCTCTTGGATCCCGAAAGCGAGGGCCGCGTGATGGCGACTCTCCTCGGGATCTTCGTGTCGGCAGCGATAGTGAACAACTTCACGTTCAACTATTTCCTCGGCCTGTGTCCGTTCATGGGTGTCTCGGCGCGGATCTCGACGGCTCTGAGGCTGGGCGCGGCGGACGTGTTCGTTCTGGTGATCACTGCACTGTGCACGTGGGTGCTCAACACGTTCGTACTCACGTACGCAAATCGTGGAGATGGTGATAAGGAAGTTCAGCCCGCGGCTGTTCCGAGAGCTCGGGATGTTCCTGCCGCTCATTACCACTAACTGTGCCATTCTCTACCTGGCCATCTTCCAGACCAACCGCGGCTACGGTCTGCTGGAGGGCTTGGTGTTCGCTCTCGGCGCCGGGGCCGGGCTCACACTAGCCCTGGTGTTGATGGCGGCCGCGCGTGAGCAGCTCGAAATGGCCAGCGTACCGCAGTTCGCCAAAGGCACCGCACTCGTATTCATGATCGCCGGGATGCTGTCCTTGGCGTTCATGGGTTTCGGCGGCCTGTTGAGCACCTGAATCGGAAAGGGCAGTATCATGATGTCGTACGTTCTGGGAGTGCTGATCACCGTGGTATTGGCGGTCTGCTTCGGTCTGCTGCACCGTGGCAAGGGAGCGCGTGACTGCCACAGCTGCGTGACCGGCGAAGATCAGCCTGATTGCGCAACGTGTCCCATCAACAGGGACCCCAGCAAGCTCAATGCTGGGACCGGAACCAGGCCTCCGCTGACGCTTGTTTGACTCGGGTCGACTGATTGGACGTCCTCTGTTGGAGTCGTGCCTCTTGCCGGATCTCAGCCACGCGCCGAGACTTGGCTGACCTGGAAACGACGCAGACAGGAGAGTCGGATGAAGCAACTGATGCCGCAGCAGTGCCCGCTGGTCTTTGTCTATCTGACCTGGGCCCTCTACCTGGCCGGCCTCGTTTACCTGCCATTGCGCGGCGAGTACGGTGTGGCCCTGGTGTGAGCAGTTGCAGTGCCCGTCGGCCTTTGGGGTTATGTACGCATCTTTCCCCGCATTTCCCAATACCTTGGTTACGGAGGAGTCCGGCTCGACGTGTTGCGTGAGCAGATGGGCTTCGATCTCGAGTATGTGGATGTAAGGGCAAAGCCGGGCGTATTGACATCCAAGGGAATCAAGGCGGTACCAGTCGTGGAAGTCGGAGATCGCCGCCTGGTTGGCCACGCTACCAGCGAGCAGCTGGCGGAGTTGGTGTCGGGCTGATGAGCCGGTGGCCCCAATGCCAGCGCCAGCCCAGGGGCCTATGGTCGGAGTCCGCAAAGCATACGTCTGATCAGAGCGAGATTGCGCGACAACTCTTCGCCGACCTTTCCGCGACCGGGGCATTTGACCCAGTTCGCGGGCGGATTCGCTACTCGGGAATCTCTGTCACGGCTCGTTGCCAACCGTAACCACTGATAGCACAACGTCTTATTGACCGCCCAGCCGGGGTCCGTTCCGTGCAACGTGCAGGGCGGAAATGAACCAGACATGCGGAGTAACAGAACGAAATGGTGCAACCGTTTTTCGTCATAGCCGCCCTCGCGATGATGCCCGTCGCGGAGGTGAAGGACCAGTACGCCGATAGTCTCCTGCTGAGCCAGGCTCTCGAGCAGGCTCGGCTTGCCAACCCAATGCTACAGGCCGCCCGCTACCGCGCGGACGCCGCCGCTGAGCGCGTGCCGCAGGCCGGGGCGCTGCCCGACCCGATGCTCTCATTCGGAATGAGGAACTGGGTCGCGCGGGACTGGAGCGCCAGCGCGCCGATGTCAGCC
>JBDHHP010000445.1:0-3076 GCA_039589275.1 Gemmatimonadota bacterium | reverse complement strand
TCATTGGCAAGTATGTTGTGATTGCACGGAAGCAAGAAGACGGGGCGTGGCTTTGGACACTGAACATTTGGAACACCGACGCGCCCATGCCTCGGCCCGAGTAGCTTAGCACCACGAGTTATTGCAGCCGCAAGCGCACCGCCTGGCCCCGCGCCGGGCGTTGTGCTTTGTACCGTTCTGGCCGACGACACCTGCAACTGGTAGCTTAGCCTAGTCGCCAATCGGGAGCCGTCCCCATGGCAGACGTGCTGGAACGCTTGAAGGCTGCACTGGCTGACCGCTATCAGATCGAGCGAGAGCTTGGGTCTGGTGGGATGGCTACAGTGTATCTCGCTCAGGACTTGAAGCATGAGCGACGGGTAGCCGTTAAAGTCCTTCGTCCCGAGCTTGCCGCCTCCCTCGGTGCCGACCGCTTCCTGCGCGAAATCAAGATCACGGCTTGCCTGGCACACCATTCGTTGAGGTTTATCGCTTCGTCCCAGGCAGCGTGAGCAGTCTGAGCGCGTCGCGATGCAGCTTACTTTGACGGTGCGCGTCCTCAACTCCTGCCAAGCGTCTGGAATCTCCCGTACGTCGCACTTCGCCACAACCACTCAACCGGGCCAAAGCGAGCGCGGCTGAGCCACATGATGCTCAGCGGCACCTGGCCCGCGAAGATCCCCATCGTGAGTACGAGGCCGGCCGCCGGTCCGACCTGGCCAAACAGCCCGAGTCCGTACTCAAAGAAGATGAACGTGCAGATCACCGACTGCATGAGGTAGTTCGTCAACGCCATCCGTCCGGCGTCGGCCAGTGGCCTGAGGTACCGCTGCCAGGCCCGCGATACGCTAGCGCGAATGATCACCAGAGCATAGGCCGTCGACAGCAACATCGCACCGACAGTTAACAGAAGGTTGACAAGCGGCACCCACCTTTCCGACACGACTTCCGCGACCTGGAGTCCATACCCGATGCCGGTCACACCGGCACCTAGAGCCAACAGCCAGGGGAACATCCTGCGCACGCTCGGTAGATACGCGTGGATGTCCTCGAAGAACCGCCGTCGCCCCACATACAGACCCAGCAGGAACATCACGAACTCGTTGCCCAACAGAGAGGCATACCAGTCGGGCGACGTTAGGACATACCGCCAGAAACTCCAGCGCGTTGCCAGCATCGTCTTGTAATCCGCGTCGTTCGGGGCCTCCAGCCACTCCTGGTACGCGGCGGCCTGTTCGGTCTCCGCCTGTTTCATCTCTTGGGCCACCGCAGGATCCTGTTGACGGATTGTGGTCACGTGCGAGTCCACAATCGCGAACGTCATCGGAATCAGGAGGCAAATCGCCGCCGCCACCAGAATGACCCGCGGCCGAGCCTTCCAAAACAGCACGAGAGCACACGCGAGGATGGCGTAGGCCAGCAGCGCGTCGGTCCAGGAGATGAGTAGTGCGTGAATTACGCCGATGACGAATAAGCCCAGGATTCGGCGCCCG
The DNA here is from genome assembly GCA_039589275.1 of Gemmatimonadota bacterium. Taxonomy (GTDB): domain Bacteria; phylum Gemmatimonadota; class Gemmatimonadetes; order Gemmatimonadales; family GWC2-71-9. Next base: position 1,604 of record JBDHHP010000445.1, on the reverse strand, counting down.
TAGATCGAAGAGAAGCGCACGCCATTGCTTGCTGCCCGTTGCAGCTGCATGGCGAACCCAAGACCGAAGAGAAAGGTGAACAGCCTCAAGAATTTCCCACCGGCGACGATGTCGATGACGTAGTAGGCAGTTCTGTCTGTAATTCCGGTAAACTCCTCACTCCATCCGGCCCCGCTGAACACCATCATGTTGACCAACAGCATGCCGAAGATCGCGAAGCCGCGCAGCATATCGATGGCATCGATGCGCTGCAGGAGATCAACGGGACCCTGACTGCGTAGTACGGACTCGATGGTGGAAGTCATCGTCGCATCCTCGAAGTCATCGTCGCATCCTCATGTCGTGGACCCGCCGAGGTGGTTAATTCTCGATCTGGAAGAAGTGCTCAGCTTGCTGAACGCGCAATCTGGGGAACTAGGCTCCGCGACTACCCGCCGTTCCAAGAGTTGATGAGGCCGAAGGGGTAGGGGCAGCGGCTTTGGTCTGATCAGTGGGCCGGGAGACCGGCCCTTTGTCGCGGTGTCAATAGACGGGGTTGTCGTCACAGCCCTGGGCGATGATCGCCGTTCGGTGGCATGGCGCACAATCGACCCGCCACACTTCCCCCAGTCCCCAGAATCCAGCGATTGGCTGACTAACCTCAAGTTCACGTCCACACAGCGGACATGTGAGGGGCGCTTCTGAGACGCTGAGCATCTTGCAGATCTTCCCCACGTCCTCGGGGGCGAACGTCACGGGTGTATGCGAATGCTCTCGCATACCGCGTTCGCATCTACTCCGTATCACCGGGGTCCGGACATCGCTCGCGTTCCTTGCACCACGTGCACAGTCCCGAAAACAGCTTGAAGGCGCCGTGGGCGTATGGCTCTGACAGGTTTTCGCCGTGGTGAACGCTGGTTATGACCTCACCACAGCAGGTGCAGAAGACCGGCACCGCAGACGGGGGAGTCGAGGTGGTCCGTAGCATGGTCCCACTCCCAATCCTGAGGAAGTGCGCAACATACGGCACGGTACCGGGCGCTGCAAGGCGGTCCACCGGCGTTCATGGTATCATTCTCCTGCGTCGGTAGCGGAGTAGCGGCGGGGGCTGATTCCTATTGAGAGGAGGATCACGGTGCCGTTGGAAGACATACTCGGCATTACCATTGGCATCCCTGGGGTACTCGTGGCCCTGGTTGTGATCCTCCGTTTCAGGCTCAAGAAGAAAGAGCTGGAGATGCGAGGCAGCGATCCGGAATTGGGACGGGTGGTCGGGGCGCTGTGTGACGATCTCGACGACACACGAGCACAGGTGGCAGACATGCAGGAACGCCTCGACCACGCAGAGCGTATGCTTGCCTCCGGACGTGCGTCACAAGAGGACAGAAGTGGGTGACCGTCTGACCAGCCCTTTGTCGTGGTGTCAACTGCAGTGACAAACCCCGCTGTTTGTGGCAGCGACCGCTTCCGCTTTCTCAGAAATCTCAGCCGAACAAGAACGCAGCCGTACCAGTAAGCGACACCCCGGTGCCCTGGGGGTCCGCCCACCCGGCTGGGCGACGCAAAAAATGTCCCTGCAATCTCGGGCTGCGAGGCCGCCAACGTACCAGCGGCTTATCTATTAT
>JBDHHP010000444.1:0-2346 GCA_039589275.1 Gemmatimonadota bacterium | reverse complement strand
CTCCTTCGAGATCGGCACCGAGTGCTCGTGTTGCGCTCGGCGCATCGGCTTCACGATGAGGCACGATCTCAGCTACACTCTCCACGAGCCCGAGAGCAACCCGATGTTCTTCATACCGATGGTCGACTTCACCAAGCTGAAGGCTCCAAGCATCGTCGACGACTTCTGACGCAAGTCCGTCTTCTTCTGGTCAGAAGAACACGCGCGAAAGCACAGGAAGGCAGAAGGCGGCGTTGTGGGGCTGTACCTGACACTGGACCAGAACCGTTGGGTGACCCCGGTGGGGCAGGAGATTTCGTTCGAGTTCGGCCGCCGCCCGGTACCGAAGCGGTAGCCAGCAGGAGTGCAGACGTTTGATCAGCCGGGAATCTGCCCCAAGAAACTCGCGCCCCATGTTGTGACGTCTACGCGCTGACCCAGCGCGCGCCCGGAGGAGGCTGGCAACCCCGCTTCCGACGGTCAGTCCGGGCGCGCTCCCGACTTGCCCAACGGCCTCAAGCGACTAACTAGGGCGTCTGTGCCCCGGGACGGAATCGAACCGCCGACACGAGGATTTCCAGGCCGCAAACATTGTCCCCGAAATGGGTACCCACGTACACGGAATGACATCAAATGACGTCGTGACGCGGTTCGACGGTCTCGAGCTGTGTCACTGAGCGACACTGGTGCACACCAGACCACGCACATTCGAGGCACACGAGGGTGCCCGTCAAGTCAACCTTCGCTGTGGCCAGCGAATCCAAATAGCTGAGATATCCTTGACTGTGCCTTACTGAGATTCGTGGGGCGGGTCTGAGCCGTAACGCCAGAAACCTATGAGGGCAGGTAGCATGCTCAGCGAACTGGGTCGCGACATCCGCTTCGGTCTGCGGATGATGAAGAGGAACTCCGGATTCACGATTGTCGCGGTTGTTACCATTGGACTGGGAATCGGAGCGACGACCGCGATCTTCAGCGTGGTCGATGCCGTGCTGCTGGAGCCACTCCCGTTCCAGGAGCCTGACCGGCTCATGCGGCCCTCCCTCCTGGTTCCACCAAGGCAGACAGGCCCGGTGACCAATCTGGATCTCTGGTCCTTTCCCAAACATGAAGTGTTCAAGGTCAGCCAGCAGGCATTTTCGGCCAGCGCCATGTACAAGGCCAGGACGTACACGCTGATCGGAGACGGAGAGCCAGAGCGCATCGTGGGTGAGGTGGTTGAGAGCGGCTACTTGGGAATCCTAGGAGTGGGGGCCGTGGTTGGACGTACCTTCACTCCCGATGACGACGAGCCGGGAGCACAACCGGTCATTCTGCTGAGCCACGGCCGCTGGCAGCGCCGTTGGGGCGGCGATCCGTCTGTAGTTGGACGGACCCTCACCGTCTCGGGGACTCCGCACACAGTTGTCGGTGTTCTTCCCCGTGGGTTCAAGGGGTTGTCAGGTCGCGCGGAAGTGTTCCTCCCGTTCTCGATTATTGCTCAGTCCGACAGGACAGGCGCCTGGAACAACTCGTATTTCGTGGTCGCGCGCCTAAGGGACGGTGTGACTCCCACGCAGGCACGCGCCAATATGGAGGCAGTGGGCCGCCGGATCGACGAGGCGTTCCCGACCACGAATCCCTGGCTCCAGGGATGGGGTGCGACCGCTAGGGCGTTGAACGAGCTGCGTGCCGACCCGGGGCTCAAGATCTCAATCCTGCTTCTCTTTGGCGCGGTCGCCTTCGTGCTGCTCATCGCCTGCGTGAACCTGGCAAACCTATTGATGGCCCGGACTGCCGAGCGGCGTCGCGAGGTCGCAATCCGTGTGAATGGGCTCAGGCCGTGCCCGCCTGGTACGCCAGCTCTTGGCCGAGTGCCTGGTGCTCGCCACCGGAGGAGCGGCACTTGGGCTAGCGCTTGCCTTCCTGGCGGTCGAAGGGCTTCGCTCCCTCACGCCAGCTACTCGCGGCGTGCTCCCGGGTGACATTGAGAGCCTGACGGTGCTGGGGCTCGACCGCATCGAGTTGGACGGCACTGCCCTGTTGTTCACGCTTGTGGTGGCAACTGCAACGTGCTTGTTGTTCGGTCTCACTCCCGCCCTCAGAGCATCGAACCCGGACCTCACCAGCGACCTCAAGACAGGCAGCGGGTGGCGAACTGGCTCCCGGCGGGGGGGCAGACTGGGGGCGCGCGGAGCCCTGGTGGTGGCGGAGCTGGCGCTGGCATTCGTGCTGCTCTCGGGCTCGGGCTTGATGCTTAAGAGCCTGTTCAGCCTGCTTGCGGTAGACTTAGGCTTTTCATCAGAAGGCGTTCTCACGGCGTCCGTTTCCCTCCCATCTGGTCGCTACGAGCCCGATGCACGGGACGTCTTCTTCACCCAACTCCTG
>JBDHHP010000443.1:0-2465 GCA_039589275.1 Gemmatimonadota bacterium | reverse complement strand
GAGCACTCATGGTGCTGCCGGGCGCACTCGCATCCGGAACTGATCTAGGATCTACCCAATACGTAGTCGGTGGCGCCGTGAGCGTGGCGGGAATCATAGGTTTCTTCACGCACCGTCCCGGCCGACCGATACTCTCGAATGTCGAGGCCAACGCGACGCTGCGTCGCAACTGGCAGCGACGCGCCGAGCAAGTTGCCAGGACGAACGAAGCGAGGCGAGCCGACGTCCAACTGATTATCGAAACCGGAACCGCAACCATCCTCGAGCACAGGACACCATCGCAATGAACTTGCGGCTGCTGGTTCCGGGCACGCTCCTCTGTTGCCTACTCCTTCCGCTCCCTGTGTCGGCCCAAGGTTCTTTCACCGCGTCGCTTGGATTGGATGTGTCAGCGATCTCGGTGAAGAGCGAATCTCCAACTATCGACGAAAACCTGAGTGGTGTAGTGGCTGGCGGCTCCGTTGCGCTGACTTGGTCGCGACTCTCGGTGGATCTGTTGTACCTACAGGGTAGCGCCGACCCCGAGGGTGTCATGCCAGGAGCTACATCACCGGCGTGGGAACCCAGCGGTGGTTGTTTTGGGAGCTGCGGTTGGCGGCTCAGACGCGACTGGGGTCACCGGTACTGCTGGCCTACTTCGAAGGCTGGAATGGAGTGTCATCCAAGCTGGATGTTGCTGAGTCGCTCGATCGGGCCCAGGGTCTCGAGGGGGGGCTGAGGCTGGAGCCGCGAGGCACGCCGTTCTGGGCGAGAATCGGGTATCGGGTAGACCATACTCGTCTGGGAGGTGGGGTCCGGCGCGAGACAGCCGAGTACATCATGGTTGGGCTTGGTGTCGCGCTGGGGGCGCGATAGGTCTAGCGGGACACCACGCTCTTCAGTACGAACCACACGTTCGCGGGCCGCTCCGCCAGTCGGCGCATGTACCAGGGAAACCAGGCGGTTCCGTAGCTGATCAGAACTCGCATTCCATGTCCGGCCTTCGCGAGGTCGATCTGGTGCTCCCTGCCAATGCCGTACAGCATCTCGAACTCGAAGCGATCGCGACGCACTTTCTGATCGGCTGCAGCCTCAATGATCTTTCCTACCAGATTCATGTCATGAGTGCCAAATCCGTGAAATCCCGTCGGATCGGTGACCAAAGCGTCTAACATCCTCGTCGCCAGCAGTAGGTAGTTGCGATCTACGTCGGCTTTCCGCTGAATGGCGACATTGTCGGGTTCACGATAGGCACCCTTCACCAGCCTCAACGGGACCCCATCCTCCAACAGCCGTTCGAGGTCGTCCGCCGATCGGAGGAGATACGACTGAATACACACGCCGACACTGCGATGCTTGGCGAATGCGGCCGCGACGAGGTCTAGGGTGCGGTCCACATAGGGGGAAGCCTCCATGTCGACCCAGACCAGCGTGCCGTTTTCGGCAGCGGTCCGGGCCAGCGCATCCAACTGGGCCGAGCAGACCTGAGTGCTCACATCCATCCCCAGCTGAGTCGGCTTGACCGACATCTGGCAGTCCAGACCGATCTCCGCTACTCGTCGCATTGCTTCGAGGTATTGTCGCGTCACGCTCTCAGCGTCGGACTCGAGCGCTACGTTCTCTCCCAGCAGCGTCATCAGGTTGGTTATGCCCAGGGGCTTGAACGACTCTGCCGCCGCGAGAGCGGACTCCAGTTCCTCCCCAGGCATGAATCGGGCTACCGCCCTGCGGGAGAAGCTGCGGCGCTGGAACTGGTGTCCTAGCCACTGGTTACGTGATGCCCAGAGCAGCAGGCTGCGGGAGAGTCCCATTGTGCGTGATCCTGTGAAGGCCCTATTTGGCTGAGTTAGCCCGCTGTTCCAGTTGGCGGATGCGTGTCAGGATATGTTCTGGCAATTGTGTTTTCCGTTTGGCAGCATAGTCGAAGGCGACCACGACGGAGTTACCCTCGGCGACCACCTCGTTCGATGCCGTCGACACGACTACGTACCTCATCGTGAATCTGTCGTCGCCTATGTCAGAAGCCCTCGTCCCCACCAGGACATTGTCGGGGTGATACAGCGGACGGCGGAACCGGCAATCGGTTGAATGCAGAATTATGCCGATGCGCTCGGTGTCGTACGATTCGATGAAACCGCAGCGTGTCAGGTACTCGACGCGCGCCGTTTCGAAATAACGGAAGAAAGTGGAGTTGTGGACGTGTCCGTATGCATCCATCTCTCCCCACTGCACGGGAAGCTCTACTACGATCGGGTAAGAGGCCAGGCGTGGTGGTACTGTGACTTCTTTCATTAGAGCAAGATCTTCTCGGCGCCAATCCAAGGACAGCCGTGGTCAAAGCGCTAGGGCGTGACGCGTGGGAACGCGAGGATGCGAACGGAGAGGGTGGGATTCGAACCCACGGAACCCGTAAGGGCTCACCGGTTTTCGAGACCGGCTCCTTCAACCACTCGGACACCTCTCCCGGCCCGTGCATTATAGAGCAG
>JBDHHP010000442.1:0-3819 GCA_039589275.1 Gemmatimonadota bacterium | reverse complement strand
TCCCTCGGGTAGAGGGATATAGGTCAGATGGGCAGGCTGTAAAACAGCCAAGTGTTCCGCGTACACCTCCTGAGCGCGGTGGCAGTAGAGCCCGGTACCGTCGGAAGCCGGTACGACGCGATCCACCAGTCCGTCGATCGCTCGGAGCACCGACACCGTGCCGTCGGGCCCCAGGATCTCGATCCGTGAGGTTCTCCGTCCAGACTCCGGGGCTTGCTCGACCACCGACCAGCCGAGACGACCGTCCGGCAGATAAAACGTCGAGCGGAAGTGGCGCACGGGCCCGTCAAGCGTTTGTGCGTCGCCGTCGTCCAAGGTGACCCAACGTACTTGTGCCGGTATCAGGGCGGGCCACCCACCGCCGATCGAGTCGCGCAGAACGCGCAGGTAGGCGATTACCTGGGCGTCCGGGGCCCAACTGGGACGTGCCGCCCAGAGCTCGTGCGAGACCTGAACGATCTCCCGTGTTTCCAGGTCGAAGACAAAGACGTTCCCTTCGCTGCCATCGCGATCGGAAACGAAAGCGAACCTGCGCCCATCCGGTGAGAAGACAGGGTCAGCGTCGAAGTAGGGGCCGAATGTGAGCTGCTCGGCGTTCCCGCCTTCCACGGGGAGTCGATACAGGTGGCCGAGAATCGAGAAGACGAGCCAACGACCGTCGGGGGAGACGGTCACGTCCGACTCGGTTACCTGAGAAGTCTCAAACTCGATTGTGCGCCGTTCGTCTTCTTGGGAGGCGGCGTCGGATACCGCCAGTGCGAGCAAGACAGCGAGCATTGCCACGGGCATCAGAAGGCGCACGGGATCCCTCAGAGAAGCTCGTTCATTCCTATTGCCGAGTGACCGATTGTACATGAGTGCGCAGCCTTCTAATGGGAACGTGGCGATTCGGACCCGGAGGCCCCCGACGATGTGCTCTCAAACCACTCGATCGCTCTCTCGGCGAACAGCTCTGGCTCTTCCAACTGCGGAGTGTGCCCGCTCTTCTCGAAGAGATAGAAAGTGGCATGCGCGAGCTTCTGGCGCTCATCCTCCCAGAGAGTGTGTGGTACTATGTAGTCGTAGAGACCCATGGCGACGAAGACGGGGGCCGTGATCTGGCCCGGACCCTGGCCTAGGTCGTACTCGAAGAAGAGCTGGTTGAGGCGGAAGAACACATCCTCGTTCGGCGGCGACGCGCCTTCCCACATCGGACCCCAGTCGAACGTTGCGTTGTGCCAGTAGAGAGGGACATTCGCCACCAGAGTCGCCAGCACAGAGTCTGCCCGTGACAGCTTGCTGAGCGAATCCTCGGTCAGTGCCGCCCAGTTGCGTTCACGGATTGCCTTTCTTTCATCCGAAGCGTGCGACTCCCATTGCTCATCCTGAGCAGCAAAGAACCCCTGCATGAAGCCGATAGGGAGTGCTCCAATCACTACGACGTGAGTAACACGGTCGGGATGCCTCCTCGCATACTCGAGAGCGAGATTGCCATGTATCGAGTGTCCCAGCACCGCGACGGTCTCGAATCCAAACGCCTGGCGGACTTCGTCAATGTCCTGCGCAAAGGTGTCGATTGTGATCGTCTCGACCTCTGATCCAGAGTCTGCGGGAACGAAGTGCCTCAGATCCACGAAGTACATCTTGAAATAGTCCAGGATCGGACCAGTAAACGTTCGTGAACCGTAGCTGGCGCTGCCGATGGCCAGCAACGGCGTACCCCTCCCTCGGACTATGTAGGGCAGATCGAGACCACCTGCGTTCACAACGCCCTCAGTTGGGCCAGTCCCGTCGACTGTTCTGCTTTCGCGCTGGCAGCCGACGGTCACCAAGATGGCGGCGACAACGGTGAGATAGGTCCTCGACAGGCGGGCGTCGTACAGCGGCGTCTGTCGGGCGGCGGAGGCCGGGAGGCCACCGACGGAGGATCAGATCCTCGCTAAGATGCTACCTGGCTACAAGCGTGCAACCTTCTCAACTGCGGCTCGGCCACTCGTGAAGAACGAATCCCCTCATCAATACATCGGGCACACCGCATCGTGCCCACCGGGCCCCAGTAGCCGAACGTTTGTGCCGTCGGGGTCCATGACGAACATGTTCAGCTCCTCAAACGAACCGTCAGGCGTGGAAAAGAACTCGATTCCGCTGGACGACCAACGGATCGCGCGGCTCCATCCGCCACGGTCAGTGGTCGCCGTCAACCTCCGGACGTCTTTCCCGTCCGCGTCCATGACGTAGACATCCTGGAAGATCCACGGGTTCTTGCCCTCCGCGTCCCGAGATGAATTGAATACGATGTGGGTACCGTTTGGCGACCATGCGACGGGAGAGGCTGGAGTATATGTGGCTTGACGTTGACGGGAGCCATCAGCTTCCATGATCCATGTTCCCCAGTTCCCGTCTCTGACCGACTCGAACACGATCTTGGTGCCATCAGGGGTCCATTTCCCAGAAGCGTTCATTTCAGTCGTGTCCTTCACGTGCGTCAGGCGCGTCACGTAGGAGCCGTCCGGATCGGCGAGGAAGAGATCAGTCCCACCGAGTTGCACTTCCGGCTGATATCGCACGGTCGCGCCGGTCTCCCATGTCGAGTGATAGAGAAACATGGTTCCGTCCGGTGACCACGGGTTCTCGACGGAGTACCAACTCTCCCCGGGCGTGTCCGTGAAGCGCCGCTGATTGGACCCGTCGGCATTCATCATCCATATCGTGCGCTTCGTATTGACCGTTGCGATGTAAAGAATGCGGTCGCCGTCAGGCGAGAAGATCGGCATATAGTCCCAGTCGCGACCGCCACGTTTCGTGAGCTGCCGGATGTTGGATCCGTCCGCATCCATCACGTAGATGGCCGCCCCTCCGCCGTCATCCCGGTTCGACGCGAAGGCAATCCTGCGACAGTCTGGAGAGAAACTGGGGATCCAACTCCCGTGTCCTTCAGGTGTATGGGTGAGGTTGTTGCCCAGTGTGCCGTCAGGCTTGAGTAGGAAGATGTCCTCGGGACCATCCCTATTCGCCACAATGACGCGAATTATCGCGCTGTCGACCTGTGCGTTGGCGTCTGGAGAAAGAGCCGCTAATCCACTGACGACGGCGGCCACGTGCGTTGTCCACGTCCGCATGGCACTCCTCCTGGTGTGAATCCTGCCGGGCGTCTGCGCAGGTGTGGGGAACCCCGCAGTTGACGTGAGCTGCGGGACATCTTCTCGCAGGAGCTACGTTCCCCGACGTGGCTCACCAGTGATCAATCGCTGGCAGGAAGTCCTCTAGCACCCAGCAATGAGAGCGAACGCATTCGGTGGACGGCTGCCACGTGCGGTCGAGACATACTGGTCTCCTGTGGATGGCCCGATGTTGACAGCCGGTGTCCACCAGGTCTTCGTCGTCAGGCGGGCGTCGTACGGCGGCGTCTGTCGGGCGGCGGAGGCCGGGAGGCCACCGACGGAAGAGCGGATGCTCGGTAAGATGTCACGTTCGGGCAGGCGTGCAAGCTTCTGGTGCGACTCACTAGACCCCATCGGGAACTCTCCGACCTACTCCTTTGGCCTTTTCAACTCTTGGAATGGCGGGTAGTCGCGGAGCGATTCGACCGGGATCGAGTACCAACGCCACGGTCTGGGTTGCACCCCCCTCACGTGAACTCGTAGAACGGTCTCCACCAGCTCCTGCTGAAGCTCCCCAAGGTCGGAGTATCGCGTGTTGCTCCCGACGCCGAAGTTCTGCCGGTTAGTGAGCAGGATCACCGCGAGCCCCTCAGAGGGAATGCCGATCACGAAAGTGCCGGAGAATCCCGTATGCGCAAAACTCCCCGGCGGAGCCCAAGATGGCGTCTGCCACCCAAGC
>JBDHHP010000441.1:0-3119 GCA_039589275.1 Gemmatimonadota bacterium | reverse complement strand
TGAAGCAAGAGCGGCAACCGGAGCGGGAAGTTCAGTTGAGTTTGTTATGACAGGGAGGCAGAGCGGCAGGGCGGCAGAGCTGTCCAGCAATCACGCGGCTTGCATCTGGATCCCGTTGTTTGCGCTCCGCTGCGAACAACAACAGCGGCCCGAACTCGCGTCCGCCCCCACCGCTCTCCTCTCAGCCGACGACACTCGGCGCCTCTGGCAGGTCTCACGCACGGCCCGCCTCTCCGGTGTCAGGCCAAACATGACGGTGAACCAGGCGGTGGGACTGTGCCCCACGATCAAACTGTGCGAACCTGACCCGGTGCAGTACGACGAACAGTGCTCCAAACTGCTCCTGGCACTGAGCGACGGACGTGAGCCCGGTGATCGAACCGGAAGAGCTGGGGCGCGCGTTCGTAGGAGTCGATGGGTTAGAGAAGCTGTATGGGCCGGTGCAGCACCAAGTGGAAGCCATTAAGCGAGCGCTAATAGGGCCGGGCGGCAGGGCGGCAGAACGAGGTTCCGCTACCTTCCGCCCTTCCGCCGTTCCGCCGTTCCGCCCCGGTTGGGAAGGCGTGGCTCGGTTGGGTTGGGGGAACGGCAAATTCGCCGCCTGGGTAGCCGCAACCAAAGCGAAGCCGGGTGAGGCAACAATCGTCGCCGACGCTGAGCGCACCGACTTTCTGGCCGCACAACCCATCGCCGTGCTTCCCATCGATGCCAGCACCCACCGGCGGTTGCGGCAGCTCGACATCACTCGGCTGGGTGATCTGGCGCGATTGCCTCAGGTGGCCGTCGTGTCACAGTTCGGCAGGGAAGCACGCGGCACGACGATCGATCCTGTAATCGGACGAGCGACACCTGAACCTATCGTTGCGGATATCGACTTCCCCACAGCGGCAACCGACCGCACGACGCTACACAATGCGCTAGGCCTGTTAGTCGAACGGGCGCTGCGTCACCCAAAACGTACCGGTTGGCGCGTGCTACAAGTGAGAGCGCGGGCGCGGCAGGAAAATGGCGCTTCCTGGATTACATGCATCACGCTCAAAGATCCGTCTGCCGAACCGGACCGCATTACCGCACCACTCGCCACACGGATGGATCAGGTCCCAATCACCGGAGCGGTAGAATTTGCCCGTGATGCCGCCAGCTCAGCCCGGGCGGGGCGCCAGCAGGCACTGCGGCGCGCCGTGCGTGAAATCAAAGCGAAGTTCAACGCTTCGCTGTACCACGTCATCGCAGTCCATCCCCATTCGCGTATCCCCGAGCGGCGCTACGCCCTGATCGACTATGAGCCGTAACAACGCAGCTCGATCCGACCGCATGCGGCCGCTCAACTTGCCGCAGCCCGTGGCGGTCACACTCGACGGTAGGGGACACCCGCAGTCGGTGATCGTCGGCGAGCCTTGCCTCGACGGCGGAACGTCAGGGCGGCAAACGCAGAGCGTGGATTCAATCGTCGAGGTATGGCGTGTCGACGACGAATGGTGGCGCGAACCGATTGCGCGGCTGTGCTACGAGTCGGTGCTGCAGGGAGGAGCGCACGTGGTGCTGTACCAGGACCTGGTAACGGGTCTCTGGTACATGCAGAGACCTTAGTCCCTTCCATACCTCTTATGTACACAGAGCTTCACTGTCACTCCGCGTTCTCGTTTCTGGACGGCGCTTCACTGCCCGAGCAGTTAGCGCTCCAGGCGCAGGCCCTGGGTTACTCCGCCCTGGCTCTCACGGACCACAATGGCGTGTACGGCTCGATGGTGTTTGCACAGGCGGCCAAACATCTGGAGATCCAACCCATCACCGGCGCAGAAGTCACCCTGCTAGACGGCACACACCTGACGCTCTTGGCCGAGACCCAGACGGGTTATGCCAACCTGTGTCGCTTGATCACCGAAGCACACCTCGAGAGCGAAGATCGCCGCGACCCCAGACTGGACATCACCTCGCTCGAGCAGCGGCACGAGGGACTCATCGTGCTCTCAGGCTGTCGCAACGGCCTAGTGCCGACCGTGCTCGAGCACGAGGGCGTCGCGTCCGCGCGTCGTCTCCTGGAGCGCTATCGCTCTCTCTTTGGACGCGATCGTTTCTTTGTGGAGTTGCAGCGCAACCAGGTTCGGGGAGATCGGGCGTTGACACATGCGCTCAGTGATCTGGCCGATTCTCTGGGTCTGCACGTAGTGGCAACGGGCAACGCGCACTATCACCGGCCGGAACGATACCGCTTGCACGATGCAATGGTCGCGATTCAACATCGCGTCACGCTCGACACGTCTCATGACGTGCGGCGCCCCAACTGCCAGTTCTACCTCCGCTCGCCTGCGGAAATGGCGCAAGCTTTTCGCGATCGTCCCGACGCCATTGCCAACACGAACGCAATTGCCGAGCGGTGCGCCGCTTTCGACTTGACGAAGGACTTGGGATACACGTTTCCCGACTTCAAGGGGGCAACGACCCAGACGGCACCTCAGGCACTGGCGGAGATGTCACGCATCAAGTTGGACCAGCTTTACCCTGCTGGGTCCACGCATCGCGCCGAGGCAGAGAGTCGGCTGGAGCAAGAGCTGAGGCTGATCGAGCATCACGGCCTGTCCGGATTCTTTCTCGTTTACCGCGACTTGCTGGATCTCGCTCGCGAGGTTGCCGCCGAGGTTCGGAGCGGTACACGCAGGGCGAGGGGGAACCTGCTACCGGGACGAGGACGCGGCTCGTCGGTCTCCTCGATCGTGTGCTACTTCCTGGGATTGTCGCACATCGACCCAATCGTCAACGGGCTGTTCCTCGGTCGGTTTTTGAACGAGTCGCTCGCCTCGGTGCCCGACATCGATCTGGACTTTCCGCGTGACATCCGGGAAGAGCTGATCCGCCGGGTGTATCAGCAGTACGGCGACGAGCACGTCGGTTTGGTTTGCGCCTATCCCACCTACCACATCCGCTCTGCCGTGCGCGAACTCGGCAAGGTGTTGGACCTACCGCGTGGAGAGATCGAGCAACTGGCAAAACTCGTGGGTCATCATTCCGCGCGTGGCCTGCGGGAAGAACTCCAGAAGCTGCAAGGATTTGCTGAGCGCGTTGACTCGCCGTTATGGCGCGACCTGTGTGACCTCGCCGAGGAAATTGCCGACCTACCA
>JBDHHP010000440.1:0-2001 GCA_039589275.1 Gemmatimonadota bacterium | reverse complement strand
TAGGGATAGCCGAAGCCGTACCAGTACGGGTAGCCGAAGTGGGGATACCTGAAACCATAGTAGGGGTAAGGGTGGCCGAAACCCGGGTAGCCCCATCCATATCTGTACGGCCGGCCGAATGCCACGCCGAACCCCACCGACACATTGACTGGATTTCGGTAGGCGCGGCCAGGGGCAGCACGACCGCGCGTGTCCCCGCGGCGCTCCGGCACGATCGGATACACCGACACTAGAACGTCCGGCTTGCCACCCGTGCTCTTCACAAACCCGCGGTCGGCTAGCTGACTCTCCACGGCACGCTGCAGCCGTCCCTCGAGGAACGGATTGGCCCGCTCCAAGGCCGCCTGCTCGTCCTCGGTCGGGAGAATCCAGTCGTACGTCTTGTAGGATGTGAAGGTCGCCTGCGGATCGTAGTCCGAAGAGTACTTCACGGTAGAGCACGCGGCCGCCAGAGCGAGACTCGCGAATAATGCCGAACGTGTGTGCCAGCCGTTCATGTTTCTTGTCCTTCCAGCAGACTGCGAACTACGCGCCGCACCGCTCCACCGAATCGGCGACATAGGCAAATGGCCGACCATTGGAGGTCATATCCAAATATAACGGCACTGCCGGCGCTATCCTAAGGATTCCAGCGCCGCTCTGCCGACGATCGGTCTGATGGTTCACGTTTCCTTACAACAATATGACAACCGGGGCGCCCGGAGTGTTAAATCCCTCATGCGCACGCCCCTCCCCCGTAGTCTGTGACGGTTCCTCCCCATCTCCATCGATGCCGATGACGATGGGGATGGGGGGAGAGAGAGGTGAGGCGCGATCCTCAATGCCTGTCGGTCTCCGCTGGCCTTGGATGCGCGATCTTGGGCCACAACTCCTCGAAATCGAACTGGTCCGGGTTTCGGTGGCAGTTCTTGCACGTTCCCTCGTCCGGCACCCTACCGCCGGCCGTGAGAAACGCATCGCGGTCGGACATGACGTCCTCATCCAGGTATTTCGACCCGGGACCGTGGCACGCTTCGCAGCCGACACCCTCGCCGACTTTGAAAGTGCTGGCGAACGCGGTGGACGGAGTTCGGGATGGCCTGGACGCTCCTGCCCGACCGCCGACGCGGCCCGGCCGAAGAGTACGAGGAGAGCGAGAACGAGGAACCGAAGACCTTCCTCACGGCTCATTGGACTCTCTCCCTTCTACTTCACCATCATCTTGAGCCAATCCGGGGACGCCTCGGTGGGGCTCTGTATCAGAACACGAAGGCCGTCGGGATCGCTGAGCATGATGCCACGTTTGCCGAGGTGGATGTCCGCGGGACCTGCGAACTCGATTCCTTTGTCACGAAGCTCCTCGGCCAGTTTGTCTACGTCGTCTACGATGAAGGATATGTGAACGCGATCAGGATAGCCCGAGCAGGCGCCGATCTCGACTCCGGGCCACCCACCATCGAAGACGGATAGGCCGTCCTCCTCATGATCGAGACGGAGTCCAAGGGTGTCGTGGTAGAACTTTTTGCTCGCCTTGGGATCCTTGGCAAACAGGCCAATCTCGTGAAGCTTCATTTCAATTCCCTCTCAATTGCCGAGCTCGCCTTCCTGTTCTAGGAACCGTCGGTCGGGATCAGCACGACCGACCCGGTCCGTTGGATGCTTCCGAAGTGTGAATCGTACGTCAGTACAGTGGCTCCGGAGCGGGCCGCAGCGGCCGCAATCCAGATGTCATTGGTCGAGAGAGGGGTCCCCGCCTTTCTAAGCGCCACGACGATCTCGGCATAGACACGCCCGACATCGCGATCGATGACGATCTCGTGAACGACAGGGCTGGCAAGGAACTCGTTCAGCTCGCTCACGTTGCGGTCGAGACGTTCGCCTTGCAGGAAACCCAACCACAGCTCTCCAATCACCACGGAAGGCACACCGATCCACTCCGCTGTGTCGAGCAACGCGACGACCTGGTGATCGCCTCGCTTGAAATGGCTGTATGCCGACGTGTCGATGCAGAACCGGCTCACC
>JBDHHP010000439.1:0-2064 GCA_039589275.1 Gemmatimonadota bacterium | reverse complement strand
GCGGCGTCCGCCTCTGCCCACAGCTCCAGTACGCGAAGCAAATACCTGCACGCCGTGTCTTGGTCGCCACGGTTTGCGGCAGCCCAGCCGCGCAGAAACCGTGCGTGGGTCGACAAAGCCCAGTCGATCTCCGCTGCCTGCAACGCGTCGGGTCGCCGGTTGTCCAACCACTCGAAGTGCTCGTACCAAAGCCGGGCAGTGTCTGCTGCTGCGGGATTGCCCAGGATCTCATGCCACTCGGCCCGCTTCAGGTGCAGCACCGCTCGGGCGAACGAATCCCCGCCCCTCGCCGCTGAATCGTAGGGCAACAGATGCTCGGAAAGACTCAATGCGCTCCAGAAGTCGTCCCGAGAGGCCGCATCCATGGACTCCAGCAGGTGGGCGAGCCGCTGTGCAGTGGTGTCCGAACCGTGAGTCCGCAGCGAATCGAGCCATCGACGGGTAGCTGAAGTGTCACCATGCTGTGCAGCCTCGGAGCCAAGCGACCACGCCGCGCGCAATCCCACAGTTCTATCGGTCACCAGTTCTTCCAAGTCGATCCGACCCTTCGCAACCTGGTCATTCGAGAATCCCGGCAAGCCCAAGATGGGTCCCAACACCCTCCATTGCGCGGCGGCGATAGCGGCGGAAGGTGTCCCGAACAGAACCGCGGAGGAATCCAAATGGAACAGCGCCTCGGAAATCCTCCCCAATCCCATCAGGCCCATCGCTCGGCCTTTGTGATAAAGGCCACGCCTACCCAGGTCGGCGCCAGGGTCCATCGTGAGGAACAGCTCTCCGAAGTCTGCTTGTGTTGCAGCCAGATCGTAACTCGACGCGCGTCGGAAGCGATCCTGGTCCTGCAGCTCCGCCGTCATTCCGGGTTGCGTGAACAAAGCCCGTCGCACGGAGTCCGCCCGTCCGGGATAGAACCGCTCGACTATCATCAGTTCCCAAAGTGGCGTGGAAGGGATGTCCACTTCGTCTGGCGCCGGCTCGACTTCGCGGTAGTGAGCGAAGCTGCTCTCAGCCTCCTCGCGCCGGCCGAGTCGAACGTATGACCAGATCAGAGATTGGTGCGCGGGTCCCAGGTTCGGGTCCTTTTGTGCCGCTATCTCCAGCTGACGGGTCGATTCTTCGAGCGGTACACCTATGTGAGCTCCTTTGCTCTGCAGCTCCTCCGCGTAAAGGAAATGGGCGTAGCCGTTTCGTGGGTACTCCTGAATGGCTCGCCTGTAGCCCTCGTATCTCTCCTGCTGCGATGGGGCAAGTTGTGCTTCGATGAGGAGTCGATCCAACTCCGGCAGGTCCACCCGGTGGGTGTCGAGCAGATGCCGCAGGTCAATGTCGGCAGGTTCACCCGAACCCATCCAACGGGATGAGTTGGACCACCACCACTCGGCCAGGAAGAACTGCGGATCCTCTTGCGTCGCCATGGCAAACAAGTCCGTGGCAGCCTTGAATCCGTTGCGCTTGAAGGCCCTGAGCCCGTCCAGAAACAGGGCCAGAGCCCGATCGGTCTTGTCCATCAGGGCGAGTGACCCGACGTACTCAGAGGCGCGGTTGGGGTCGATCACTTGCGCTATGTCGAAGCCAACTCGGTGGCCGATTTCATCGAGTCGGCGACCAGCTCCCAGGCGCTCAATGATGGGCGCGTGCTGTCGGCCGCGGCGGTCTGTGATCGCGACGGTGACCGAGGTGTCACCCTCGCCGACGGCGACGACTCCGAGGACGAGATACTGCGTGTCAAGCTCATGAATCCTGCTTCGGGGAATCGAATCAATGTGCGGTCCGTGTTCGTGCCACCAAGCCGCAACGTCGTGTTGGTCTGCAACTCTGGCGAACGAGCCGAGGTGTATTGCCGTGAGTTGCGTCAGTCTGTCTGCACCGGACATCTCGATCCCGGGTCCCGGTGCAAACGGTAAGATCGCCACGTCGCTCAGCGGCTTCTCAGACCGCAAGGCAAACGACAAGCTCCCGATCACCGCCGCTCCTGCCAGCACGCCGCCGGCCGTGAACAAGGCTGCTTTGCGCTTGTATTTTCTCGTTCGCGTGTGCCATAAGGCTCGGCGGAAACTACGTGCG
>JBDHHP010000438.1:0-2077 GCA_039589275.1 Gemmatimonadota bacterium | reverse complement strand
CGGCCCTGACGATCCGCATGGTCTTTCGTCTCCCCCTCCGGCAGACCGAAGGATTCCTGCGATCGCTGGTAGAGAAGCTCGAATTGAATATCCCGATTCCGGATCACACTACTCTGTCCCGGCGGCTCAAGACGCTCGGTGAGATCCCGTCTCGTGCGGTCGCGGGCCATCGGCCTATCCACCTGCTCATCGACAGCACCGGTCTCAGGATTCACATCGGCAATCTGCTGAAGCCACCGAAGAACAGGGCCTGGCGGAAGCTGCACCGTGCGGCCGACGCAGGCACTGGCGAGATCCTCGTCTCGGATTTGACCAGTCGTCGAACGCATGATTGCACTCGCGTTCCCGTCTTGCTCGGGCAGATCGACAATCGAGTGGCCTCCGTCTCAGCGGATGGTGCATACGACACCGAGGGTGTCTACGAGGCGGCCCGAGCGCAGGGCCAAGGACGGCATGTGAGGGTGCTCATATCACCTAGACGCGACGCCCAGTTGAGTCCAAGGCCCTCAGCCGCGCTGAAGGAGAGGAACCGCAACATCCGCTCCATCCGCAGACTCGGTAGACGCGAGTGGCACAAGCGGTCGGGCTTCAATAAGCGCAGCATGGTCGAGAACGCGATCTATCGGTACAAGACGATCATCGGCCGATGCATGAAGAGTCGCACCCTACCGGGCCAACAGGTGGAGGTGCAACTCGCGTGCAGCATTCTCAACACGATGACTCGTCTCGGGATGTCCGACAGCTACCGAGTGGGGTGATTCTATCTCGGGGACCGGGAAACCTGCGCTCAGCATCGAGCCATGCAACAACGCCTCCTCAGTGGGACTGCAGCCGCAGCGTCGGTTGCGGCTGGTCAAGGATGGGGAAGATGCGCGGCGGCGGCCCGAGTCCGACAAGCTATTTGGGCCTGGGTTGGTTCGTGAAGATCCGCATCGGTCGAACTGGTGGGCTTTGCACCGGCGGGTGCCGGGCCATTGAGCGACCGCATCTTGCAGCTGATGTTGACCTGCTCTACGTCCCGTGTTTGCAGTCGTTGCGGTCTGCTGATTCCGCGCGGTTGCTACGCGTTTGAGCGTGGTCTATCGTGGCATTCCAGCTGCGACGGTGGTCGGGCTAATGCCAGTTCGAGTGCGGCAACGTTGCGCCTAGGCCCGTGAGCTGGTGAAGTGGGTCGGCATGGGTGGCGAGGGTGCGCACCTACCGGGACGGTGGTTATGGCGACCCCATGACAACGGAGCTGCGGCGAGATTCCGCGTACTGGGACGATTGAGCGAGCGCCACGGTGGAAAGCGATTGCGGAGTGGGGCGACGTTGCTGAAAACGGCCGGTTCGCACAGATTTCAGTAGTCACTTCACTATTCGGGAGACCCGAGCATTGCCCAAGAAAGCCAGTCGAACAAAACGGATGTCCGCTTCCAAGCCGGGGAAGTCGAAGACCAAGAAGCAGCCACCCCTGCAGATAGCGTTGTCGGAGCAACCCGCACCGCCGATTGCTGGCTATGCGGACCGGTGTGCCGTCTTGGATCAGGGTTCTGCGTGTGATCTGGTGTTCTATCAGGCGGCTGAAGGGGAGCCAGATGTCGTGGTGCGGCTCAGCGTCGCGATTGACGCGTGCGTTGCGCACTTGTGGGGTAGCTCGGGAGAGTTCTATGCAGTCGCAAGGGAAGACCTTGAGAAAACCGAGTTTGGAATAACCCCAGTGGACGTTGATGTACCTGTCGGCAACATGCCACGCGCCGTGTCATGCAACCTCTTTGGGGTATACAGGGCTGGCTCTATCGAGGCGGTACTTGACTGCTACTACTTGTCGCCTCGCGATCTCCACTTCGCGAGAGTAGGAGGTAAGCCACCTCAAGTCGAACCCGTTGTGAGAGTACAGCTGCCCCTTCCTGTGTTGATCGGACTACTGGCTCATATTGAGGCGCAGGCGGAGATACTCCGAGGCCGTCTGGGCAAGTTCGCACCACCGATTTGAACCATGCTTGTTACTGAGACGGTGTCATCCGCAAACACGCAGCTGACTGGGACTATCGCCCCATACGCCGAGGACGACGTGTCGGCTAATATGGGACCTCTG
>JBDHHP010000437.1:0-2109 GCA_039589275.1 Gemmatimonadota bacterium | reverse complement strand
ACGACCACCTGTATCATGGGCGAAAGCCCGAAGCCAGTTCGCCATCCTGTTCGGCGACCGCTTCAACATCACTGACTGATGAGGAGGCTCACACACAAAATTCCCTACACGCCCTTCACTCATCATAGTCCGTCAGCTTCCAAGAGGGTCATTCGGCACGTCTTCAGAACGACACCTCCCATTGAATGCGGATCCGCTCCCGCGATCCCTCGGCGTCCTCTGCCGTGAACATGGAGACGTCGGCGGAGATCTTGTTCCGGTGACCGGCAAAGAACCAGTTGACACCAAACGTGTACTCGCGGAGGGCATCGCTCGACCGATCGGTGTTGGGGTCCACAGCGGCGTACCTGCATGCCAGCTCGAGCGGCCTTGGAAAGCTCGGTATGGCGGCGTGCAGGAAGTACCCTAGCTGAACGTACCCACCTTTCAACTCGGTGACCGTGTCGTTGAGTTCGTCCTCTATCCGCTTCCAGTGATATTCGGTCTGCGTGGAGAAACCGCTGTACTTGAGGGCGAACTCACCGAGAGCCTGTTGAACCAGATACTGCCTTGCTTCGCCGTCCTCGAATCCGGGCAGCTGACCACACCCGCTACTGGAAAAGCGAGTGCAACGACTTCGGTTGGCAACGCCTGCTACCGCCAAGCTCGCGGCGGGCTTATCCCGGAAATCGAGATCACTCATTGCGTACTCCAGGTCGCGACCCAGGAAATTCCACTGATAGCGCCCCATCCACATGAGGTTGGTGTCGTCGTTCCCGGCACGAGCGCCATTGCCGGAGAACGCACCGAGGAAGTAGCGGGAATCTGCCGCTGAACCGCCCGCCAGCCGCCCGAACACCATGAGGCCCTGCTGCCGGTCGATTGTGAAGAAGTAGTTCACCAGCGACCGGTCGACGAACTGCAGCTCGCGAGACGACGCGCGCCGCTCTCTCGTGTACTCGGGCTTCCACTGGCCGATGCGGAGCCGCACTTGGTCGATCTTGCTTAGCGTCACTCGAAAGTCGAGCAATCTGGAGTTGATCCAGTCGTACTCCAGGTAGTAGCCCAGCCACGGCCGGTAAGCGTGTCCTCCGAGCCTCAGACGAGTTCGCTGGAGCTGCGAGGTGCTGACGTCTGTTCCGGCGATAGGGGCAGTGATTTGATCTGCCTCGTCCGGATCTCTGTTGAACGGGTGGAAGTAGCGGAACTGAAACCGCAGCTCCAGATGCAGCCGGTTGTTCCCGTCTGCGGTCAGTAACTCCAGACCCTTGTTGTACCGTGCCTTGATTGCGGCTCCATCCTCCTGTGGAGCTTCGTCGCTGGCAGTCGAGTCGGGGGCCGTCCCATGCTGCGCAAGCAGTTCCTGGAACGGCGTGCATAGAAGCGCAATTGTGGCGATCAGACCTGCTACACCGGTCTGAAGTGAAAGCAGGATTGGCTGGCCGTATCCACGATCGATGGAACCCATTCTCACTACTTACCTATCCAGTGTGGACGCGCTGGACGGCTCAAGGCTTTGTCTTGTACTGTTCTGGAACTGCGTCCTCGTCGTAGTAATCAACCTTGTGCAGCGGCATGACTACGCTGGACAAAATGTTGAGCACGTGACCGCCGATGCGCTTATAGTGGCGGGTAGCCAAAACCACGGCGGCCGCGGTACTCGCGTTGTATGTACTCGTTGCGGTCTTTGCCACAAGAACATCGCAGCGACGGGCCAGTGCCTGTCCCTGATGGATTAGCCCCAAGGCCGTCTCGTGATCTGACTCGTCGAACACCTCGGCTACGGCCGCGAATGCCGTTTCCACACCATGGCGGATCTCGCGTAGCTCGGCGACCATGTCATCATCCGGGAGCGGACCCGGAAAGAACTCGCAGATCTCGGACAGGTTCTTGGCATAGTCCCCGATCCGTTCCACGTCCTTCACCAGACTTATGAGGAGCAGGCAATACGGCAAGCTCAAGTTGTTCCCACTGAGCGACAGATGGGCAATTACCTGTTTTCGAATCTGTCTCTGAAGCTCGTTTACCTTCACGTCGTGTTCGTAGATCCAAGTCCGCTCTTCGGGCGCGTCCTTGCCTTCGAAAAAGATCTGACCCGCCCTGAGGGTGAGTTCCCGCGAGATGCGGAGC
>JBDHHP010000436.1:0-2110 GCA_039589275.1 Gemmatimonadota bacterium | reverse complement strand
AACTGCCAGGAAGGCGCAGTGAAGCCCAACGTCATCCTGACGACTCACGCGATCTTCTCCTTCTACGAGGGGCAGATCACTCCGCAGGAGCGGTTCACCAACACCAACATTGGGAACCTCTCGTTCGAGAACCTGGCGTTCAAGACGGCCCCGGTCATGCCGGATCCGTACTGCGACTCCGGTTCGGCCTACTTCGTGAACACGGACAAGGTGTATGCCACGGTTCTGGGCGGTGCGGACTTCGACCGCGCCGAGACCCGTCTTCCGACGGACCAGGAGGCGTTCACCACGCCGATCATGTGGAAAGGCAATCTCGTGGTCGAGGATCGAGCGACTCTCAACAAGATCACTTCGATCACCGCGTAGTCTGGGGGTGGGGGAGTCGGAGGTTCCGGCTCCCCCCGCCCGGAAAGCCTTGGCGGCTAGCCGCGTCAGGGAAGACAGCTCGCGCAGTTAGCTGCGTGGGTGAACAAGGCAGGAGAAATCATGGCCAATCCGATTCTTGCAAACGGGGTAGCGTCCCCGCAGTCGATCTACAGCGAGTACTCTGTGACGGCGACGAACCAGACCCGGGCTCAGGGGCATCACCCCATCGGGACTCGCGCCCAGCTTCACGACGGGCGGGTGTACTACTACACGTCCAACGGAGCCACGGCGCTGACGGTGGGAAGCCTTCTCGTCGGCTCCGCCCTGTCACGCTCCGGCAATCATGACAAGATTGCCCTGACGGCATCGTTTGCCAACTGGTCCGCCGGAAATGCTGATCCGGTCCTACTCTCGACGGACGTGGACACCAGTGACATCATCCAAGATGAGTACGCTGACGGCTACGTTGCCTTCGAGTTGACCGCCGGGCAGGGCGGCCACATCTACAAGATCGTGTCTCACGATTCGGTAGATGCCTCCGTCACGGGGGCCGAGTCCACGTTCCGCCTGCGAGACCCGCTGGTGGGCACGGCCATCACAACCGACGAGATCACGCTTTGCCGGAACCCCAACGATCGCGTTATCACGTCCACCACGGCAGAGGAGGAGCTCCCCGTTGGGGTTGCCCCCATCGGCGTGACGGCAAGCACCGCGCTGGCCACGGACGTGACCACCACCGAGGCGGCTACCACCACGTATTTCTTTTGGGCTCAGACCTGGGGTCCGTGTGCGGTGGAGGTGGATGACACCACGATCGCTCTCGGGATCGCGGCGACTTCCGGCGATACGGCCGACCGCCTGGAGGCTGCTCTCTTGACTGCCTCGACTGGCGCAACTCCGACGATCACCGGATATGACAAGATTCAGTGCGCCGTTGGTATGGTGCCCGCCGTCGATACGGCTGGTGACTATGCCATCGTTGACCTGCGTATCCGACCGTAACGGGTGTCCGGGGGCCGAAAGGCCCCCGGCTCTCGGGGTACAGATGCAGTCGAAGACGGACAAGAAGATTTTGGTTCTGAGCTGCGCGAGGTCCGGTACGCGGGCCTTGGCGAAGAGTCTCATGCTGTCTGGTGTGGACATAGGACACGAGAGGCTGAAGGTGAACGGGACCATCTGTGGACATCTCGCCGTGGATGACTACTGGTACTCGTCGCACTGGCGCATGAGGACTGGGTTGGTTCGCAGGAGCGAATTGGAGTTTGATGAGACGTGGCATCAGGTGAGGCACCCGCTGTCTGTCATCGAGTCGATCGAGACCGGGCCCAACCTCGAGTTCTGGCACTTCCAGGAGAAGCACACGGGTGTCTCCTGGGATGACAAGCCGATAGAGAGGGTGGCTCGTTACTGGCTTGCGTGGAACGATGTCATCGAGAGCAACGACATTGACTTCAGGTTTCGCATCGAGGACATCGACGCGGCCTGGCCCGAGATGTGCCGTCGATTCGGAATCGAAGCGGAGCGCCCTAGTGTGGGCAGTGATTACGGAGCCGTTCCGCTCAAGAAGCTGAAGCGCGAGAGGGAGCGCGTGGAATGGTCGGACCTTGGAATCTATGAAGAGCCCGTGAGGCTCAAGGCAAAGGAGTATGGGTATGAGTGAGGCGTTTTCCGAGACCCCCCAACGAGACGAGCTCTACCGGCGACAGGAATACATCCCGAGCTGGGGAGTGAAGTTCGGCCAGGA
>JBDHHP010000435.1:0-3826 GCA_039589275.1 Gemmatimonadota bacterium | reverse complement strand
TCCATCACCTCTTATGGCCAAGGCCTTACGGTCTTTCGTAGGGACGCTTCTGGCAGATGGGAATTGGTGCTTGAACAGTGGTTCGAGCGGGAACCAAGCATGTGACACAGGCGTTGCAGCGCCGAGTCCACAGTTCACCGCCCGGCCCCGCGCCGGGCGTCGTGCATTCGGAAAACGTGTTGCGTATTTCTGGCGGGTCGTTCCCAAGATCTGAAAAAGCCAAAGGGGGTGCTCGCCCCAGGCATAGGTCGCAGGAGTCACTGACTCAGTAATAGAAGCGAAAATCAGAGCATTGTGTTTTTGCCTCCAGAGGGGTGTAGAAGCACCCTGAACCTATGTGACCCCGCAGTCTGGCCCTCCCAGGTGGCAAGCAATAGGTTAGCCTAGTCGCCAATCGAGAGCCGTCCCTGTGGCCGACGTGCTGGAACGCTTGAAGGCTGCGTTAGCTGACCGCTACACCATTGCGCGTGAACTCGGTAGCGGTGGGATGGCCACGGTCTACCTGGCCGAGGACGTGAAGCACCATCGCAAGGTGGCAGTGAAGGTCTTACGTCCCGAACTCGCCGCTGCGCTTGGCCCTGAGCGATTCCTTCGCGAAATAGAGATCACCGCCAATCTCAATCACCCCCACATACTACCGTTGTTGGACTCGGGCGAGGCTGACGGATTCCTGTTCTACGTGATGCCCTACGTCGAAGGTGAGTCGCTCAGGGATCGTCTGAGCCGTGAGAAGCAGCTTCCGATTGATGATTCTCTCAAGATCGCCAGTGAAGTTGCTGATGCACTCAACTTCGCTCACGAGCACAACGTAATTCATCGTGACATCAAGCCCGAGAATATCCGGAGTAGCTCGCGCTATCGAGGAGGCCGGAGAGACGAGACTCACGGAGACCGGCATCGCGATTGGTACTCCTGCCTATCTCAGCCCCGAACAGGCAAGCGGTGAGCGAGAACTAGACGGCAGGAGCGACATCTACTCGCTGGGCTGTGTGTTGTACGAGATGCTTGCGGGCGAGCCACCGTTCACTGGTCCCACAGCCGAGAGCATCGTACACCAGCATCTGACTACTGAGTCGCCATCTGTCACAGCTCGCAGAACGGCTGCACCGCTTGAACTGGCTGATGTTCTTAAGAAGGCTCTCGCCAAGACTCCAGCAGATCGCTTTGCGACAGCGGAGCAGTTTGCTGACGCGCTGACCGCGACCCCAACGGTGCGACGTCCTGTTGAAATGCCACCAGCCACCGTAGCCGCCGCTGTAAGGGAAAAGTTGCGACGAAACCTGATTGCCTACGCCGCCGTGGCCATCCTCGCAATCATTGGAGCCTACACTGTAATCTCTCGCACGGTCGGCCCCCCCGAGCCAGTGACAGCAGCCGAACCGCCCAAGCTCGCTGTATTGCCGTTCGCCAATCTCGGCAGTTCAGCGGACGACTACTTCGCGGACGGGATCACGGAGGAGATCACCAGCCGGATCGCACAGATCAGCGGGCTCCACGTCATCTCGCGCACCAGCGCAATTCAGTACAAGAACCACGAGAAAACGCTGCGGCAGATCGGTGAAGAACTGAGCGTTGATTACGTGGTGGAGGGCACGATACGCACTGACCGAGCACCGGATAGATCGGGTCAGGTACGGGTGACACCGCAGCTCATCCGGGTTTCTGACGACGCCCATCTGTGGACGGAGGGTTACACGGCCGATCTGGTTCCCGGCGAGATCTTCCGCGTTCAGGCAGACATTGCCGAGCAGGTCGCTCAGGCGCTGGACGTCACGCTACTCGGGACTGAACGTCAGCGGCTGGCGGCAATGCCGACCGACGACCTCGAGGCCTACCAGTACTATCTACTGGGGAACGCGCACGACCTTCGGCATGCGGTTGGGGAGGATGCCCGGCTAGCCGTGCAGATGTATGAACGCGCCGTCGAGCTGGATTCGGACTTCGGCCTGGCGTACGCCGCACTTTCCCGCGCACGGATCTGGCTACACTGGGTCTACGACGAGTATGAACAACTTGCGGAAGGAAAGGATGCTGTAGACCGGGCGCTCCAACTCGATGCCGACCTGCCCGAAGCGCATAGTGCCATGGGGGACTACCTCTACTACGGCCGCCGGGATTACGAGAAAGCCCTGGAAGAGTACGCCATCGTGCGCAGGCAGCGGCCGAACGACGCGGATGTTATCGAGTCCATCGGGTACATTCGCAGGCGACAGGGTGAGTGGGAAGAGGCGGCAGCCAAGCTCAAGGCCGCCGCAGACCTTGACCCGCGACATCAAAACATTGTCAAGAGTCTCGGAGAGACGTATCTCATGATGCGACGGTACCGAGACGCGGAGCGCTATTTGAACATCGCGGTCTCGTTAGCTCCCGACCTTCCGGAGGCACATCAGCACAAAGCTCTGCTCTATCTGCTCTGGCAGGGTAGCAAGGAGAAAGCGCTGGGCGTGCTGCATCAAGCGCCCGAAGGGACTGTCGAGTACGACCTTGCGTGGAGCGTGACTCCGAGGATACTCGGCAGGGTCTTCGCCGCCGAATACCATAATGGGCTGAGGTTGCCTCCCCGCACCGATGCTGAGGGTGTGTTGTTCTTCCAGGCGGCCGTCGCGTCCCAAACAGGCCGACCTGACGTTGGACGTGCTCACTACGAGCGGGCCTACTCGGTTCTCGAGGCACGGACCGCGGCGACGGGGGACACGGCACATGTGGCGCACCCACCGCGTGGGCGCCTCGGCATCGCTGCGGCTGGCACGGGTCGGATGGAGGAAGCCATTCAGTTGGGCCAACAGGCCGTACTGGCCGAGATCTACATCATGGTCGGTGAGTACGATCGTGCCATTGAGCGGATCGAATACCTGTTGTCGATCCCGTCACTGATGTCGCGTCCCTTGCTCGAAATCGATCCGCTCTATGACCCGCTGCGTGCCCACTCGAGGTTTCAGGCGCTGCTAGAGAAGTACGGGAACTAGCCTGCGCTGCCGTTTCGGGCCCTCCGCGACTACCCGCCGTTCCAAGAGTTGCTGAGGCCGAAGGGGTAGGGGCAGCGTCGTTGGTCTGATCCGAGGGCCGGTTCGCCGGCCCTTTTCGTGTGGCAATTGCGAAAAAATCGATAGGCGAAAGCTCTGGGTCCCTTTTTCAACTCTTGGGCCTTTTTGTCTGAGCAAACTCCGCAACTTGAGCTCGAGGGCGCGCGCAATCCGTATATGACCCGCTGCCGGGGGCCCCAAGGCCTGGAGGGCTATCCAACTGCTGAGTCGGGTGGGACATCGTGGTCGATGCCTTCGCTACTTCCCCTTCTTCAGGGTCAGATAGCCGGGGTCCACCTCAAGGAGCTCCGCGAGTGGCGCACGACCACAGCGCTCGTATCTTTGCGCCGAATAAGGGAATCGGGGGTCACTGTGACAGACGAATCGGCGATGTACCCACGGGTCAAGTTGTTCGCCCAGGATGCTCTGAACTGTCGGAAGGTGAAACTACAAGTAGGCACACACTTGGGACGCATTGATGTTGCTGGACTGAGGGAAACGCGCACTGATTTTGGATCTTCATCAGAGGTTGTTGGCGTTGAAGTGAAGGGGCAGCGGGCTCCATTTCTGACTGCAATCGGCCAGACTGTAGCTTACTCTGTGTATGGGCGGTCGAGGAACAGGACCCACTCCTGCGCGACCTGGTTCTCCGATACGAACCGTGGAAAGGCCTGTGGCGCGACCGGCGGTTTCGGAGCCTGATGAACAGCATGGGGTTCGATGTGGTCGACGGCATGGTGGTGTCGCTCAGGGGAGAGCCCAACTTGAACTGACAGGCCTTCCCCCCGGACATCACAAATCTG
>JBDHHP010000434.1:0-2119 GCA_039589275.1 Gemmatimonadota bacterium | reverse complement strand
CAAAAACTGAAGTTTGGGGAGTTCCCCTGGATCCCGGGGCTCGTGGGCGTTGCCGGCGCCATCGTGATCCGGATGTTCCACGATAACTGGTGGGGGATTTCCGTTCTGTGACGGGATCGATCAAGATAGAATCGGGATAGGGGCGGCGAGGTCTGTCCCCGCCGTTCCCCTCCCACACCACCGGACATGCGGGTCCGCATCCGGCGGTTCAGAAAGTTGAGGTTACGCGATAAGTCGAGGTACGCCCAGCTTATCGAAGATGCGGTTCGGCAGGGCGATGTTAATCGCCAGATGCGCGTTCTTCCACCAGCAGCGTCCGCCCGCAGCCACCTTGGCGGCCACACGATGGGACATCCCACGAGCACGAAGCTCCCGGTAGATGGTTGTCCCTCGCTTCCACTGCTTCAGATGAATTGCGCGCAGACGATGGCGGATCCACTCGTCCAGTTCACGAAAGACCCCCGGCGTCTCTGCCAGCCTGAAATACGCCTTCCAGCCGAGCAGATACTCACGTAGCTCTCCCGCGACGTTCGGAATGCTCCGCCCCCCGTTGCGGGCCGTGATCGCCCGCACCCGGTCCTTCATCGCCCCCAGGGCCTCCTTCGCCACGCGCCGCCTGACTTGCCCGCCCGGGGCCACCCAAAACCCGAAGCCCAGGAAGGTGCGTCGCCAAACCGGCGCCACGGCGCTCTTGGCCGGATTAACACGGAGACGGAGCTTCGCGTACAGCCTTTTCAACCGCTGCATCACACGCTCGCCCGCACGCCGGGACCGCACGTACACGTTGCAGTCATCCGCGTAGCGCACAAACGCGTGCCCGCGTCGCTCCAGCACCCGGTCCACCTCGTCCAAGAGCACATTGGCCAGGAGCGGCGAGAGGGGTCCGCCTTGCGGCGTCCCCTCGTGCCGCGCCATCACCATCCCATCGGCCAGGATACCGGCCGTGAGATAGCGACGGATGAGCCCCAGCACACGCTTGTCCCCCATCCGACGCGCCAGCCTCCCCATGAGCACATCGTGGTTGACCCGGTCGAAAAACTTCTCCAGGTCCACATCCACCACCCACCGGCGTCCTTCCTGGATATACCGCTGTGCCTCGCGCACCGCATCGTGCGCGCTGCGCCCAGGCCGGAAGCCGTGGCTGTGCTCCGAGAAACTAGGGTCGAGCAGGGGTTGCAGGACCTGAAGTACGGCCTGCTGGATGAAACGGTCGAGTACGCACGGGATGCCGAGCTCCCGCATCCCGCCGCCTCGCTTGGGAATAGTCACCCGCCGAACGGGCCTGGGCTGGTAGCGCCCCGCAAGCAGTGCCTCGCGAAGACGCGGCCAGTGCACCCGTAAATAATCAGGCAACTCTTCCACCGTCATCCCGTCGATGCCGGGACTCCCCTGGTTCTGCCTCACTCGCTTCAACGCGGTCTGAAGGTTGCGACGCGCAAGCACCGCTTCCATCAGGCCGCTCGCTCCCGAGCGCGCGTTTCCGTTCGCCGCCGAAGACCCCTCCCCGCTTCGCCGCGTCCCCGGGGCTTCACCCCGGCTCCGCAGCGGGAGCTCCGGTTGCCCGGACATCTGGAGCCTGGCGCCTTCGAGACGCACAGTCGTTTCGCTCTCCCTTCCGTTCGGGCCTTCAGTGGGGTGAGACCTTCCGGCTTGGCCGGCTCGTTTCCACCACCTACTATGCCCTCTGCTGACTTCTCGCTCCGTCGCTCACGCGGCGTCACCCTTTCAGGTGCAGAGCGAGACCTCCCCAGGTAAGAGCTTCGACCTTCCCCGCACGACCGCCGGATTTACGCCGCCACCCCTTGGTCGCAAGAGCTTCGCGGTCATCTGCCCGCTCGCCCTGGTCGGCGTCGCCTCGTATCCGGTTCCTGTTCGTCGGCCCACGGTTTCGCTCCCCGCTTCTTTCAGACACCACCTCACGATGGTGCCCTTGCGATTCGCTTGGGTCCTCGCGACCAGGTCCCCAGAGGACTTGCACCTCCTAGTCGAAGCCCATGCTGGGCACACAAACCGAGCCCGCCAAGTCAACCCTGGCGGGCTCATCACGCGGAGAGTCTCCGCGAAGGTCGGATTGGTGGAGGAATGTGTTTGGATCGAAACGCTCTCCGTTTTAGGACCT
>JBDHHP010000433.1:0-2124 GCA_039589275.1 Gemmatimonadota bacterium | reverse complement strand
GGCATGTTTCCTTGTTTGGTCCGGAGAGTCAAGTGACCGACTAACGATCCGTCGCAACTCGCCTATTGGTGCGAAGGATACGCGCGGAAGCCGACTTCTGACGCTTGGTGGAGGTCAGGGCCGCGAAAGGACCGCTCTCACCCTGTCCGCGATCCTCCGCAGTAACGGTGTCTGCTGTGTCGTTCGCGGCGTGCCAGACGCTGCCTGGTCGCACACCGTCGCGAGTTGACCAAGTGTCTGCAGCGCTAAGTCGGCAGGACTCAACCGGTGCCCAGTTTTCTGCTCGATCGCGTAGATCACGGTCATTGCCAGAAGCGAGTGCCCCCCCAAGTCGAAGAAGTTGTCGTGTATCCCGACCTCCGACACCCCGAGCTTGTCTCTCCACACGTCGGCGATAAAGTGCTCCAACGG
The DNA here is from genome assembly GCA_039589275.1 of Gemmatimonadota bacterium. Lineage (GTDB taxonomy): Bacteria > Gemmatimonadota > Gemmatimonadetes > Gemmatimonadales > GWC2-71-9. The sequence continues at coordinate 1,713 of JBDHHP010000433.1, read as the reverse complement.
TGTCGCAGCTGCCTCCGTGGAGGAACGCTGCTCGGCCCAAGGCTGCTCCGGTGGTGGCAGTGACTTGCGATCGACCTTGCCGCTGCCCGTTAGCGGTAGCGAATCGAGTTCAATCCACAAAGCGGGGATCATGTACTCAGGAAGCTTTGCGCGCAAATGCTGCTGTAGGTCTTGACCGGAGAATGCACCTGCGGATCGGGGGACTACGTACCCGACCAATCTCGTGTCGCCCACGTCGAACTCTCGTGCAACCACCGCGGCATCGTTTACGGAGTGATGCTCGCGTAACACGCATTCGATCTCCTCGAGCTCGATGCGGAAGCCGCGCACCTTCACCTGATTGTCGAGCCGCCTCAAGTACTCGAGATTGCCATCCGGCCGGTAGCGCACCAGATCGCCTGTCTTGTACAGCCGCGCCTCCGGGTCGTCGTTGAACGGATCGGGCAGGAATCTCTCAGCCGTCAACTCCGGTCGGTTGAGGTAACCACGGGCAACTCCGTCGCCACCGATGTGCAGTTCTCCTACAGCCCCGATGGGCACCGGTTGCAGATACCGATCGAGGACATAGACCCGAGTGTTGGCAATCGGCCGGCCGATGAGAACAGGACCATCGGGATCGGTCATTCGGTAACAGGTCGACCAGATCGTGGTTTCCGTGGGACCATACAGATTCCATAGGGCGCCGACGCGTTCCACGAGGTCTTTTGCCAAGTCGCGCGGTAGGGCTTCGCCGCCGCACAGAACTTTGAGGCGGTGACCACGCTCCCAGCCGGCCTGCAGTAGGAGCCGCCAGGTGGCCGGAGTCGCCTGCACCACCGTTGCCCCGGAACTCGCGATCGTCTCCATCAGCCCGGCCCCGTCGGCTGCAGTGTCGCGGTCCACAACAACGACGCGGGCGCCGACGCACAGGGGCAGGAAGATCTCCAGGACAGAGATGTCGAAGGAAACGGTCGTAACGGCTAGTAGAACGTCTTGGCGCGTTAGTCCCGGCTCCCGGCGCATACTCGTCAGGAAATTGACGACTGCCCGATGCGGCACCGCTACCCCCTTGGGCAGGCCGGTCGAGCCTGAGGTGTACATGACGTAGGCCAGGTTGTCCGGGCTCGCCGGTTCGGCCGGGTTACTGGAGGATTGCCGAGCCACCTGCTCCCAGTCAGTATCCAGGCATACCACTCGCGCTCCGTCGACGGGCAGACCCTCCACGAGCGCCGCTTGCGTCAGCAGCACCGGTACAGCAGCATCGCCCAGCAAGAAGGCCAGGCGCTCCTTCGGGTGCGACGGATCCAACGGCAAGTACGCTCCTCCAGCCTTGAGAACGCCCAGCAATCCCACCACGATCTCCAAAGATCGCTCAACGCATATTGCGACAAGCGTCCCCGGACCCACGCCCAACTGGCGTAGGTAGTGCGCAAGCCGGTTGGCCTTGGCGTTCAGCTGCGCATACGTGAGTCGCGCCTCCTCGAAGACCACCGCTATTGCGTCCGGAGTCTGTTCCGCCTGAGCTTCAAACAATTGATGGATGCACTGATGATGCGGGTAGCTGATTGTGGTGTCATTCCACTCCACCAGTAGTTGGTTGCGATCAGCGTCATTCAAGAGTGGTAGCTGGGAGACGCGCGCATCTGGCTCGGCCACGATCCCGCCAAGCAGTACCTTGAAATGCTCGATGAGTCGGGCAATCGTGGTTGCGTCAAACAAATCGGTGTTGTACTC
>JBDHHP010000432.1:0-2710 GCA_039589275.1 Gemmatimonadota bacterium | reverse complement strand
GTTTCAGATCTTCGACGATCTACTCGATGTATCACACACCGAAACCGAGGCTGGCAAGAACGTAGAACAGGACGATCGGAAGGTCACCCTAGTGTCGCTGATTGGCTCAGAACGCGCCCGAGCCTGGGCCAATGATCTACTCGACTCTGCCGCGAATAGCCTCACTCCCCTGGGATCGAGGGGTGAATCTCTGGTTGGACTCGTGCAGTTGCTGATTCCGGGAGCATCTGCTGCCATGAAGAGCGAGCTCTGAGCCCTTCCGCCCCACTCACCGCCGAACCCGTCTTGCAGGTCGTAGGTGCGACCAAACGGTTCGGCTCCAAGCTCGCGCTAGCCAGCGTCGACCTGACCATCAATTCAGGCGAGATCTTTGCCCTGCTAGGCCACAACGGAGCCGGCAAGACGACGCTGATTCGTTCGATCTCAGGACGCCTTCGGCCGGATAATGGAAGCGTTAGCATTCTCGGTCGTGAAGTGCACGCAGACATCACAACGCGCAACCTGTTTGGGCTGGTACCACAGTCCGTTGCGCTTTACGAGCACCTAACCGCCAAAGAGAATCTGGAGGTACTAGGACGGCTCAGCGGAGTGCCCGCGACCGGCATTCGTGAGGTCGTTGATCATGCGTTGCGGTTGATGGAGCTAACCGAGCGAGCAGATGACCTTACCGCTAACCTCTCTGGAGGCATGCAACGACGCTTGAACATTGCGGCAGGTACGCTGCATCGCCCCCGGTTGCTGCTGCTCGACGAACCCACTGTGGGTGTCGACGTGCTGGCGCGAGAAGGAATCCACAGTCTGCTACGAGAGCTGCGGCGTGACGGACTCGCGATTCTGCTAACGACCCATGACCTCGACCAGGCGGAAGAACTCGCTGATCGAGTGGCTATCATCTCCCAAGGACGCATTCTGGCTGAAGGTGAGCCTCAAGAACTGGTTCGCTCCGTGTTTGGCGAGGACAAGGAACTGATACTGACCTTCGTCAGGGAGCCCGCTTCCAGAGGCGTCGCCTTCCTGACCGAGCACGGTCTCACAAGGGTAGAGGGTGGTGCCGCGTGGACCGGTCGCCTCGGCGGCGGATTCGCCGCTGTGTCGGAGTTGGGAAACAAGGCGGCAGAAGCCGGGCTGACCGTTGACGAGGTGCGTGTGCGTGAACCGGGGTTGCGCGGTGTCTTCTTCAACCTCACCGGTCGGGACCTTAACCGGTGAGCGGCGCCATCTTCCGCGTCATGCTCTTGCGCCTGCTGCGAGACAAAGGTGCTCTCGCAATGAGCTTTCTGGTGCCGGCCGTTTTCTTCCTGATCTTCGCCTCGATCTTCGCGGCAACGAGCGGGGAGAACTTCCGGCCCCGTCTAGCCCTAGCTGATGAGGCCGATAGTGAGTGGTCTAATCACCTCATTGCGCTGCTCCGTGACAGCTCGGACCTGGACGTGATGAGCGAAGTCATCTCGAATGACGACGTGCGCAGTCTGGTTCGGCGTGGACGAGCCGACGTCGGACTCATTATTCGGGCGCCGGGTCGATCGATCGAAGGTGCCCCAGCAGGATCTCGAGTTCCGTTCACGATCGTCACAGACCCAGCGCGCGGCGTAGCGACGGGCGTGCTGACCGGCCAAGTGCAGCGGGCCTACGCCAGGATCTCGATGCAGTCGACCGCCGGAAGCCACCCTCTGATCGAAGAAGAGACCGTTGCCGGCCAGTCGGCCGGGCTGAACAACATTGCCTATTCTGCAGGTGCGGTTGCAGTGCTGTTCCTCTTGCTTTCTGCCGTCCACGGGGCTGTGACCCTATTCGAGGAACGAGAGACAGGCGTTCTCGAACGCATTGTCACAGGGCCGGGCAGCACGGTCGTTTTAGTAAACGGCAAGTTCCTGTATCTGGTAGTCCAGGGATTCGTGCAGGTATGGGTCATCTTCATGGTTGCCTGGCTGGTTCATGGCGTTGACTTGCCCGGCCATTGGCTGCAGTGGACCGCAACGACAGCTGCCGCAGCGGCTGCGGCAGCAGCCCTGGCATTGGCAATCACCACGGCCTTCACCACCCGCCAACAGGCAAGAAGTGGGCTGGGTCACACCCAACGCCTGGGCACTGGAAGCCTATACGTCGATTTTCTGGAGAGATGAGAGCGTCGCTGCGCTACTAGTGCCTGTGGGACTGCTCATCGCTTCGGCAATCATGGGCCTAGCCGTCGCTCAACGGCTGACCCGCCGACTGATTTCTCTTTGAGATAGCGCTGGCCGTCGGTAGATTGACTCGCTGCAAATGCTGCTGAACCTATTGCTCTTCACTGGGGCCCTCGCGGGCATGGAAGTCGGGGCGTACTTCACGCACAAGCATGTCATGCACGGCTTCCTTTGGTCGCTGCATGAGTCCCATCACCTTCCGCGCCAGGGTCGCTTCGAGAAGAACGACCTATTTGCCATCATCTTCGGCATCCCGTCAATCGTGCTGATCTACCTCGGAGTGAACGTCTACCACCCACTGCTTTGGATCGGCCTCGGCATGACGGCGTATGGACTCTTCTATTTCCTATTCCACGATGTGCTTGTTCACCGACGTATCCCCCACCGTTACCTGCCGAAGAGCGGCTACCTGAGACGCGTCGTGCAGGCACACCACATGCATCACGCCACGAAGCAGCGCGATGGTGCCGTGAGCTTCGGGTTCATCTATGCGCCACGCTTAGACAAGCTTAGGGAGGAACGGGAGC
>JBDHHP010000431.1:0-2138 GCA_039589275.1 Gemmatimonadota bacterium | reverse complement strand
GACCGTGGAATGCACTGCGGGCAGCGGATCTTATCTTACTGCTCGCTGCAGGAAGTCTCTACGTTGCCAGCTCGGTGTTGCGGAGTGCCACCTGGGTTTACGTGTTGATGAGAAGCGAGCCACGCATGAACGCGCGAGGAGCGCTCGGCGTGAGCATGGTTTCCCTCGTCGGCACCCTGACACCGCTTAACGTGGGAACCGACCTCCTCAGATCACTGTACGGCAAAGCACGCTTGGGACTAGAGTTCCATGAGACGGCAGCGGCGAGTGTCGTTACTCGGACTTTGAAGACGCACAGCAGCCTACTCTTGTTAGTGGCTTTCGTGGCGTTGGTTAGTGTGGTACCGAACGAGCTCACGATGTCAGTTGTCTATGCAGCAGGGATTCTGGTGTTGCTGCTCTTAGTAATGTACTCGGCGCAGACAAAGCCGTTGGGCCGACTGGCCGAGCGGGTCCACATCGGTGATATCTCCGCGGCTTTGATAACAATGAATAGAGCTCTCGGTATCAGCACAAAGGGAATGCTGTGCGGTGTGTTTTGTCTGGGATTCGCACTTGACTGGGTAGCACTGTACCTGTGCTTCGTTTCCGTCGGGATCAGCGCCACAACGACCGGTACGTTCCTCTTCTTTGTGGTGCTCCATTGCCTGGCAAGAGTTTCCATTCTTCCGCAAGGTACCGGCATAGTGGAGGCCGGTGGATTCGCCGTACTCAGAAACATGGACATCGATGTAGGAGAAGCAGGAGCGTTGCTGCTGGTATGGGGAGCAATCAGAATTCTAGTGCCATTGTTCTTGGCCTTTGTCTTTGCACTCGATCTCAGGAGGCAGGGGACTCCTAGCTGGCGGGCTAGTTGACGGTAACGTGGCCACCGGGGTGGTGCCGCTCACTGCACAGTCCGCCAATCAAGGATAACCAGACGGCCCGCCCAACCGGCATGCGCCACGCGCTGGGTTCAGCGCACGGTTCGAGAAAAAGTCCCGGCCGGTCCAGTCAAGGCGCTTCTGAGTCGATCACGAGGCTGTCGGCAAAAGGGATTACGGAAAGTACGGCGCTTCTCTCTTGTGCCGTGACTTGAGCATCCAGTCTTCGACCGTCTGTACGAAGCTAAGGTCACACCCGGATTCCCTTAATATATTGTCTCGAGGATGATTGTTCTCCAAACCGGCCAGCACCAAGTCCAACACGTCATATGAGGTTCCCATCACGTACTCGTCGGTCACTCCCGGCATTAGGTCCGCCGCCGGAGGCTTTTCGATGATCTCCCTTGGGACGTGGAGGTATTCCGCGATTTGTCTGACTTGGGTTTTGTAGAGGCCACCGATGGGCATGATGTCGGCAGCGCTGTCACACCCAAACTTGATGAACAGTCCGATCGAGAATTCCGTCCTGTTCGCCGCACCGGCAACCAAGAAATTGTGCACGTCCGCGTGGTAATAGAGAACCACCATGCGCATGCGGTGCTTGACCCGGTAGAAGGCGTTCGCCCTTGCGACTAGACGGTCTCTCGTACCCACCAACCCTGCAGAGAAGGATGACTCCCCGATTCTCTTCATGTAGCCGCGGAAGAGCCATCTGACCACCGGCCCCGGGACGTAGCGGGGAACAATCGTGTAGGCGCCAAACGTGCTCAGCTTCCGAGTCAGGTCTTCCACATGGTGCCTGGTTTTCAGGCATTCTACCACCTGCTTCGCGTGCCGCAGGTGCACCGGAGAACTGTGCTTGTCGGGCAGCATGACGCAGAACACGTTTTCCGGACCGACAGCTCTGGACGCGAGGTAAGCCAGAACACACGAGTCGATCCCGCCGCTGAGACCTACCACCACGCCGTCCCGCTCCAGCTCCTGCACTTTGCTTCTAATGAACTGCTCGATCGATGCGCACGTCTCTGCTGCATCCGGCTGCAGGTTGCTCGTGTTCATCTGGACCCTTCTTGTTTTCTCACGTCATGCGTTCGATGATCCGCTCTCGAGGTCGTGACATAGGGTGCACCGCCGCGCAAATCGTACACGGTCTGTTGCCTGCCGATGACGGCCCTCTGTTGAGGGAAGGGGCTCAGGCCAGTGGTTTGCTCGAGAACGATGAGGAACTCATGGGAGCAACGAGGCCATGCCTCCGAGTGCGTCTGCGCGTACTGC
>JBDHHP010000430.1:0-3274 GCA_039589275.1 Gemmatimonadota bacterium | reverse complement strand
GACCTCACCGCCCGCCGTGGCTGGCGTGGAGATCTGTACCGGTATCGATGCGGTTCCGCCGAACGGAACATTGAGGGTCGTCGGCAGACTCAACACCAAGGACGAGGCTTCGACGACCAGTGTACCATCGTTGAAGCCAGCGGCCGTGGCTCTGATGGTTGTGGTTCCCGGATTCACTCCGTCGAGCCCGATCTGACCGGTAGTCTGGCCTTCTGCTATAAGCACGTCAGGCGGCGATTGCACGGCGACGACGGACGGATTATCGGAAGTCACTAGCACGACAGTGCCACCGACCGGCGCCGGCGCGGTAAGAGTGATCTGGAGGTCAGCGCTGCCACCCACCGGAATTCGGTCAGCAGCAGTCAGATCCAGCAGTATCGAAGGCGTCTGGAACACGGCCGTCGCACTGAAGACCGCCCCCTGAAGACTCGCCGCAGTCGCACTGGCAGTCTGCGATTGGCTGTTGGCACCGAGGGTCCATACCGTCTGAGCCTGGCCCGACGCGTCGGTCTGCGCGGTGGTGGGATCCACAGAACCGTTCAGCGCGACCCAGTCGACCGTGACGTCTGGGATGCCGTTGGCATACTGGTCCTGCACGGCAACCACGAGCGGCTGTGGCAAGACGGTTCCGGCGTCCGCGGTTTGGCCGTTGCCGGACACGATCACAAGTGCGTCAGGCGCGTCCGGCGAGCCAGTCGCAGTGAAAGCTACCGGCGAGAGCCCGGACACGGTCGCTGAGAGCGTGTTGGTCCCGGCCGCCGTTCCGAGAGTCCAGGCGCCCAAGGTGGCGACACCGGTAGCGTCGGTTGTTGGACTGGCACCAGTCACGCTGCCATCACCACTCTCCACCGCGAAGACGACTTCCACGTCCTCCACGGGATTGCCGGCCCCGTCGGTGACCAGCACTGCCGGGGCAACAGGCACATCCGTGTTCACCGTAACAGTCTGACCGTCACCTGCGCTGATCGCGACGTTGGCAGGTCCCGTGATATCGGATACCGAGGCTGTGAACGTTGCAGAAGTGAGCCCATCTCCGCTTGCGGTGACCTGAATGGCACCCGGTGAGCTACCTGCCGTCAGAGTGGTCTGAGCGTAGCCGTCGATGTCGCTGGTTACGGTAGCAGGGTCGACACGGGTGAAGGGATCTCCGGCGGCGTCCAGCACCCGCGCCACCAATGGCTCGGCCGCCGTCTGGCCGGGATTCATGTTCTGGCCATCGCCTGATGCGATCACCACGCGATCCGGTCGCGGGAAGAACGCTAGCGTACCGCTGGTGCTGAGCGAGCTTTCGCGTGTGAGTGCCGTTCCGGTGATTACCACGCTGCCATTTACTGCTGCAGGCGCTACCACCCAGGCCTGGTTGAGCCCAACCTGCGTCGGCTCAGGGACCAGCCCGAGGTCGCTGGATTCGAACCACACCGGCGCACCGTCCACCGCTGTCTGTCCCTCGTATACCGTGCCGGTGATCAGTAGGCTGTCGCCACCTGTGACCGTTGTGTCACTCAGGGATATCGTGAGTTCTGTGGCGTCTGCGCCGGGGCCGACGTAGAGGGGTTCTTCGAACTCGGCCGTCGTCACGTCGGCGGCCGCGATGGTAACGCGGTCTCTCACCTCAAACCACACTTCGTCATTGCCAAATACGGCGATGTAGAGGTAGAACTCCTCAGGGTCGGTGAGGAGCGTGACCTCTACATCGATCGCCACGGTGCCGTCGGCCGCGACGTCGATCGAGTCCGCGTCGATGCCGACGCGCGTCGCCAAGGTGGAATCACTCACGCGCCGTAGCTCGATGACTACGGAATCGATTGGGATTGGGAGGTTTTGAGCTGCACCGAGCAGCCCATTCACATCCAGACTGGCCTGAACTGCCTGACCGCCGGGGAACAGGGAATCGGAACACGTGGTCGTTACCGACGCCACGCTGATGAGGAGGGCGAGCCGAATGGCGCGCCTGAGCAGCTGAATCAGGTCACATCTCCAGTCTGTGGTCCCAATCATGATGACCGAGCAGGCCAACGTATCCCGAAGAGCAAGCGGGGTCAAATCCCTTTTCCCGCAGCCTCCCTGATCCTGAGTTTCTGGCCCTCAGTCACCATGTCCGTCGCGATCACATCCTGCACGATTCGTGCGAGAAATGAGTACCCTCGTGGGTCGGCCGTGAGCCAGCGCTGCCACTCTAGCTCGTCGAGTGCCGACTCGAGTACCTTACCCTCTAGGCCGCTGCCGCGCCCGATCCGGGTGGGCGCCACCCGGTCTCCCAGAACCGCCGCCGCGGCCAGCACCTGTTGGCCGTCGCTGCTCAGCCGTCTGAATCCCACTCGGATCGCAGCCACGATGGTATCGGGCAAGTCACCCGGCATGCTCTGCGTGAGGGTTCGCAGGGGTTCCGGCCAGACTCCACTTGTCTCGTCGAGGTCTAGACCGAGGGCGACGGCGTGCAGCAGCTCCACAGCGAGTATCGGTAACCCCGCCGAATCGACCCTAATGCGGCGGCTCAGTCGATCGAGCTGGTCCTCCTCATACTGCGGCACTGCCCAGCGAGCGAGTTGCGTGAGCGCGGCGGAATCCAGTCTGTTCAGGTTCACCGTGGTGCCGCGCAGGTCTCTCCCGATGCGCGATCGGAGGTCGTCCAACTCGATGCGAGGGGCTGCCGCACTGGAAGTGATGCACACGAGCAACGGTAGCGACTCCAGATCCCGCAGTGCGCTGCCCAGAGAGAGCAACGATTCCCTATCGCACCAATGCGCGTCGTCAACCAGGAGCACCACAGGCCGCTCTGCTGCCAGGGCGCGCGCCACCTCCGCGAATGCGTTCTCCAACGGCTGTTGCTCTCCCTGGAGTCGGCCGAACTTGTCAGCCCACTCAGCGATCTCCTGAGCGAAGGCTAGCAGAGCACCTTGAGCAGCCGTTGCCACGCCAGGTCCCTCCAGCATTCCACCGCGAGCCAGTCCCAGTATGCCGCTACGCGAACGCTCCAAATCCCCCTCGACACAGCGTACAGCGCTGACTGTGGCTCCATCGAGGCGCGCGCGTGCCAGCAGTTCTTCGGCCAGCCTCGTTTTCCCGTACCCCTCGTCACCCTCGATTACCACCACAGCCGCTGCGCCATTGTCGACCGTGCTGTTCCAGATATCTACGAGTTGAGTCAGTTCCGCTTCGCGGCCGACCAGAGGCGCGCGCCGCAGCTCCGCGCCAGCCTCGGAGTTGGTCGGTACCGATGCATCCAGTTGCCACTCGCGTTCCTGCCTGACCCGTTCGACTAGCTGGATCGTCT
>JBDHHP010000429.1:0-3493 GCA_039589275.1 Gemmatimonadota bacterium | reverse complement strand
CCGAGATACGAGACCAGCTGTGCGGTGACGTGATCGAATGTGCCCATGCTGATCTACCGGGTGGTTGTGGCAAGACGGAATTCTGCGCGGCCTGCGCCATCCGCAACTCCGTGACGCAAACGCTCGCTACCGGAAGGGATCTCAGGAACATCGCCGTCCTCCAGCAGAGGAAGACAACTCACGGCATCAGGACCGTACCGTTCCTAGTAACGACGGAGAAGGTTGGCCCCTTTGTGTTCTTGCAGGTCGATAGAGAAGCGAGAACGGGTTGAGAACCTGCAGATCTCCCTGACCCAGTCTTGTGCTGTGGTCAGCCGGCTAGAGAGCGACTCATAGCACGGTCGATCCCGCCTCAATCTCCGTAGGAATACGGTTCCGAACACATAGACACATAGCGATATTCACTATGTCTCTGAAGGCTCAATGTGACCTGTGAGAGGGCTGTGCTTCTGTCTTGTCGAACAAGAGTACTCGAGTGAGTCAGGACAGAGGACTTGCCTTAATGCGGCGGCTGGCGGCGGCCCTGGTTGATCAATCACTGGGACACGTGACCCATACAGCCCAAGGACAACTATCCCTGGACGAGATCAGAGGAGCGTTTAGAGCAGCTCTAGAGAACCCGGCGTATCGGCGAGGCATGACCGTCCTGTGGGACGTACGCGAAGCGACCATCGCCCACCTCTCAGCTGAGGACCTCCGAACACTGGCCAGGTTCTCCCATGAGCTTCGGAGTGTCCGCGGAGGCGGTAGGGCTGCAATCCTGGTGTCACGAGACGCTGACTTCGGTGTGGCCAGGATGTTCCAGCTGTACGCAGACGTCTTTCCGTGGGAGACGATGGTATTTCGTGACCTCGGCGAGACGATAGAATGGCTGGGTGGCTCGCCCGCGCTAACTGAGAAGAGTGAGTAGCGGTCCCTGGCTCCTGCTGCATCTGATTCCCGCTTCTACGACGCGCTCGATTGCGTCCGGCGCGCACTTGCCATGACTGTCGGAGAGCTGGTGCGCGTCGACAAGGGAGAGAGAATCGATCAGGCGATACTCCGGTCTATCGCGGGAGAGCTTGAGCGAGCTGCCCAGCTGCTTGAAAAGAGAGGCTGCTAGCAAGTCCGTGACCTCGAGACGCCTGCCCTGGATTTCGGCGGTGGCTCTTCTCTGTGCGTTTGCCGTAGCAGTCTGGGCCGCCCGATTAGGAGTTTCGCGGCTCGAAGCGGCTGGTCTCGGGCTCACCAATCTCGGCTACTTTCTTGCGGTCGCAGGACTGGCGACAGGACACTTCGGTGTCTTGGGGCTCATGAGGCGTTGGCAAGTCTTCCTCGCCGCGGCCCTGGCGTGGCTCACGGGGACCATCCGGATCTGGGCCTATGAAGAGGCCTCGGTCCCCGCCGAACAGCTCTTCGCGGGCCGTTCCATCGCCTGTCCCGCGCATTTGCCGACAAATGTCGCAAAAACGACATATGAAGTCGCAAAAACGCACTACTCACGTCGATGCCGATGCACCATTGTAGGGGTGTGCCGGCTCGGAAAGAGAGGTGCGGTCTTGGGGCTTGCGGTAACGGTGGATTCGGACACCGGAACGGTCACGGTCCAGGCTGTTGACGACCTGGCAGTCGAGGAGCTCCGGCGACTCCTCAGTGCGCTGTATAGGGGAGCCGAGGCAGCGGCCTCCCTGCGGATGTTGTGGGACTTGTCCAGAGCTCGCGTTCCCTCGTCGTTCGACGTACGGTCCGTGACCTCGTTCATACATCGGAATCGGCCGAAGATACCGGGTCGCACGGCAATTGTGGCTGCTCAGGACGTCGCATACGGCATATCACGGGCGGCACAAGTTCACCTGGAGGACGTACCGGTAGACCTGCAGGTGTTCCGGAAGCGGGAAGATGCTGTGGAGTGGCTAGCGGTTCGTTACCCGACAGCGAACCCGCCACGTGAGAATCCTGGTAGTCGATAAGCGATAGAGAGAAACATGTGGACCTTCACAGACCCAGTGCGAAACGAAGAGTGGCGCGTACTCGTCGAGATGGACGCGGAGGGGTACCCTCACGTCGTGTTCGCGCTGGACGCGATACGTCTGCATCCGACTGAGGAATTGTCCGGAGTGGAAGACCTCACGGAGGAGAGGCTGCGGCAGCTCTTTCTCACCAGTCATGGAGAGATCGGGTATGAGCATGAGACGTGGCGCGTCCGGTGGGAGGAGCAGGAGAACCTGGAGACCTGGACGTGGTTCGAGTCGGCGTCGGGCGAGAAGCGCGTGGTCAAAGCGCAGGTCATGTTCCCGTTCATCAGCGGGTCGGAGCTGGCTGATGCGCTGAGAGGAGCAGTACAGAACGCCGGAGGCCCGCCGTGAAGTGGGCCTCAGGGACAGGAATGAGGACAAGGTGACAGACGACGAACTGTTCAACGAGTTCTTCCAGCGCGTCAGGGATCGCTCACACAGCGAGCTCAATCAAGACGTGTGGCCAGCACTCGCCCCGTATTCAATCGCTTGGGGAAAGGAGGGCGAGGTCTTTTCGTTCGACCCACCGGAAGCGCACCGCGAGGGGTTGGATCACTGGGTCGATCGCGCTGTTGCCCGGATCCGCTTGTCGCATCAGAAAGAAGCAGAAGGGTCCTAGCCGGGTGTCGGGGTAAGGGTATGTTTGCGGATCATGGCCATGGTCACCGAGCGCGATCGCGAGGTTGCCCGCCTGCTGCCAGCGATGTTCCTCGACTCATACGGCACTCCCGGACAGCGCACCTTCAACCTGGTGAGCCAGTACTGGGGCTACCACAGCCCCAAGGAATGCGGCAAGCTCGCGAGCGTGCTCATCCCTCTACTCAAACCACTGATCAGAAACGGCTCCGAAGTCACCGACGAACAGCGGAAGATCTCTGAGGCTCTGGTGGCCGGCTGGATTGCGAGGCAGTAGAGGGCCTTGCGGAGGTAGAGAGCACTGCGGCCGCGACGGGAGCCTGAGGGGTGATGCCCATTGGAGGAGGGAGCTCGTGGGCTGGCCCAGCACACTGATCGCGCAGTAGAATCGCAATCCGTTAGGCGGGGGGGGGGACTAGGGTGCATATCATTTTGTCGTCACGCTCTTGGAGGCCAGGGTCATGGACGATTGGGCCATAGTGATCATGGTGATGAACTCCATCTTTATCCTCTCGGCTGCGGGTGTTTTCGGCTATTGGCTCAAACTCCGCCAGGAACGCCGACACCTGCCCAGAATTGCGGAGCAGTTGGAAGAGATGCGACGGGTAGTAGACGAGTTGCGCAATCGGTTGGAGTCCCAGACAGCTGAATTGCACGAGCGGCTCGACTTTGCGGAGCGCCGTCTCACTCGTGGTGTCGATCAGCGCGATGAGGCATCGCCGTCTACTCCCGTCTAGGGAAACGCGACCCTTCCAACGGCGAGGTGACGTTGGACGCCGCCTCCCCGGCCGCGACGTGGAGCCTGAGGGGTAGGAACGCCGGAGGCCCGCCGTGAAGCGGGCCTCAGGGACAGGAATGAGAAG
>JBDHHP010000428.1:0-2993 GCA_039589275.1 Gemmatimonadota bacterium | reverse complement strand
GGTCATCACAAAGGCCTGGCTGCCACTGCTATCGCCTATCTCATCCGATCCGACGCTCACGTACATACGCATTCCATGGATGTTTCGCTTGCCACCCGACGACGAGCGGCAGGCGGAAGTCTTGGCGCGAGATGGTATCCTGGCCGAGTCCCTGACCCGGGTTGGCGTGATCACATCCAGTGACCATGACGGTCGGGTCTTCGCCACCGAGAGGTTGGAGAGCATGCAGGCACACCGTCTCACACCTGCATTCAATCTCCAGCTACCAGCACATACAGATATCGCCGCAGTACTCGAGCGGGCTATGTCGTTCGATCCGGATGGCATCGTAGTACGCCTCGCTCCCCCCGCGGTACTTGCGCTTTCGCGGCATCTGGGCCGGGAAGGGACCGATGTCACGCTCCTGATACCCTGGGTACCGGGACTGGAGTTGGATCAAGTGAGGAATCTGTATGGGGGCAGGATCCTGCAGGTTCAGCCATTTTCGACTACGGACAATCCGGATTACGACCATCTCACTGCCACATACGAGGCGCGCTACGGACATCACCCCACACCGATCGATGCGTACGTGTACGATGCGGTGCATCTGCTGGCTCAGTCGCTTGAAGAGAGCGGCCTGAATCGATCGCANNNNAAGTGGATACCTTGGAGTGACGGGTGTGATCTCGTGGGACAATGCAGGGGGGAACACGGCGCAGCCGGTGCTGCGTATCTTGCCGAGAGTTCCTCGTGGCACGCGGCCCTGACGTGTCACAGCAACCAACGAATCTAGATCTGGAAGTCGGCGCACTGCCGCGGGACCGCGAGCTGCACGTGCGCCGACGGATCAGCCTCCTTGCAGTCGGCATCTCCTCGTACCTGCTAGCAACTCTGCTGTCCACCCTGCCGAACCTAACCGAGGCGGTCTATGGCTCATTCGTGGGCCCAAGTCTTTCCCTCGTCGTATCGTTGATCACCGGCTGGGTCCCAATTGCACTGGGCGAGCTGATTGTCCTTGCAATCATCGTGCGCCAATTAGTGGGCGGCACCATGGCGGTGAGAGACGTCGCTCGACGGACACGACGAGCCAAGAACGCAATTGCGTGTGGAGCACTGCGCATCGGGCAAGATCTCGGGATCCTCGTAGCGCTATTCTACTTGTTGTGGGGCTTTCACTACTCGAGGCCCACTCTAGAGCAGAGACTTGCATGGGAGCTGCCAAGCGCTGTATCGCTGGAGGAGCTGAGTGACTTGATTGAGCAGCTCGTGTCGGCAGCCAACGAATCGTATCTAGAGATTCACAACTCCGAAGACGCGGGCGTCGCGACGGTTTTTCCCGCGGGTCGCACACAGATTGAGGGTCCGCTGAGGGACGGCTGGGTAGCCGGAAGACGCGAGCTTGGCTTGCCAGCTCACTCCAGGTTCTATGGCAGAGTCAAGACACCACTCCTAACGCGCTGGTACGAATGGGTGGGCGTCGCGGGCTACTACTTCCCCTACACCGGCGAGGCGAACCTCCGAGCCGGGGTTCCTGGAGTGGACGTGCCAAAGATGCTGGCGCACGAGATGGCGCATCAGCGCGGGGTTGCCCGTGAGGCAGAGGCGAACTTCTGGGGCTTCATTGCCGCGGCTCATGCTCCACACCCCTATGCACGCTACTCGGCGTTCGTTTTTGCACAGCGCCAACTGATGATCGGACTGATGCTGCAAGACCCCGAGAGACTGTCCGAACTCGTGCGAATGCGACTGCCGGGAGTGCAACGCGACATCGACGACGCCCGCGAGTACTGGAGGAGCTTCAGGGGAGCCGGAACTCGCATAGGTACTGCTTTGAACGACGCTTACCTGCGCTCAAACCGAGTGCATGGTGGAGTCGAGAACTACTCTCGCAGCGCCCTGCTCTTCATCGCGTATGCAAAAGCACGTGCCGGTCAGGTGGTGCCGAGCAACTAGTTCATTCTCGCAACGAACTGGCCCCAGATTGCCTATGCCCCTATTCTATGAGATCGACAATGAGAGACCAGGAACCGACGATGGCACAATCGAACACCTCCGATAAGTCCCGCGGTATCGCCCTCGCTCTGGCGACAGTGATCGGTCCGTTTGGTGGACACCGCTTCTACGTTGGCAAGATCGGCACGGGCCTGCTTCAGTTGGTCACGTTTGGGGGAATGGGCATCTGGTGGCTATACGACTGGATCCTGGTACTCGCCGGCGGTTTCAGGGACATAGAGGGGAGACGCCTGGCCAACTGGGGTGAAGAAGGGGAAGGTCTTGGCGTAAGCCGACTCGACAACGAGAAGCTAGAACTACTGCTGGACGAAATCGACCGACTGCGCTCCGAGATGGGAGACTTGGACGAACGGATGGACTTCATGGAGCGTATGTTGGCGAATGCCCGCGATCGTGGGGCGATCCCACCGGGACCCGGTTCGATCTAGCGAACCTTTTCGCCACCTGACATTCTTGCGCTAAAGAGGATGCCAATGCACATCGTAGGGCAACGCTCGCTCTATTGCATTCTGGGGATAACCGCTGCTGCCCTGGCATCGGGCGGCACAGCCGCACTGGGTCAGTCAGAGGACCTAGCTGAGCAGTACGGTGACGTGGCCGGCCGAATCATCGATGCGGCAGTCGGCGACAGCTCTGCCTACCAGCGGTTGGCCGACGAGCGGGCAATTGACTGGATACTAGGCGAGATGCGGCAGGACAGTCTGGAGAACGTGAGGGGAGAACCGGTGATGGTCCCTCACTGGATCAGGGGTGCCGAGTCGGCGGCGCTGGTCAAGCCCCGTGCGCTGAATCTCCCGGTGTTGGGCTTGGGCGGCAGCGTCGGAACAGGACGGGATGGGATCAATGCGGAAGTGCTGGTTGTGCGCAGCTTCGAAGAGCTGACTGAGCGGGCGGCTGAGGCGGCCGGGAAGATCGTGCTCTTCAACGCTCCTTTCACGACTTACGGCGAGACAGTGCAGTACCGCAGTCGCGGGGCCATAGAGGCCGCTCGGGTGGGA
>JBDHHP010000427.1:0-2175 GCA_039589275.1 Gemmatimonadota bacterium | reverse complement strand
TGACCGGCGCGGATGGTGGCGTTGATATGAGTGGCAGGATAGATACGAGTAGCTGGCCGGTGATAGACTCGCCTGGAAGGCGGTCGCCGGCAGCTCAAACGCAGGGACGTTAGGTGGCAGCGGGAGGTCCTGGTGTTGCTCATGCTTCGTGCTCTCACGCTTCTCGCTACGACGCTCGTTCTGGTTGCAGGTGGAGCCCTGGCTCAGGCCGTCTCGGTTCCTCTGACGGATGTTCCAGACACTGATGTCTATCCCTGGATTACCCAGCTGAGCGCCGGGCCAATTTCGTGGAGTGGGGCCCCGGATTCAGACGTCGCGGGTTACTTGCACCGTGCTGTTGTCACGACGACTGAGATCTACAACGATGTCATCATTGAGCGCGTGACCGTTGGAGAGGAAGGTTTCGGCAAGAAGCTCGCATGGTCGCGTCAGATGGATGTGGCGGTGTTCGCCGAGGCGTTGGCGATTCGCGGGGAGTTCGCCGGGCTCGTTGTCGAGCGCTGGCTCGACTCCGACACGTTCGTGGTCTCGATACAGGAGAGACAGTTTTCGGTCACGTTGCCTGCGCTGGATCACGTCCTCGTGAATGAGATCACGCAGCGGTAGTTCGGCTGCGATCGCATGTTGGCTACCGCCTAACAAGCGCTTGGAGCCTGACGGGCGCTCAGGGAATTGCGTTCCAAGGAAGGCCTGGCATCATTGCCGAGCAGAGGAACCATGATGTTCCGCTACAGCGGGCAGTGCGCCCGCAGCTCAAGCGCTGACCGTTAGCGTGCGGCACGGCCACTTGTGAGGGCAACTTCGGCGATCTTTATCCTGCTGAGCATTATGCGAGCCGGCCCGGTGCAGGCGCAGGACCGCATCGTCGTATCTAGTACAGTGACCTGCGGGGCGTGTCGGATAGATCTGCAATGGATCGCGGCCCTCGGCAGACTCGAAGACGACGTTGCGATCCACCCACTGTCCACGCTCGCGATCGACAGCGAAGGTAGGTTTTACGTCGCTTCAACGTACAACCCAGGCGAACTCGCGATGTACGATGCCGACGGCGCGCTGATTCGGTCCTTCGGCAGACTCGGTCAAGGTCCCGGAGAGTTCGGACGCGGTTCCGAGACGCCGCTCTTCGTGGGGCCGGGTGACTCCGTCCACGTATTTGAGGTCAACCGTCACTCCATCCTCTTACCTGGCCTCGAGGGTTTCGTGCGCCTGCAGTCCCTCCCGTTCCGAGTGATGTCGGCCGTTGCCCTCCCCGGTACACTGGTTGTAACCCCGATGCCAACAGGCGTGACAGACTCCGCCAACCCCTACTTCGTCTTCGACCAAGACGGGCAGCTCTTGCACTCGTTTGGATCCTATGACGCCGGTGGGGCCAGCGCCTTCTACGCAGGACTACGGTACCTCTCACGCGCATCCGACAGCACCTTCTGGGCGAGTCATGTGAATCGTCCCGAGATCGCCCTGTGGGATGTCCGTGGCCGGCACCTGATTACCATCGTGCTTGATCTCGATTGGTTCCGGCCCTGGGTCACGTCGCAGGGGATTCTCTCACCCACTCCCGACCCTCACATGCGAGGAGCGTGGCAAGATCCCGACGGCAGGCTGTGGGTGAGCATCGCTGTCCCGGATCCGGATTGGGCACCCCCGACAGAGCGGCGGGGCCGGGAGATTACGCTGACGGAAATCGATCCCTCTGATGTCTTTGACACCGTGCTCCTCGTCGTCGACGTCACTGCTGGATCCTTGCTGGCACAAGAGCGATTCGGCACAAGCTATGTCGCCGCGGATGGAGTCGTTTATGCGAAGCGAATGTCAGACGACGATGTTTACGTCATGGAGATCTTTCGTCCGAGGTTGATACGATGACAGACAGAGGTTCGCGTGCGCGGACGGTGCGGTGGGTCATGCGCACGATGTTTGCTGGCCGCACGCTAACACGCGCATGGACCAGCCGAGCGCGTACGCTTCAGAGGAAGCAGATGGACTGAACGCCTGGCGTTGATACGAGTACGTTCACCCAGATGCGTGCCTGGCGAGGTGTGCGCTCGCAGGTCATGCGCTGACCGTTAGACGGCACGGTCATGTTCAGATGGCTCATCCTCGCAATCCTGGTCAGCGCGATTGGCACGTCTGGCTACTTCCGCTATCGAGCCAGAATTGAGGGTGGCACGATCGCGC
>JBDHHP010000426.1:0-4141 GCA_039589275.1 Gemmatimonadota bacterium | reverse complement strand
TCGCAAGCCACCGTGGTCTCGCTGGGCGTGCAGGCTGCCAGACCATGGGGTCGCCGCGTTCCGGCCATCGTCGTGATCGGCATACTGGTTGGTGCCGCCTTGTACTTGGCGCTCAGTTTCGGCCGAGACGGCCGCGCCGGGCCTGAACTGGTTCCAGCGAACTACAGCCAGCAAACCGCCGAGCCCGGTATCGAGTGGTTCCCGAGCTTGTCGCCCGATGGGAGGTGGATTGTCTACTCAGGCAGCGGATCGGGCAATCGGGATATCTATCTCAAGAGTGTCGGCGGGCAGAATCCAATCAACCTGACAGCCGACTCTCCGGCGGACGACGATCAGCCGGCGTTTTCCCCCGACGGCGAGCAGATCGCGTTCTGGTCCAGTCGTGATGGAGGTGGGATCTTCGTCATGGGTCGCACCGGCGAAGCCGTGAGACGTGTGACACGAGCCGGTTTCAGGCCAACCTGGTCACCGGACGGAGAGCAGCTAGCGTATACGACGGAAGACGTCGTTGTGAACCCGCAGAACGTACTAGGCCGGAGCCAATTGTGGGTGGTCGATGTGAATCGGGGCGAACGGCGGCGCCTCGATGTCGTGGATGCCGTGCTGCCGAGCTGGTCGCCTCACGGTCACCGAATTGCCTTCATGGGACGGCAAGACCAGACGGGTGGTTTTCAGGCGGACGTTTGGACCGTGTCAGCTGTGGGCGGCGAGCCGAAAGCCGTGATGAGTGACGTGGCAACCGACTGGAGCCCGGCGTGGTCGCCCGACGGCAGGTACATCTACTTCTCCAGCGATCGGGGCGGGAGCATGAACCTGTGGCGCGTCGCGATCGACGAAGAGTCCGGTGAGACGTTGGGCCCGCCGGAACCCATCACGACACCGGCGACCTCCCTAGCACACGTGAGCTTTTCGGGTGATGGACGGAGCATCGCATACAGTTCCATACTCAAAACGGTGAACATCCAGCGTCAGTCGATAGATCCGTCCACTGCCATGCCGATCGGCGAGCCAAGCTGGGTTACCACCGGATCACGCCACTGGGTGGGGCCAGACCCGTCGCCCGACGGTGAGCAGGTCGTGTTCTACTCGCTCACACAACCCGAAGGTCATATCTACGTTGCGGGCACCGATGGGAGGGGTCTCCGGCGCGTGACTGGCGATTCCGCAGTTGACCGTGTGCCTCGCTGGTCTCCCGATGGCGATTGGATTGCTTTCTTCTCGAACCGCGGCGGGCAAATCGAAGTCTGGAAGATTCGCCCCGATGGGAGCGACCTGACGCAATTGACGACCGTGGGTGTCGGCATGCCTGTGTGGTCTCCCGACGGCAGTCGGATGGCGGGAAACAGCTATCAGGAAGATCGCCGAACCATGTTCGTCTTCGACCCGAATGCGCCCTGGGATGAGCAAGTGCCGCAGGCACATACCCCTCCAGATGGCTCATTCGCTGACTTCACGGTAAACTCGTGGTCGCCGGACGGCGAACGGGTCGCGGGTGAGCCTAGCTACAGCGACGAGGGCATCATCGTCTACACATTTCGTACGGGTATTTACGAGCGGTTGACGGATTTCGGGGAGTGGCCGGTGTGGTTCCCGGATGGCAGGCGCCTGCTGTTCGTGTCCGGGGGACAGGGATTCTTCGTCGTCGACGTTCTCACCAAGGAGGTACGGACAGTGCTCTCTGTTGAAAGAGACGTCATTGGTCCACCCCGGCTCTCTCGCGACGGACGCGAGATATACTTCTCCCGTAGGGTTACAGAATCCGATATATGGATCCTGCAATTCCGTTGAGTTGAGGAGGAGTAACCATGCGACCGACTACACCGACCAAACGCTCGGCTTCGCGGCTCCTCGTGACAATCGGCCTCGTACTCGCTGCGTGTGCCACGAGTGAGCCACAAGCTGACACGAAGGAGATCAGGCAGCGGTTCGACGCGCTCCACGTGGCCCACATCGTTCTACGAGGGAGACGCGGTACGGCTGCCAGCCATGCGCCCGATGATCAGAGGCCTCGCGGAGATCCGCGAGGGCATGGTGAGGTCAAGGGAACAAACGGACGTCATCTTCGACGACATCGGTGAGCCAGTGATCCAGCGGTCGGGCGATCTGGCGGTCACTTACTCGACATATGCGGAGCGCCGAGTGTCGAAGGCAACCGGAGAAGTCACTCGCCAGATCGGGCAGTGGCTGCTGGTGTGGCGGCGTCAGGCGGACGGGATTTGGAGGGTCTCGACGGAGACGTGGACCGTAGAGGTGCCCCAGTAAACGTGACCCGCATTGGCGCCGCGACTGTGCAAACGCTTCACTCCAGATGCGTGGGATCGGGCAGTCCATATGCCACATACTGATATTCCCTGCGGATTGGGCCGAAGTGTGGGAAGCGTATGACCGACCTCCTCCCCCGTCTTCGCGCCGCTTAAAGGTCTTCGAGTCGCGTGACCGCATCCCGCTGCATCGGTGGCAGAACGTGGGTGTACGTATCCAGCGTCTGTACGATACTCGCGTGTCCTAACAACTCACTTACCACTTTGGGATTCACCCCCAGCGCCAGCAGGTGGGTGGCGCATGTGTGGCGGAGATCGTAGGGTCGGATCTTCGGCAGCTGTGCGCGATTCAAGATCGGCGTGAAGTGCCGCCGCGCGGTCGACCGTCACAAGTACGGCGGCGGGGCCACGAAGGCCACCGGCGTTTACTGTCAGTTCAGTGAGGGCGACAGTATAGCGTGCAGCGCGGTACGCGGGTCTGCAAGGTGAGTGGGCTGCTTGGCCGATCTCCTTGTCAGAAGTTCACCGACACCGCGAGGCCGAGGCGACCGTCGAGCGTAGCTACTGGTTGCACACGCAAGCGATCGAGAGGGACCTCTCTCCAGCTGGATACGGGGATCGCCAGTCCCAATAGTCCGCCCGCTAATCCGCCGATGATGGCTCCTCCGACAATAGCTCCCGCCGTCTGTTCCGCAGGGCAGAAGTCCACTATGCCTCCAGGACAATTCCCAGTATCCGCGACAGCATGACCAACAACTGCACCTAAGACCACTCCCACGCCCACGCCAGCAATCACGGGAACCTTGCTGCGATCACGCCTCACATCCAACCGGGTCACCATGGCGAAGGGGAGAGTCAACATTGAATCCGCCTGCACAGTCAGCGTGTCGCGGTTCTGTCTGACGAATCTCACCACATGCTTCCGCATGCAGAGTGCTGGTACGGTAAGTCGCACACGCTCTCCAGGCCGGAGTGGTACCTGGGCTGTCACATCGGCTGGCAGGACAAGGAGAGTAGGAATCAGCAGCATAATGGCGACTCGCATGGCTGCCTCCTGGCACTGGGTACGCCGTCAAGATGGCTGGGAGCCGTCAGGAGAGTGTCAACGCTAACAGCGGGCCGCTTGGCTCGGCCTTTTCGTGTAACCCCGTTCAGCTTCATTGACAGTGCTTGTACCGCGTTGAATGGTGAGCCTTCCTGGAGACTCGGAGGGACCACATGAGCACCGATGCGCTCGGCCAGTTTCTACAGAAAGTGGCCACGGACGCCGCTCTACGAACGGAGTTCACCACGTTCGCTGCGAAACACGGATTCGATCTGAGTGAGCTTGCGGAAGACGACTTGGATGACATTGCGGGTGGAAGAGATGTTATCGTCATTGTCGATCCAAGCATCGTGAATCCTAGTCCCGTGGTGACCCCTAACCCAAAGCCCAAGGGCGACATCATTAATCCCACTCCCTAGGCAGCGACGCTCTTCCTTGTTGACCCTAGGCCGGGCCGTTTGGCTCGGCCTTTTCTGTCGTTCCCATAGGCCAATCTGGCCCTCTCCATCCCTAAACCCTACCTTAGTCCAGTCGCCAATCGGGAGCCGTCCCTGTGGCCGACGTGTTGGAACGCTTGAAAGCTGCACTAGCCGACCGCTACCGGATCGAGCGAGAGCTTGGCTCCGGTGGGATGGCAACGGTCTATCTTGCGGATGACCTGAAGCTTCACCGCAAGGTGGCAGTGAAGGTCCTACGTCCCGAACTTGCCGCAGCCCTTGGACCTGATCGCTTCGTACAAGAGATCGACATCGCAGCGAAGCTCACTCACCCGCACATCCTTCCCCTCCATGACTGCGGTGATGCCGACGGCTTCCTCTACTACGTCATGCCGCAC
>JBDHHP010000425.1:0-2209 GCA_039589275.1 Gemmatimonadota bacterium | reverse complement strand
GCGCTCTCTCGGCCCGGGGTCTCGATCCACAGGGTCGCTTCCGCCTGGTACTCCGGCTTGACCATGCGGGCAGCGCCGTACCCGCCCGCCGTACCCAAGAGCGTGGCCAGCAGGATCAACCATTTGTAACGGAGGGCTGCCGCGATGTAGCGCCGCCAATCGGTGCCAGTCTCCTCGGGCGTGCGGCGGGCTCTCAGATCCTGCCAACTGGCGACCGACCGTGACCCGTCACCGGATTCCGGAAGCGGCCCCGACTGATGCGGGACAACCGGCAAGCGCTCAGACATGCGGGCCTTCGTTGGTCTGGTTCATTCGGTAATCCACGGGCCGGCTCGGGCCGCACATGGGTAAGGTCCATCCCCACTGTTGCAATAGTGATACCGGGTAGGTGTGGGCGAAAGCCCGGTGGGTCCAGTATCCTGCGGCCGGGTTCGCGGCCACGCCAAGCGATTCCAAGGACAGATAATGACGGGACCGTTGCAGCCCTACAACACAAGCAGCCTACCCTTGCGGAACTGTTGCATTCGTGCTACAACAATCGAATCTCGACACGCGGCGGAGGCGGCAACTCATGGTCCCCCGGTGACTTGCCTGGCATATCCGGCGGTGGCCCGGCCTCTGCAACCCATGCCGACATTGCCCGCTGCACGCAGCCTTGGCGGGGCGTGCGGCACGGGATCAGCACCGAGCCACGACGGAGAAGGCTTATGCCCACTTCTCAACCCGCGAGCGCAGCAGACGGAATCCACGAAGGGAGCGTCCCTGGGCTCGTGGACATCGACAGCGACACCAAGCGCAGCCTCAGGATCCTCATCATCGACGACGAGCGCACCCTGCGGGAGAGCTGCCGGACCTTTCTCGAGAGCGAAGGCTACCCGGTCGAGGTATGCGGCAAGGGGAATGAGGCCCTCGAGGTCGTTTCCCGCAGACCCTTCGACATCATCCTCATCGACCAGTACATGGCCGATGTCCCCGGCTCCAAGCTGCTACCGGCCTGCCTCCAGCGGAATCCCGATACCATCGCTATCGTGATGACCGGCAACCCGTCAGTCGCCTCCAGCATCGAGATGCTGCGGGCGGGGGCGTGGGACTACCTCACCAAGCCGTTCTCGGCCACCCAGCTCCAGATCCTCATCGGCCGTGCCGCGCACACGGTACTCATTGCCCGGGAGTCCCAGGAGCAGGCCGACGCCGTCGCCAAGGAGCACGGCAACAGCGAGAAGGTGACGGTCCTGGGGATGGCCCCGACCTTCCGCCGGGTGATCGAGCAAGCCCGTCAAGTGGCCCGCACGGACGCATCGGTATTCCTCACGGGCGAGAGCGGCACCGGTAAGGAGCTGATCGCCCAGTTCATCCACTACCACAGCCGACGCAGCAGCCGTCCCATGGTGGCCATCAACTGTGCGGCGCTCCCCGAGACGCTCCTCGAGTCCGAGATGTTCGGCCACCGCAAGGGTGCATTCACGGACGCCGTACGGGACAAGCCAGGGCTGCTGGAGACCGCCAACGGCGGGACGATGTTCCTGGACGAAGTGACCGAGATGTCCAAGCCCATCCAGGCCAAGCTGTTACGAGTGATCCAGGACGGCGTGGTGCGCCGCGTGGGAAGCGAGAAGGTGGACGCGGTCGTGAACGTGCGGTTCGTCGCCATCACCAACCGGGATCCGCAAGAGGCCACGCGGGCTGGGATTCTAAGGGAGGATCTGTTCTACAGGCTCCACGTGGTACCGATTACAGTGCCACCACTGCGGACCCGCAGGGAGGACATCCCCCTGTTGGCGAACCACTTTCTGCGGTACTATTGGGGTCGCCACCGGGATTCTGGGCAGGCGCGCCCCACGTTGTCGGACGCCGCGATGCAGACCCTGTGTAGCCATCCGTGGCCCGGCAACGTGCGGGAACTTCAGAATCTCATAGAGCACCTGGTGGTAATCGCTGAGCCGGGATCTTCGGTCCAGGCCGCCGAGCTCCCGTTCATGGGAGCCGACGAGCCCGCCGTCGTCGAGAGCGGAGCCCCGTTCGGTGCACTGGCGGACGGTGAGCCCTATCATGTTGCTCGCGACCGGATCCTGGCCGAGTTCGAGCGGCGCTACCTCACGGCGCTGGTGAACCGGGCTGCCGGTAATATGTCCAAGGCGGCGCGCCTCGCTGGGGTGGACAGAACGACGCTGTACAGACTCATGGAGAAACACGGGTTGCAGCGGGAGAC
>JBDHHP010000424.1:0-3030 GCA_039589275.1 Gemmatimonadota bacterium | reverse complement strand
CCAACGGCAAGACGCGAGAACCCCGAGCGGAGGAACTCGATTCGCGAGGAGGTGCTCAAACCTGTCGTGCGCGAGGAGATCCGTGCCGCTCGGGGCCGGGAATGCGCAGTCCCTCTCATGTTTAGATGGTCGGTCGGCGTAGATCGTTGAAAGGCCGTTTCTGAATGGTGCCCCGAGCGAGGGACTCGATTCACGAGGAGTGTATCCTGTGAGTCGCGAAGAGATCCCATGCCGCTCGGGGCTGGAGGCGCCCAGGAGCCGTCCACCATGCGCCTCCACATGAGATATAGCGGTTGGCGCTATGTCTCGGTGTAGGTTTGACTGACTCCAGAGCACCACAACAAAGGACCGGTCTCCCGGCCCCTTGGATCAGACCAACGACGCTGCCCCTACCCCTTCGGCCTCAGCAACTCTTGGAACGGCGGGTAGTCGCGGAGGGATTCGAACGGCGGCTAGTTCGCGCTCCACGTTCCAGTAGCGCATGTCACCGCATCCCCAACCGCCTATAGAAGTCGTCCCATCGAGGGTCGTCAAAGATCTCGGAAGGTCCAAGTTCCTCACAAGTGCGGCCCGGCCACAAAATAGGATCCCGCTCTTGAACAGCCTGCTCAAGCCACTCTAACGCCTTATCCACTCTCCCAAGAATAGCACATATACAACCTATGACACTGCTAGGGATGTACTCCTCGTTCTGGCGTGCGACCAGCTCATCGTAGATGGCAACCGCACCCGTAGTGTCGCCGGTTGCCAGCAACACTGACCCGTATCGTGGAAGAATCAAGGGATTCCGTCCACCCAACGCTAACGCCGTATCGAGTACGGCCAGAGCCTCAGCGTACCTCGCTTGCGCCTGATAAACACCTGCGAGAGTTTCGTAGTTCATGAAAAAAGCCGGCTCTAGGTCGATTGCTCTGCGAGTGTGAGTGATCGCCTCTGCGTGTTCCCCAATTCCTGCGAGGACATTCGCCAGTACATAAGAGGCGTGGTGCGACAGCGGATCGAGTGCCACTGCGCGACGGGCCACAGCCAACGCTTCGTCATCGCGAAACGCTACGTAGTACAGGTATTGGGCTAACCTGTAGTGGCCCTGACCGTAGCTCGGGCTGAGTTCTACAGCGCGGCGGAAATGGGTCTCGGCAGCAGGCATGTCCAGATCGTAGGCCATCTTCACCCAACCCAGTGCGGTGTGCGCCTCAGCGAGACTGCTGTCGAGCGCGAGGGCCCGCAGCGCGGCCGCCTTGGCCAGCGGCAAAACTTCGGAAGGACGGCGTATACCGTAGAAACCAATTTGGCTGTACGCGTCCGCAATACCAGCGTATGCGGGTGCATATAGAGAATCGATGGCAACAGCCCGCTCAAAGTACTCCAACCCTCGTTGGAGTCCCTCGCCACGTTGATTCCAGAAGAAACGACCCTGCACGTAGAGCCGGTACGCTTCCGTATGCTCCGTTGCGACAACTGCAAGCCGCTCCTGCTCTTGCGCGGATAATGCCAACTGCAGGTCGGATGCAACTCGCTCGGCAACAACCCTCGTTATGGCAAACATGTTCGCTGCCGTGTAGGCACGGGTGTAGTCGTCTGCCCAGCGAACGCTCTCTGTCTCAGGATCGATCAACTGGACTGTGATACGCACGCTGTCACCGACGTGGCGGAAGCTACCGTGCATCAAGAAATCCGCGCCCAACCGATCTGCAATCTCACCGTAGGTCAGTTCGCCATGGGTCAACTGCCTTGCCGAGGCGTGAGCCTTCACCTCGAACCCACTGATCTTCGCGAGTTGTGTGTTGACGTCTTCGGCGATCCCTTCGCCGAGGTACTCAGTGCCTTCACCCACACCACGGTTCTCGAACACCAAGACGGCAATCGGTATCGGTCCACTCGGGGTTTCTTGGTCCGTTCTGCCTCCGCCTGCCACCAACCACCATCCGACCACCAAAGCAAGAAGTGCCCCGAGCGTGAGCCACAACCCAACGCGGCCCTTGGCGCGTGGTGTCTGCACCACCCCAACGGGCATCGTCCCTATCGGCGTCGTTCCTCCACTCGGCGTAACCAACGCTTCTAGTTGCGGCAACAAACACCGCATTATCAACTCCGCCAACGCAGGCGGTACGGTGTCCCGATACTTCGTTACCGGCTCCACGGCCTGAGTCACGTGTGCTGCGAGTATTTCCTGCTGTGTGGTGCCAGTGAACGGTGGTCTTCCTGTCAGCAACTCATACGCAACGGCGCCTACAGCGTAGATGTCTGCCCGGTGGTCTATGTGTTTGTCAGCAGCCGCCTGCTCAGGCGACATGTAGGCTGGAGTGCCGAGTGCCACACCCTCAGTCGTCAGCTTCTGAGCACCCGTGGCCTCACTCACGGCCTTGGCTACTCCAAAGTCTGTGACCAAAGCGTGGTGCTTGGTGAGGAGTATGTTGTCTGGTTTGATGTCGCGGTGGACTACGCCGTGCTCGTGGGCGTCAGACAGTGCATCGACTACGTCGCGCAGGATGCGAACAGCCTCCGCAATGGGTAGCTCGCCTTCATGAGCCAGCTTGTCACGCAGGGACTCGCCGTCGATGTGCGGCATGACGTAGTAGAGGAAGCCGTCGGCATCACCGCAGTCATGGAGTGGAAGGATGTGCGGGTGAGTGAGCTTCGCTGCGATGTCGATCTCTTGCAGGAACCGATCAGGGCCGAGCGCGGCAGCAAGCTCTGGCCTCAACACCTTCAACGCTACCTTGCGGTGGAGCTTCAGGTCATCCGCAAGATAGACCGTAGCCATCCCACCGGACCCAAGCTCTCGCTCGATCCGGTAGCGGTCAGCTAATGCTGCTTTGAGACGGTCCAACTGGTCGGCCATGGGAACGGCCCCCGATTGGCGACTGGTCTAACCTACGGTTTGAGGTTGGAGACGGCCAGATTGGCCTGAGGGAACAATCGGGATAGGGGGTAGCGGCGGATCGCCACCGCTCCCCTCCCACACCACCGGACATGCGGGTCCGCATCCGGCGGTTCAGTGAGTTGAGGTTGGTGCGGCCAGCCGTGGTA
>JBDHHP010000423.1:0-3438 GCA_039589275.1 Gemmatimonadota bacterium | reverse complement strand
TGGGGATGGGTAAAGAAATTCTGTTGATGTTTTTGGTGAGAAGTGCCCATTTCCCCTCTGAGGGAGAGTTGAGCCTGGGGGTAGTTCGCATGCATGCACAGCAAACATGCGAAATCCCCTTGTTGTGGAGCACGGATTCGTCGCTTCGGGCATCGACGCCGGCAGTGTGTTCGCTGCAAGCGGACGTGGACGATTCGGCCCAAGAAACGCGGGCGTCCGCTCCACCGGATCGCTTCTACGACTCTCCGCCGCGTCTTCGTGAACGGTTTCACGCTTCGCCAGCTCGCGGAACTGCGCTCTGGTGTGGCGTTGCCCACCTATCGGTATCGCTTTCGGAAGGCGCTCGAGCGCTTTGTCGCCCGACCCAGCCCGCAGCCTCTGCCGCCAGGGCCGCTGGTGCTCTTGGCCGACGGGCTGTGGTTCCAGTTCAAGGGCCAACCCTGGGTGCTGTACCTGATGGCGCTGAAGCCTTGTCAGGGCGACTACGCCGTGTTTCTCGATCCTGTGTTGCTCGCGGGAAGCGAGAGAGTCGCACGCTGGGAAAATGCCCTGGCGCACATTCCTCAAGCGGCCAGCGATCGCATTCAGGCCATCGTGGTCGACAACCTGCCTGGCATGCGGCGTCTGGCCCGCCAGCGTGGGTGGTTGTTGCAGCTCTGTCACTTCCATCTACTCCTCAAGCTCTACGGCAAACGCGGCTCGAGACCTCATGCGCTCCGCGGCGGGCCGGTGCGAGAAGAACTCAACCGGTGTATCCGCCAGGCTCTAGTCCTTCCCGATGGGACGCATCTCGATATCACGATCCAGAAACTGCAGCGCTTAGCCCAAACCGATTGTGGCACAGCTCGCATGCAAATGACCGTACGAGCGTTTCTGCGCGATCTGAAGTTCTATCGTACCTATCTCCAACACCGAGCTGGATCCAATCAGACTTCAACCCTACGGTGGGCAACAGCCTTCATCCGCATACACCCAACGGTGGCATGCAACAGCAAATGATCAACAGATTTTTCTTACCCATCCCCAATCTGCAATCCTACTCCCTACCCCTTCGGCCTCCATCAACTCTTGGAACGGCGGGTAGTCGCGTAGGGACTCGAAGGCAATCCAACGCCAGTACCATGGTCTTTGGTGTCGGAATCCCTCTGCCGTCGCCTGTCTCCACAGAGCCACCGCTCTCTCGCCATCGCCGAGTGCTCCCGCAATCTGGAATCGCCACGCCGTGTGGCTTCCCCTCAGGTAGGGCCTATCCAATGTCTCAAGCCACTGGGAGATTGCCAGAGCCTGTGCTTGATCTCCGCGACGAGCAGCGACGATACCAACAAGACCTCGATAGTTCAAGTCTTCTGGGAACTCCTCCGACAGCGACTTCGCGACACTGTGAGCCTCGTCCCAGCGGTCAGCGACGTACAACGCCACGGCATAGTCGTTATGCCATGTTGCGCTTGATTCTGTCTCAGGCGGCTTGGCTTCGTACCACTGTATCGCCCGGTCTACAGTAGTGTGCGCAGCATCGATGTGGCCGTGACGGCGCAGTTGCACAGCGATGGCCGTCATGTAGTATCCCTGGTTCAGACCCTGTTCGGGCAAGGCGATTAGATCGTCGAGCAGTGCGCTGACTTCCTCGACGCGCCCTAGCCCCGCCAGGGCGACACCTTCATGTCCGAGTGTCCTAGGATCATCCCCGTAGATCTCTCGATAATGCTGTGCCGCGTCGAGTGCGTTCTGGTACTCACCGAGATCTGAATAAGCCCAGACGAGGTGGGTGAAGTAGGACTGCCAGCCGCGCATCGGTCCTCGCTGAGGATCTAGACTCAGGAATGCATCAACGGCCTCCTGCGGACGATTGACGTGGAGAGCAACATACCCCCGGTTGTACCAAGCCTTGGAGCCCGGTGCCAGTTCCGCCGCTCTACGAATGGCCCGGAGTGCTCCCGGATTGTCACCGTCCACTCTTGCCCTCATGTAGTCCAGCCAGTGTCGGTCGTAGTCACTCAGCCGGTGCCTGAAGCGCTCAAGGATGCCTACGAGTGAGTCCGCCTGCGCCAACTGATAGATGCTGAGGGTTCGGAGGATCGCGTAAATAAGAGGCGTCACGAAGGTTGTGTCGAGCGCGAATGCTCGTTTGAAATGTGGAATTGCGCTCTCGTCACCCCAACCCCACTGGTAGATCGCAAGCCCTTGGTCGAACTCTCGGTACGCCTCAAACCGTGGTGGCTGCATAACGCTGCTGGCGTGAGTGAAGATACGTTCGTCCAAGTACATGGCGAGGAACCCCATCACCTGTTGCCGCAACGGCTCAATGGCCTGGCCGGGCGAGTCAAACGGCGCGGCCTCAGGATCGAGAGACGTAAGTAGACTTCCGCTACTTGCATCGGTCACTTCGAGTTGGTGCTGGATCGTATCCCCTCGTTGATAGTAGGCACC
The DNA here is from genome assembly GCA_039589275.1 of Gemmatimonadota bacterium. Lineage (GTDB taxonomy): Bacteria > Gemmatimonadota > Gemmatimonadetes > Gemmatimonadales > GWC2-71-9. The sequence continues at coordinate 1,011 of JBDHHP010000423.1, read as the reverse complement.
AGAGATGACTGTCCCCGCTCCCGTTTCCTCCGCCAACGCACGCACGCGATCTCGGACGCGCCCTGCTTCGGCCTCAGTCTGAACGTATTGCGATGACTGAAGCGCCGTCTCCCACGGCACGACCTGCACGATCCCCGTCTGTTGCAGCCCCTGCGTAATCCAGTGACCAGCCTGTCTACCCACTTGGTCGAGCGACGGATCGCCTGTCTCGTTGCGGAACACAGCGACGACGATACGTTCGGGATCGAGCGTTACACCGCTGCCGCGAGGGAGCAACGTGGCCACCAAGATGACGGCGAGGATTGCTGCAATCGTACCAGCCGCTGTCGCCACCTTCCAACCGCGTCTCGCAGCGCCAACCGGCATCGTACCTGTAGGCGTAACACCCCCACTCAGCGTAGCCAGCGCCTCCAACTGCGGTAACAACTCCTCGGCGCTCTGCCAGCGGTCGGCGGCCTTCTTTTCAAGGCACTTCAATACCAACTGTTCGAGAGCAGGCGGCACTGCTTCCCGATACTTCGTCACAGGCTCAGGACTGTCGGTCATGTGCGCCGGCCGGTCAGCAACTCGTAGGCTACGGCTCCAACGGCATAGATGTCGGCTCTGTGATCGATGTGGGGATCGGCTGCCGCTTGTTCGGGTGCCATGTACGTCGGTGTGCCGAGTGCTACTCCTTCGGTGGTGAGCTTATGAGCCCCTGTCGCCTCACTCACCGCCTTCGCGACACCGAAGTCGGTCACCAGTGCATGGTGCTTGGTGAGCAGCACATTGTCCGGCTTGATGTCCCGGTGGACTACGCCCTTGTCGTGAGCTTCGGATAGAGCGTCTACTACGTCTCTGAGGATTCGGGCAGCTTCTGCAATGGGTAGCTCACCTTCGTGAGCCAGCTTCTCCCGCAGAGACTCACCCTCGATGTGCGGCATGACGTAGTAGAGGAAGCCGTCGGCATCACCGCAGTCATGGAGGGGAAGGATGTGCGGGTGAGTGAGCTTCGCTGCGATGTCGATCTCT
>JBDHHP010000422.1:0-2227 GCA_039589275.1 Gemmatimonadota bacterium | reverse complement strand
GTCCTTTCTTTCTTGGTTCTTCTGTTGCTGCTTCCTGCCGCTTGGCTGTCTGCCCAAACACCGCACCGAGCACAGCCATCGAAGCACCTCGTCGGTCCCGTCTTCGTGCCGCAGCTCCTCGGAAGAGACTCCCTTCCGCAGTTGCAGCTACCGAGGGTGCGCCTATCGCTCAATCAGGGTGGCTTCGTAGATCGAGACCAACCACCCATTGGCCGTCCGATTGGAGGTGGCTTTGTCGGTGTCGTGGCGGGCTCGGTGGCAGGTGGCTTCATTGGCGCTTATTGGGCTGGCAAGGAGTCGAGCGAGACAGGCAAGGATGAGCTGTCAGCAGCCATGTTCATCACGTTGGGATTTCTCGCCGGGGTCGCCCTAGGGGAGCCGTGGGGCGCGGCGTGCGGTGTTCATATAGGAAATCGGCGACAGGGCGACCCACTGCCCAGCATAGCAGCTTCGGTGGCAGTGGCTGCTGCAGGAATTGGAGCGGCATTGGCAGCGGAGGATTGGAGAATCCTCCTTGCGATCCCTGTGGTCCAGATAGGTGCGGCAGTTGCGATTGAGCGATCCACAGCCCGGAGCGGGCCACGGCGGTCAGGTCTGTGCGGGCGGTCCGGTGACGGTCAGTTCACGCCGCCGTACTACTCATTGCCGGACGTTTGAGGAACGCCGGTGGCCTAGTTGGCCCCGCCCTGAATCTCAACACCGGGCCCCTAACTGGAGTGGAGGTGTGCGATGGCTGTGAAGTCGCTTCGGTTCATGTGCTTGTTGATTCGGTCAGTGCGGTTCATCAGTTGGGGCGGTGGCAGTGCCCTGATCTTGCTGTTGACATCACCTATTGAGGCGGATGCGCAGATCATAGGTGGACGAATCGGCGTAACCCTGCTCGACAACATGAGAGGGATGACCGGTGGGGGGTACATCTCGTTCCCACTGGATCGCTGGTTCAGTCTGCAACCCGAACTGCTGTACTCCGAAAAGGGGGCAAGAGTGACTTGGACCGTTGTAACGCAGGATCCGAACACCGGGGAACCCACGTTCGTGGATCAGATTCTTCACCAAGACTACCGATATCTAGAGGTTCCACTCCTGGCCACCATGGGCCTTCCCCTGGCGAGCAAGTTTGCACTTGGCGTGACCGCTGGACCATCAGTTGCGTTGCGAGTGGATTGTGGCTGGAAGTTGACGACGGCATACGTTTCTCAGTTCGGCGAGCAGCTAGAGGCAATCACAACGGATCTCCAGGGTCCCTGTGACGAATTCAAGAGAACGAACTTTGGTTTCGTGCTTGGTGGCGGTGCCGGTCTTGATAGCGGTCGGCTGAGATTCACGATCGACCTGCGTCACAGCATCGATTTCAGCTGGTTCGAGAATCACCTGTTCACAGCGACATTCGGCGTCGGCCTCCGACGATAGATGTTCTCTAACCTCTGCACCGTCTGCCGCTCTCTTCCGCTGGCTCACGGCACTTGGGGGCTCTGCCGTTGTGTGAAAGCCCACGAATATGCCGTCCGCGTACTGGAGGTGTCATGTTCCGCTCACTGAGTATCGCCATCCTCTGTTCGCTGGTCTTCGCTGGCCAAGGAAATGCTCAAGGCCGCCCCATCGAACTGGGTATTGATCTCGGCATCGAGTTCGACATCGAAGATGTCGGGGATGAAACCGTTAAGACCACGGGTATATCAATCCCGTTGGCCTACCTCCGAGCAGCGTTCTACGCATCCGATCAGGTGTGGATAGAACCTCGTATGACCCTGCTATTCCTAGACACCGAGGATGCGTCTACTACGGCGCTCAACGTAGTAGGTGGGCTCGGGGTCGATTTCCAAACCGACCCAACCCGTGCTCGTGCGTACATCCGTCCATTCGGTAGTCTGTTATACGTGGACACCAGCGACCGTGAGTCTGCAACACAGGTGTCGTTGGGGAGTGGGATCGGAGTGAAAGTACCGATGCTGGAGCGGTTGGCGTCACGTCTTGAGGGAGGTGTCTCATATTCGTTCGAGAACGACGATTTCGCTTCGGGCTTCGACATCCACGTAACGTTCGGCTTCTCCTTCTTTACGAGGTAGAAGCGGGTTCAAACCACATCCGGGGCTCTGCATTTGTGCGAAACGGCTACGAATGATACCCGTCCAAGCGCTGGAGGTATCATGTACCGCTCGGTAGGTACCGCCATCGTCTGTTCGTTGCTCCTCGTTGGACAAGGGAGTGCCCAAGGCCGTCCCATCGA
>JBDHHP010000421.1:0-2229 GCA_039589275.1 Gemmatimonadota bacterium | reverse complement strand
GGGCCGCACGGACCGGAGGGCGACGAGGGCATGTCTGGACGACATGTTGAGGAGCCCGGAGGGAGTACGGCCCGCAGATGCAGGCAGATCCGCGGCCGTAGTAGGGACCCGGTGCCGGGTGGCCCCGGGCAGTTACCCACCCGGGGCTCCCACAGATCCGGACGTGCGGTTCTCCCGCATCCGGCTCCTCAGGGCACGGTCTTCGCTGACAATCGGTAGACGCTGTGCACCGCGCGCGGCCGCGGGAGGGGAAGACGCTGCTCCAGCGCTGTCCACCAATCCCAATTGCGCCGCGCCGAGTTCGACCGCCGCATCAGCCATTTGCGCCAGATGCGACCGACCTCGCGGTGGTAGCGAGCCACCGCCCGGTAGTTCCCGGTGATCCCATAGTAGCCATCATGGCCCTGCAGTTTCAGCGCCAACGCATCCCGCTGCTCAACGAGTGGAAGGTGCCGGTGCCGTCGACACCAGGCGCGAATCCGCTTCAGAGAGCGGGTCATCCGTTGGGCCGCTGTCTTCTGCTTGACCACCCAGTAGCCTCGACGTGACTTCGCCCAGTAGTGGGTGAAGCCGAGCATGTCGAAGGTCCCGGGCTTCGGTGGGTCGTCATCGCCGCTGCCTTCCCGTCGGGGCGGTTGGAATCGCACCAGCCGCGTCTTGTCCGGGTGCAGCGTCAGGCCGTACTTGCCCAGTCGTTTCGGCAGTACCTCCACCACCCGTTCCGCGTCGGCTCGCCGTGAAAACACCATCACCGCGTCGTCCGCGAAGCGGATGAGGAAAGCCTGGCCGGGCAACCGAGGAGCGACCTGCTCTTCAAACCACTCGTCCAGGACGTGATGCAAGTACACGTTGGCCAGCAGCGGCGAAATCACACCACCCTGCGGCGTGCCGGCTTCCGGGTGCCTCACGCTCCCTTCCTCCAGCACGCCCGCCCGTAGCCACTTGTGGATCACACGGCGTAACACGCCGTCTGTCACCCGTTGGTCGAGAAAGCTGCGTAGGTGCTTGTGGTCCAGTACATCGAAGAAGTTCTGGATGTCCACTTCCAGGACCCATCCCCCGCCCATCTTCATGATTCCATCCCGCAGGGTGCTCAGCGCTTGGTGCTGCGAGCGACCGGGCCGAAAACCGTACGAGCAGTCTCGAAAGTCCTGCTCGTAGATCGACTCCAGCACCATCGTCACAGCCCGCTGCAGGACCTTGTCCTCAAACGTCGGGATGCCAATGGGCCGGACCCTCCGGCCGTCCCCTTTGGGGATGTGCACTCGCCGTACCGCGGGCGCTCGGTACGTCCCGGACTTCAAACGGTCGAGCAACGCTCGCAGATTCTGTTCCAGATCCGCTGCGTACTCTGCCGCCGTCTGCCCGTCCGTGCCAACCGCCCCGTCCTTGCGGACCCGACCGTGCGCTGCCCTCAGGAAATCCATGTCGATGACGTGAGACACGCTCCGGAACGCCCACTCCGGGTGCTCCCTCGCCAGTGCCGCTATCCGCTGGAGTCTCGTGGAGACGGGACCGGAGTTCAGTGGCTCCATCGTCTTTCCCTCCAACGTTTCCGTGCCCCGGCGACCCCTTCGCTCCGCCGGGTCCTCTGGGGCAAGTTCCCCGGCTTCGCCGCTACTATGAGTCGCTCCGACGCCCGCACGTCCTTCCCACTTCGCCTTGGTCTCCCCTCCGCTCCGTGGTACCTCGGTGCGCGTCCGGCTTCGCTCGACGCAGCCGCTACGCGCCGCAGCTGCGAGCACGGGCCTTTTCTCCCCCGACGCCCGGGGCCGGGTAAGCCTCCGAGGAAACGTCCGGGCCTCCCAGGTTCCTGGGGGACCCTCACCTACGCGCCACGCTCTCAGACCCCGCCGGGGCCTCGACGCCAGACCCATCGCGGCGCCTCGGTGTTGCCTACCACCAATCTCACGGTGTCGGCCCCCACGACATGCCCTGCTTTCGGGGCTCCACCACGCGGCTCATACGTTCGCTGTGTACGCTTCGCAGCCGGGGTCGCCCCCGGACCACGCAACACTCGCTTCCGGCTGGCGGGTCAACCTTGGCCGGGTGGGACTCGTACCCACGGGGTCCCAAAGAAGGTTTCCGCCACTCCTCACGTCATGGCATCCTCCTTCTCCAGGCTTCGCCTGGCGCAAGAGAAGTCCGGGCTAGTCGCCGGGATTGCCGACGCTCTCGCTGCGGGCGTCGCGGACCAGCTCGTCGAAGTTGTGCCCGGTCAGGCTCTCC
>JBDHHP010000420.1:0-2245 GCA_039589275.1 Gemmatimonadota bacterium | reverse complement strand
TTCATGCGGCGGTCAATGACCCAGTGGACTCCCGCCATGAGTGTTCCCATGCCGAGGATCACAGCGGGCACCTTCTTGAGCGACTGCCAGGTGAGGTCGGGTAGTGACCGGTCCGCCATGTTTGGTTGCCAGCCGAGGAAGCCGAGGTCGATATCGGAGACATACAGCACCGAAGTACCACCCACTTCGTTTTCGCCCCAGACCTTTTGGATGTACTTGTCTGGCTCGGCAGCGAGCCGACGATGCGCTTCTGCCAGGAGCTCGTCCCGTCGCCCGAAGATAGTGGCATCCTGGGGACAGGCCTCGACGCACGCGGGCTGCTTGCCCTCCTGCTGTCTGTGGTAACACATGGTGCACTTACGCACGAGAGGGGCTGCATTGTCCCACTCGTAACGGGGGATACCGTAGGGGCACGCAAGCAGGCAATAGCGGCATCCCATGCATTTGTCGGGGTCGTAAATGACGGGCCCTTCGGGACTCTGCTGCATGGCACCCACGAGACAGGCGCTCACGCACGCCGGCTCGAGACAATGACGGCATTGCTGCAAAACGAAGTGATCGTCTGAGAGACGCAATACCGTCGAGTACCGTGTGGCGGATAGCGAATCGAACGCCTGCTGCCCTCGCCAGAGGCGATCATTCCCCAGATCGTTTTCCTCTTTGCATGCGTCAACGCACTTCTCGCAGCCAACGCAGCGAGTGGTGTCGATCAGAATTGCCGGTGACTCTATCATATTGGTTCATTCGCTTTACCAAGCGCTGCTCCCACTCTACTGCCTGCGTCCGGTGGGAAGTGCCACGCGATCTCGGATACGAACTGCGTGCTGGGGAGCAGAGCCATGTGGTTCAGCTTGGTGATCGGGATCAGGAACAGCAGGGCATCTGCGCTTAGCACGTGCAGCAGCATTGTGACATCGTGGGGCAGGGGGTTCCACGTCGGATGCATTACGAGCAGGCCGGATGCAAACGGTAGTGCGACTACGAGCGGAAGCGCGTAGTCCTGAAACCGGCTCAGTACCCTACTGTCCCTCGATGCCAGGCGCTGCACGATCAGCGCGACCGCGGTAATCACCGCCGCAATAGTCAATGTGGTGCCCAGCCAGTTGGGCAGCGCGGGCCACGACAGTCCGATACTCCGCTGCCACAGCGTGATGTGACCAGCCAGGAATATCGGCACCAAGATGATCGACACGTGGAAGACTAGGCTCGTGAGACTGAACAGCAGCCGGTTTCCGAGCTGGTCGACCGGCAACAACCACCGCAACGTGGCCTGGATCACTTGACGGGAAGGGATGGATTTGTCTCCCGCACGACGGACCGCGCGGCGCATGTCCCAAGCCGTGATAGCGACGTGTCGAACCAAACCAATTATCATGAAGGTCAGTGCGGCCCAGAACACGGGACCGCGTAGCCATTGAAGCCAGATATACATCGTAGACTCACTCACGCTGACAGAACCTGTTCAGCCGAAGCGGCATTGCTCTCCGGCTGTTCCGCGCTCTCTACTCCAAAGTCGATTACCTGCAGCAATAGATCGTGCAGGCCCACCACTTCGACGTCGTCCAGGCCGTTATCCTCACAAACTTCCTTCAGCTGCTTCTTGCAGTTGGCGCATGGTGACACGAGGTACTTCGCGCCGGTTTCCCGGATCTGTTGCGCCTTACGCTTCCCAAGAGGGCCGGTGCGGAAAGCCCGGATTTCGTCAATCGACACCAATCCGCCACCGCCGCCACAGCAATAGTTCTCGGTACGGTTGGGAGTCATGTCGACGAAGTCTTTGCAGATTGCGCCCAGGATCTCGCGCGGCTCCTCGGTGATGCGACCGTTGCGAGCGATGTTGCAGGGGTCGTGATATGTGACCCGCTCTTGAATGAGGTCTGGTTTCAGGGGAATTCGACCTGACTGTAACATCTCATGGGCGTATTGCATGCAGTTCACGACCGGCGGACCGTCCGGGCCGGCGAACGTGGGAATGAACCAGGCGGCGCGCGTGGCGTGGCCGCATTCACCGACCAAAACCTTGCGACCGTTCAGGCGGCGGACTTCTGCCACGACGTTGTTCACGATGCGCTCCATCATGCGATCGCTGTAGAACAGTCCGTAGTTGATGCCGTCATAGTTGCCGGTCCCAATGGTCCAGGACCCGCCAGTGACGTGCATGACCGCTGCGTTTCCCATCAGAGTGTCCGCTTCAAGAAGGAAATCGGACACAGCCGGGAAGAAGACGTACTCTGCACCTTCGACG
>JBDHHP010000419.1:0-2276 GCA_039589275.1 Gemmatimonadota bacterium | reverse complement strand
TTGGTCCCATCATTCAATGCGGTACTAGTCCTGTCAACGAAAAGGCCGAGCCAAGCGGCCCGGCACTAGCCGTGACGCTTGTCGTAATCAGCTACGTACTCCTCCGCTTTTTGGAGAACTTCGAATTCCGATGAAATCGCCATGCCGATGAATCGGTCCATGAAATCCACGGCGCCTTTGTGGCGCGCCCTAACATACTCGTTCCTGGCCCACAAGAACGCGTCAGCCCATTGAACAAGGTGGGCCACGCCATCAGCCGATAGGTCCCTGTCGGCACTGCCCAGTAAGTGGGCGACTAGTGCGACTCGCATGAATCCTCTGTCGGTGTCCGTCAGTTCGTTTGCCATTGCCTGCCGCCGCGATTCGGTTTCCCAATTCTGCGACTTACGCACCGCGCTCGCAACGTACGACCCGCCATATAGCGGACAGTCGATATGAATCATCCCGTCCCCTTGTTGGAGATGACCCACGATAGCATCGGGACATCAACGGGATCTCAACGCTGGACAGCGGAGGGCGGCAGTGCATACCGGTCACCTGCCTCGCTGGGAACGGTTCGGTTGGTAGGGTAGGGTGGGAAAACGGATTGTCGAAACTCTCCGATAACGCCTTGTCTTTTCCCGATTTGTCACGATGAGTCACGTTGAGTCCGCCCGAAGCGGCATAATCATAATCCGCGTGTCGGGAGGTGCCCGAATCACCACCTTGCTTACCTGTGAGGCGTCAACGCGCTGGGCAGGCGCGGGCCAAGACGAATAAAGAATGCCGGTGAGGCTGCTAATGACGGGAGGAAAGTCCGGCTCAGCCTACCCTCGTCCGAGCAATTCGATTCCGGCCAGTAATTGTGACTCCTTTCCCGGTGATTCCCCGGGGCCACAGATCGTTGGCTCTGGATACGCAGCCCTTCAGTAGTCCACGCCCGCCCGGCACAAATACGACTCGCGGATGAAGTCTCGGTAGACGTCCGCCCTTGCGTCGGCATCAGGGTATGCCGCATACCGGGCCAGCTGCCACACAGCCCACTGCTCGTCCAGCTCCTCGGGACCCACCCCCACCACGGCTATCACCCACTCCGCCGTGGGATCGACTTCCGGGTACGCTAGGTCGAGCACGGCCTTTCTCCCGTAGGTCTCGTCGACGAAGCGAAACCACGATGCCCGCTGCGCATACGCTTGCGTGTTGCAGAGCGTATTGAGGTCCTCGTGGCGTGCCCGGAGCACGGTCATGGGTATGTGTTCCTCCCGGGCGAGCCACTGTCCCACCACCACATCTTCCGGGTAGCCGTAGAAGGGGAAGCCCCGCTTCTCCGAGTAGACGGACATCGCCACGAACTCCGCGAACCCCTCCTCGAAGTAGCCGAACCAGGGCCAATCCCACGCGTATGTCCGCTGCCAGTAATCCCAGCGGAGGGAATGGGTCAGCTCGTGAGCCAGCGACGTGAAATAGCCGCCCGTGGCCGCCGAATACCGGAAGAGGTGGATCCAACCCCAGTCGTCACAGTGCGGATCTCCGTAACGTGCGGATCCGTCAAGGTAGACCCGGATCCTGTCTCCGCGGCTGCTGTTCTCGATGGGCACGATGGCAGAAATGGCGACATACAGCTCTTCGGCGATGGCGAGCCCCTGCTCCATCTCCGACATGGTCGCGTAGCCGGGGTTGGACAGGAAAAGAAAATGCTCGCTCTCCATCCGGAGTTCGTAGTCGGGCTCTACGGGATCTTCGCCGCAGCCAGACAAGAGGAGGCCGGCCAACAGCAGCCAACGGACCTCGCGGCGTTCTTTCATCTCCGGATCACCACCTCCTTGGGATCGCCTCACCCTCAGTCGCCAGACCGTGAGACCGATAATGAAACCGTCCAATCCGTCAGCAACATCGGAGCAGTATCAGGAAGCCCTACATCATACACGGAAGACTCACTACTTCCCTAATGCCGTGTGAGCGACCAAACCGAGATGGCGATCGACACAAACAGGAGTGCGGCGAGTGTTTTGTTCAAGGCAGTCCATTGGTCGCCAACGCGAGCAGTGGCCGCCGCACCTGCTGCCGTCACCAACGTAAACGCCGGATTATTGAGTGCGTCCACAAACGCTGCCCCACTCCCAAACCGATCAGCCGGTGCTGGCCCTGCGATGCCTGCTACGCGACGGCGTTTGACCTCCTTTGGAGTTTTCTCGCAGACGCGTTCCGTGCCTTCGGCAAGGAGGCCTACTGTGCGGGAGCGGAGGGCAAGCCAGAATCGGCCGCCGCTGAACGAGCAATTGCTGGCATCGGCAAAC
>JBDHHP010000418.1:0-4754 GCA_039589275.1 Gemmatimonadota bacterium | reverse complement strand
TGTTTGCGCACCAGCGACAGGTATTGGGATGGTGAAGCCTCCGCTCTTGGTTGCGACGCGCAGCAAGGGCAAACAGCGCGAGATAGTCGAGATCCTGGCGGAGACTCGGACGGAGGACAATCTGGAAGACGCCGGGTCGTTTGAGGGCAACGCTCGCAGGAAGGTCGAGTACTTCGCGAAGAAAGCAGGGTTGCCCACGGCGGCTGACGATTCGGGTCTCGAGGTGTTCTCGCTGGGCGGCGCTCCCGGTGTGAAATCGAAGCGCTTCGCAATGCCAGCGCCCGACCAAGATGCAGCAAACAACGCGGAGTTGCTGCGTCGCTTGGCTGGAGCACCCGTGGAGCAACGCCGCGCGCGCTATCGCTGCAGCGTGGTGTATCTACCCGACGCTGCGGCACTTCCGGTCACTTTCGAAGGCACATGTACGGGGGTGATTCTCGAAGGGCCAAAAGGCACCGGTGGATTCGGTTATGATCCATTGTTTCTGTCAGACGAGTTGGGCATCACGTTCGGTGAGGCGAGTTCAGAAGCGAAACACGAGGTGAGTCACAGGGGCAGGGCATTCCGAGCGTTTGCGGAGTGGTTAGAGCAACGGAAGTAGTACTACATGTAGGGGCATGGAGTAGTTAACTTCTCTGGCCCTGAGTTGCGGGGCGTAGCGCAGTCCGGTTAGCGCGCCTGCTTTGGGAGCCTGTTGTAGGGATGCATGTTTCACAGACCTGCAGTAATCTCGGTTGTTTCGAGGTCGAGGGTGCGAAGTCCTGAGTTGGGTTTCGCACCCTTTCTGCATCTGAAGTTGCACAGTTGTTTACACACCATCTGGTATAAGCACGCGAACAGATCTTCGCTCACACAGCCTCTCAGCCCCTTCCAGAGGTATCGAAACGGTCTGCACCAATACTGCCTGAAGCGGCGTTCCCAGCGATTTCTTGGTGCGGCCCTATAAGGATAAGCCGCTGGTACGTTGGCGGCCTCGCAGGCCGACGAGTTTAGGGATTTTTTGACCGTGCTCGCAGAGGGCTCGGCCCCCCAGGCCGGGGGGTACGTCAGTGTCCTGTACGGCTGCGTTTTCGCGCAGCTCAGTTTTCTAGCATCGGCTGCGGCCGCTGCCAGAAACAGCGGGGTTTGTCACCGCTTGGAAGGGTTTAGGAAGAGGGTTAGCGGCGGTGCAAACATCCGATGACGTACATGGCCAAGCCCGCAAGGATTACCGGGACCCAGGCGAACATCAGCGCTTCATCGGAGTTGATCATCGCCACGAACATGAGAAAACCACTACTGCCGGCGACGACAATGCCAACAGTCTTGAGTGACTCGTCGCGCCTGCCTGGATTCTTGATGGGATGTGCGCACTTAGGACATGCGTCGGCTTTGTCCGATACGTTCGTGTTGCACTCTGGGCACTGAACTAGGGCCATAACCTACAGACTCACCGGAGCGTTGATGACGAACATACGGGGGAACAGTGGGATGCGGAAGAGAGCGGCGAGCAGTGGTCCAAGCAGTTTAGAGGTTGCTGAGTTGGCACGCGGCAGCCGTTATGTCGCCGTGCGCGAACTGGCCAAATGCGAGAAAACCCCGAGCGGGGGGGATCACACCTGTCCAGGTAACCGATCCCTCACCACTCGGGGCAACCGGAGGCGCTGAACGGTGACAGCGCCAAATAGAATATCGCGTTCGGTACCGCCACGACAAAGGGCCGGTCTCTCGGCCCCTCGGATCAGACCAACGACGCTCCTCATCAACTCTTGGAACGGCGGGTAGTCGCGCAGGGTCTCGAAGTCGATCTCGCGGTGCAGCCAGGTCCCGTGGCCACCAAGAGGATTTGCGCCCTCGTCGATCGCCTGCCGATGGTACATACACGCTGGCAGGTATCGTATTGACGGATGCAAATATCAATCGAGGTTTCCGAGATGTTCCGCTTCGCATTTTGGACATATCCCGTGGGAAAGATCCGCTTCGGAGCGTTTCGCGACGTAATCCTCCACGGCTCGCCAATACCCGCTGTCTTCACGAACTTTCTTGCAGTAGCTACAAATCGGGAAGATTCCTCGAAGCGTGTATATTTCAGACTGGTATTCCTGCATCTGTTCCCGATGCCGGATATGCCGCATCCCGAGCACGATTCCACCAAGACCAAGAACCCACAAGATGACGTGACCCACGCCCAGCATTATCATCTGAGGACGAGCTACTGCCCACAGTGGTGACATCGGTACCGACGCACTGATGCCGCCGCGAATGTCTCCCACCTGATACCCCTGAGCCGCATGACATTGCAGACACGCCTCTTCAGTGACCAGGGGACGCATCAGCCGCATGTGGGGAACGCCATCGAGCATCTCGACAGAGCTGACTTCCTCAATGCCTTGCTCAAACTCTTGCAGGGCGCCTGTCTCCCAATAATCGGCGGCATTCTCGGGGCGGATCGGGTTGAGACTGGTAATGTGGCCCTGAATCCCTGTCTGCTCAGCGCCGAGCTCATGAACTTGCCTGGTCATGTATGCCGGATTCTGCATGGTGAGGGTTTTACCGGACGGCGTCGTAATCTCCCGTTCTGGGATATCAAGATATGGGTTCGCGGGCGTTGAATCGGTAAGCGGCGCGTACACTCCGCCCTGCATGGCATTCCAGCGACGATACAGGACATCCTTCACGTATCCGGCGCGCGCCTGGACCCTTGCCATCTCGTACGTCTCGGCACGCTTCATGGAAAGCGCAAGGGTTAGCGACGCGAAGACCGCAGCGGTCCAGGCGACAGCCGCGAGCCACATATAGCTCTTGACCCATCGGGACCTGGGGGCGGTCAGATCTTCTTGGATAACGCTGAAGACTCGTTTGGGTCGAGCCATCCGGGCGACTCCTTCCAGTCAAGCCTCTACCTGTTGAAGGGAGTGCAGGCACCATCCGTCGGCCTCTCCCGAATCGAGTAGTGGCAGTATGTGAGGGTGATTGAGATTGGCGGTGATCTCTATTTCGCGGAGGAAGCGTTCGGCGAACAGCGAGGCTGACAACTCTGGGCACATCACCTTAATGGCGACGTGACGATGATGCTTGAGATCCTCGGCGAGATAGACTGTAGCCATGCCACCAGACCCAAGCTCTCGCTCGATCTGGTAGCGGTTGGCTAGTGCAACTTTGAGACGTTCCAACTGGTCGGCCATGGGGACGGCTCCCGATTGGCGACTGGTCAAACCTACGGTTTGGGGCTGGAGACGGCCAGATTAGCCTGTGGGAACAACGAAAAGGCCGAGCCAAGCGGCCTGGCTTGACGGCGTGTTGACGCACTGACCGCAGCTTTCCTCTCAGCCAAAGACGGAGAGAAACCATGCGATACCTGCTCAGACCTGTTGTGATACTTGCTCTTCTGGGATGTTTGCCAGCTTGCTACGTGAGCTTTCAGCCGACCCAACTCTCCCCGGAAGAGGTGGTCGCCCAAGAGTCTGAGGTCAAGGTCAAAGTGAAAGACGGTGACCGGATTAAGACTGTACACCTACGCGATCCCTGGGTCACATCAGACAGCATCTTTGGCAGGGTACCGGGCACACGCGGTGGTGGAGGAGGCGGGACCTGGCACGCCTGGGGTACCTGGGCAGCACCGCTCTCAGCAGTCGTATCGCTGGAAACAAAGCAGGATCGTACCGACGCTCTGGTACTAGGTGGACTCCTCGCAGATGGAATGGTCGCTGTTACCTTGACTGCTCTGCCCTGAGCACCTTGAGACGCTCGGGGCTTTGTCTCTTGCGGACCAGCGGAGCGGGATCACGCCCAGATAACACTTAGGTCATGGTCCTCGCCTAGTGTTGGATTTGTAGGAATGTGCCGGTGGCCTTCGTGGCCCCGCCGCCGTTGTAGACGCCGTTGCTGGACGCCGTATCAGACGCCGAGACGCCACAGTAGGACGCCCACCCGACGACGTGACCGCTGGACCCCGACGCAACGAGCACCATCAAATTCACTCCTATTGGAGGTGCCGCATGCGTTACTCACCCTTCGCTCTACTGCCACTCCTACTTGTCGCCTGTACAGACCAGCAACCCACCGCACCCGACATCGGTGTGGCGCCGGCCTTCGCGGTTGCGGGCAACTCGGGATGCTACACGGTGACCATCAATCAACAGCAATCGGTGACCTCCCCTTCCTCTAGTGTCGGTTTCGCGACAGGGGACGTTGAAGCAACCACCAGCACGGTGCTTGACGAGGGTACATTTACTGCCCATGGCGTCGCCTATGGCCAAGAAGGGTTGGACACTTGGAACGTGACTGGAGGCATCATCGAAGAGTTTATCGGTGAGGAGATCACCATTAGCCATCGCAGCCTCCTGCTCTGGCCACCTGACAATGAACCCTTCGTGGCGCGGCTTAACGGCACGGCGAGGGCAGCCGATGGCCTATCGAAGGCCAACGCCACATTTCATGGAACCTTTGACGCCCGCGTGTGGCCGTTCCAAATCCATACCGTTTGGAACGGGGTGATCTGTCCGTAGTCGGATTTGAGCAGAAGTCTGACCTCAAGGAGTCGGCTACCATTGCGGACCTCACCCGCGTTGACTGGGTCGCACTTGAACAAACGTGGGGTGAGTCGTCGGCAGACTGGAATCACCTGCGGGCCGCTGTGTCAAAGTTCCTGAGTGACACAATGGGGGATATTCACCATACCGTTAGACGTCGAGTGATGGAAGTGTTCCCGAAACGGCCGGATGTCGAGCGAATACCAGACATCACGCCGGAGTTGCTTTGGAAGATTGTCGAAG
>JBDHHP010000417.1:0-2329 GCA_039589275.1 Gemmatimonadota bacterium | reverse complement strand
TTCAAGGATGTCCCCGCACATCGGGCAAGCATGTTCCCAAGGCAGTATCGGCATGTCGTGGTTCCGGTTGGTGTCGCGCCACGATAGCAGCGGGACATCAACAGAATCTCAACACGTTGACTGGCTTTACCTTGCACACCCGTGTACCGCGCTACAAGCTATGCTGTCGCCCTCCAGCCCCTTAAACTGACAGTAAACGCCGGTGGCCTTCGTGGCCCCGCCGCCGTAGTAGACGCCGTTTCAGACGCCCGCAGTGTGTGACGCCGCAGTAGACGCCCGCCCGACGACGAGACCGGAGACTGCCGACAGCTACGTGCGACCGTCTGTTTGACGGTTGACTGACGCCCGCATTGCATCGTCGGCCGGAGAAACCGATGCACCACCTGAGACGTGTCCTGGTCCTGGGCCTCCCGGCCCTCGTTGCAGCCTGCGGCAGCGATCCCCAGAGACCCGACATCGAACCGGTAGACACGGCGCAAACCCGTGGCACCCTGCTGACCAGTAGCGAGTCTTTGGCCTGGTGGTGGATCAAACTGGTGTGGGTTCCCGGAACGGAACTCGTCGCATTCACGTCGTCTTCGCCGACGGGGGACTGCGCCATCAAGACGGTGGACGCGACGACCGGCAGTACGGGTGTGGTCGACGGCGACTGCACGAGCTTGTATCGCCTCCTGGAGCCCTATTTGCGCAGGCTCGTGGCGGCGCCTGATGGCAACGCGCTCTATTACACGGTAGTGATCGCCGAAGCGGGTGAGCGCGAGTATGTGCTGCGTGTGGCCGACCCCGTTGGTGGCGGCACGAGCACCCTCCGCAGCGTGCGTTGGGAGGCGGCGCTGGCAGTGTCACCGGACGGCCAGCACTTGGCGTACGTGACAAGCGACTCGCTCATCGTTCGGGATCTCTCCAGCGGGACTGAGACCCACTACGCCGACTTCGATCAGGAGACAACCGCCCATGCTGGTCCGATCCTGTTCTCCCCAGACGGCAGTGAGCTGCTTTACGTGGTGCGCGATAGGATCTCTCTCTCTCGAATCCTACACCGGTTGTCGCTTGACGACGGAGCGGACGAGTTGGTCTCGCTACCCGAACTGGCCCACGCTCGACTCTTTCACTGGGGCGTATCCGGCCTCGAGGTGCTCCTAGAGCAGTGGAACCTACGGGAGTTCCATGTGCTCAATTTCACAACGGGTGAGTCGGTCCAGGTTGGGTCTGCCCAGCGCGAAGAAGGGGGGCCCATTGAACAACTAGGCTGGTGGAACCACGCCTGGTCGATCGACGGGACCCGCGTGGCGTACTGGATTCACCGTTGCTTCGGGGTTACTGCAATGTTCGAATGCGTTGTTGGACGGTCAGCCTTGTTCGTTGCCGACACTCGCTGGGGCACCTGGGTCCGCGTGGCGTACACGGCTGGATCCGGTCCGATCGTATTCTCTCCAGACGGCACGCGACTCGTGTACCATGACTCCGACGGGGATTTCTACGTGGTTGAAGTGCCGTGAGCAGTGCTCGGTAACCGCTCGTTGATGGCTGCTGCGTGTGAGCGTCGTGCCGCAGCGGGGGAAACTCGGTGTCGGAGCGAGCATCGCGTTCCAGCGTGCCGGCCCCGCACTGGGCGTTGTGCTTAACCGTACGTGCACGACAAAGGGCCGGTCTCCCGGTCCCTCATGGCTAGACCAACGACGCTGCCCCTACCCCTTCGGCCTCATCAACTCTTGCCACGGTGGATAGTCGCGGATGGACTCGAAGGCCGACCACGTGAAATGCCATGGTCGTGGGAGACCTCGCGCTTGCACCACTCGTCGGAAGAGTGCCACGGCATTCTCGCCATCGCCGAGTGCGGCTGCAATTGCCGAGCGCCACAACGTGTGGCGTTCTCTGAGGTATGGCCTGTCCAATGCGGCCAGCCACTGCGACATCTCTAGAGCTTCATCTTGGTCCCCCCGGCAAGCAGCGAGGATACCGACAAGACCTCGATCAGAGAGGCTTTCAGGGAACTCCTCCGACAGAGGCTTCGCGACACCGTACGCCTCATCGCAGCGGTCAGCATAGTACAACGCCCATGCATACTGCCAGCGCCATGATGACTGTGACTTGGTCTCAGGCGTCATGCTCTCATACCACTCGATTGCCCGATCCACCGTGGTCTGCACGGCGTCGGTGTGCCCATGACGGCGCAGGTACTCAGCGATTCTGAGAATCCAGTATCGTTGCTCGGGAAAGGCGATAAGCTCGTCGAGCAGGTCGTTGACGTCCTCGACGCGCCCCAGCGCCGCCAAGGCCATGCCCTCACGTCCGAGGGTTCGAGGATCATCTCCATAGGTCTCTCGAT
>JBDHHP010000416.1:0-2349 GCA_039589275.1 Gemmatimonadota bacterium | reverse complement strand
CCCGAGCATGCCGAGAAGATCCGAACCCTTCGCGGAGACCAGGACGGTTGCGAACAGCTCGGGGATCGTGGCAAGGTTTTTCGCACGACCTTCTGACCGTCCACTCAAGGAGAATACGAATGCCCGATGAATCCTTTGATGCCGTCATTGTTGGCGGCGGAACCAAAGGGTTGTTCCTCGCCATGTACCTGACCAAGTACGCGGGAATGACCGTTGGCATCTTTGAAAGAAGGCACGAGATCGGTGGTTGTCTGTCCACCGAAGAGCTTTCAGCCCCGGGATTTCGAGGAAACGACCATGCCAACGTCATGCTGCCAATATATTGGCTGCCATTGTACCGCGATTTTCCAGAATTCTGGGACTATGGAGCCAAGTACGACCAACATCTCTGCAGCGACGGGTTCGCTTTCCGAGACAATGAAACCTGTCTCGCCATCTACAGCGACAAACACGACCCCACCTGGGAGCGCACGGCCAAAGAAATTGCCCGCTTCTCGGAAAGGGACGCTGAGCTATGGCTCCGACTGAAAGATCTGGATGCAAGCGACGAGTTCCAGAGAGTGACGGTGGATAACGTACACCTTCCTCCGGAATTGGCAGCGTCTCCCGAGGTGATCGACAGGCAAATGGCCGTGTATCCCAAACTGGTGGACGCCGGAGTGGCACCGGATGGGCTGATACTCCAGGCAAGCCCTCTGCGAGCTGCCCAGGAATTCTTCGAAAGTCAGGAACTGCAGTCATGCGTGCTGAGATTTCTACTCACGGGCTCATATGACGTGAATGAACCGGGCCTGGGAGCGATGACTCTTCTGATAGGAACACAGCTCCCGCTCATTGGATTTGCTCGCGGCGGGACCCACCAAGTCGCTCACGCCGCCCATCAGGTGCTGATACAGAACGGCTGCAAGTTCTTCACCCATGCGGAAGTCGCGGAGGCCATCATCGAAAACGGCGAGGCCAAGGGAATTCGCCTGGTCGACGGGAGTGAGATCAAGGCCAGGAAACTCGTCGCGGTCTGCGGTCTGTCCCCGGAACAACTGTGTTTTGACATCATTGGAAGGGAGCACATACCCTCAGCGCTGGCACGGCGAGTGGAGCTGATCCGACGGAGCTTCGGGTGCCTGATGTGGTACAGCTTCGCCGTTCATGATGCGCCCAAGTACAGAGCTGAGGCATTCAACCCGGATATCCACGAGTGTAACTGGCTCGGGTTGCAGCCCGATCCGGATCCCGTTCACATCGTGCGAGAGTGCATGTACGAGAAGATGCTCCAGTGGCCACCGCTGGATGACTACTGTTCGACGGTCACCTGCCACAGCCTCGTTGATCCGTCTTTTGCGCCTCCGGGGAAGCACGTGGTGCAGAACGAGCAGCTCGCACCGCCTGCGAGCTGCTACAGCGAGCGGGAATGGCTGGAAATCAAGAAGCGGTATGCGGATGAGCTGATTACCGTGTGGCAGCAGTACGCACCGAACATGACGTGGGACAACGTGATCGGCGTCGATGCGAACAGTCCGTACGACAATTTGCGCATGAAGAACCTCGGTCCGGATGGTACGATGGCAGGCGTCGACCGGACTCCGTTCCAACTTGGTGCCAACAGGCCCACGCCGGAGTTAGCGAACTACAGGACCCCGATAAAGAACCTCTATGCCACTGGCGGAAGTTGGCATGTCGGGTCCAATGCCGGTTGCGGTGAGTCGTACAACTGCTACCGAATCATCGCGACGGATCTAGGGCTGGGGAAGCCATGGGAGGCACAGGGGAAGGAGGAGCCTGATTCACTCGTCGAGGAGATGAGGAGAGTTCGGAAGCGTGCAAAAGACTGTTTCCCGCGCGATCCGCGGTACGGCGAGGCGTTGGTGCATGAATCTGCTTGACGCTGACGGCGACCGCAGTCAGGCTTCTCGACGGCGGGATCCTGCACAAGTTCAAACACGTCGTCCCGCTTTAGCTCGGGATGCTCCTCTGCGATGGCCTGCTCGATCTCCTTCAGGATGCACTCCCGGCAGACACCTTCGAGCCAGACCAGGTAGAAGGGCATCTCGGTCTCCGTGGGCTGCGCCCCGTGATGTGGATTGGAGAAATAAGATTACGAATTCGGGCCAGATCCGGCGGCTTTCCACAGCGGCGAGGATCGTCTGTGGGTACAGTGCGAATAGGGCGCTTGAGACCACGAAATCCTGTCAAAACCGATTTTTTCCCGTGCCAACGGGGCGGACTTGCTCTATAATATGTAGTGGTTGTACTTGGAGGACATCACACTCGCCGCGCTCGCGTCGGAGTGGACATGATAGCGCCTCGCAAGCTGATCCCGCCTCTCACGATAGTGACAGTTCCTCTGCTGCT
>JBDHHP010000415.1:0-2380 GCA_039589275.1 Gemmatimonadota bacterium | reverse complement strand
AAGATCCAGGACAAGCTCAAGAAGGGCGAGAACATCCTGGTGCAGGTGACCAAGGAGCCCATTGGAACCAAGGGTCCGCGGGTCACCGCTCAAGTGTCACTGGCCGGACGGTTCTTGGTGTACATGCCGATGGCATCGAAGGTCGGGGTGAGTCGCAAGATCGCCGCGCGCGACGAGCGGTTTCGCCTGCGCCGCATGGTGCGGAAGATTCTGCCGCAGAACAAAGGCGGCGTCATAATCCGCACTGTCGCGGAGGACCTCACCGAGGACTACATCAAGAAGGAACTCAAGAATCTATTGGGCCAGTGGAAGAAGATCCGACGCAAGGCGCATTTCGTGCGGCTCAAGGCTCCAGTCTTAGTGCATAGGGAGGCGTCGCTCACCGGCGGACTGATCCGCGACCTGTTCAGTGACAAGGTCGACCGTTTGCTGGTGGACTCGAAGCCTATCCACAAAGAGATAAACAACTACTTGGCCCAGATCCATCCCGAACTCCGCAAACGGGTGAAGTTCTACAACGGCTCGGCCTCGTTGTTCGACCAGTTCGATGTCGAAGAGGAGATCCGAGCGCTGTTCAGTCGCAGGGTCGGGGTGCCCAACGGCGGGTACGTCATTATCGAACCCACCGAGGCGCTGGTTTCGATCGACGTCAACACGGGAAGCTACACTGGCAGAAAGAACCACGAGAACACCATCCTCAAAACCAACTTGGAGGCGGCGCGCGAGATCGCGCGCCAACTCAGGCTGCGCGACATTGGTGGGATCATCGTTATCGATTTCATCGACATGGAGAGTCAGGAGAACCGGGATCGAGTCTTACACGAACTGCGATCCCACTTGGGTCGCGATAGGGCTCGCACCAGGGCGTTCCAGGTTTCCGAGCTGGGCCTGATAGAGATGACTCGGCAACGGGTACGGCCGGCGTTATGGGACGCGATGACCATGCCGTGTCCGGATTGCGGCGGCTCGGGCAGTGTGTTCCGGCCCGAGGTGGTGGCCAGAAGGCTCGAGCGCACTCTGAGACGCGCGGCGCACCACAAGAAAGAGTCGAAGATGACCGTGCGACTGCACCCCGAGGTCGCACTGTACCTGCTGGAACAAGAGCCGGGTTTCCTCGAGGAGATGCGCCGCGTAACCCGCCTCGACTTGCAGGTGCGCGACAATCCGGTGATGCAGATAGACGAGTTCAGGTTGGTGACTCAGCCCGCGGGGAGGGATGTTACAGGAGAGTACGAAGTAGCCTGACGGTGCTGAAGGTACGACGTAGGAGGTTCACTGCGGGCGTTGGATTCAGGGGAGCAGTGGGCAGGGAGCAGTTCCTCCCGTGGCGTTGCGGAATCCGACGTCCAGGAGGAGCGAACCGCTCCCTGCTCCCTGCTCCTTTCCTACTTGACCTAACCCCAAGGCCTAAGTAGCGTTACTAGCTATGACATACGCGATCTTCAAGGCCGCCGGGCAGCAGTACAGGGCGTCCGAAGGTGACACGATCCAGATCCCGAAGTTGGATGGGGACCCCGGTAAGAAGGTCAGCTTCGACGAGGTCCTGCTTACCAGCGATGGAGCCAAGGTCACAGCCGGCCTGCCGACCGTTAAGGGCGCCAAAGTGACGGCGGAGATCGTGCGGCACGGCAAGGGCGAGAAGATCGTCGTTTTCAGGTTCAAGCGGCGCAAGAACCATCGGCGCAAGACGGGCCACCGTCAGCAGTTCACGGAAATCAAGGTTACCGGGCTCAAGCTGGGTTGATCGGATATGGCACATAAGAAAGGCGTAGGCTCGAGCCGCAACGGCCGCGATTCCAAGCCAAAATTCTTGGGTGTGAAGCGGTTCGGCGGTCAGTTCGTGAGGGCAGGGAACATCCTGGTCCGGCAACGCGGCACCAAGTTCCATCCTGGCAGAAACGTGCGACGCGCCAGCGACGACACCCTGTTTGCGTTGATCGACGGCGTCGTCAAGTTCGAGAACAAGAGCAAGACCCGGAAGAGAGTGAGCGTGTATCCGGCGGAAATGGTGGCGTAGTCGAGGAGGCGGGAAGGAGCGGCAAGCGCGCTTGGGCGGCCAATCGGTCGCCTTTTCTTATGGGGCGGTGAGGGACGGTGGAGGACGGTGTTCACGTGCCGCTATCAACCGGTCCTCAGGGATCGGTAGAGGTGCCAGAGTAGGTATCCCGTGCGATTGTGAAGCCCGTCCAGCATCCGGAACTCATCCGCAGATAGGTATTCCAGGTCGTGTCCGAGCAGCAGCATGTAACCCACCTCTGCCAGTGAACCACGAGCAATGTCTAGGTAACGACGGAACTCGTTAGGGCCGCGCTTGACTGATCCTTCAACGATGTTGGCCGACACCGACACTGCTGCTCGACGCAGCTGTGATGTCAGGCCG
>JBDHHP010000414.1:0-3507 GCA_039589275.1 Gemmatimonadota bacterium | reverse complement strand
GCGAGGAGTGTATCCTGTGAGTCGCAAAGAGATCCCATGCCGCTCGGGGCTGGAGGCGTCTAGGAGCCGTCCACCATGAGCCTCCACATGAAACATAGCGGTTTGCCCTATGTGCGCTGCTGAACCAGGGAAACCGCCGCTACGCTTCGGTGTATGCACTGAGACGTATGAAGCGGCGCGACTCCATTACCCCCGTCACGTTCTCGCGTGAAGAACTCCGCGTGATCCGTGAGAGCTTTGGCACGGGCAAAGCGCCGCCTGTTTGCCCATTGTGCGGTGGCCTGATCAAGGTTGTCGGACCAGCAGGCGCAGATGACGGGCCAACAGTGTGGCAAATAGAGTGCGATCCGTGTTGGCGAGCGGCGTTCATCTCGATACCCTAGTAGAACAGACGAGCACGACAGAGGGCCGGTCTCCCGGCCCTCATGTTAGACCAACGACGCTGCCCCTACCACTTCGGCCTCATCAGCTCTTGGAACGGCGGGTACTCGCGGAGGGACTCGAACGAAAGCCAAACCCAAGAAGCAGACCTCGGGTATGCCTGTCCCTCTGCCACTGCTTGTCTGAGGAATGCCACGGCGTTCTCGCCGTCGCCCAGTGCTCCCGCCGGTGGTGCTACCCACGATCAATGAACGATCTGGTAAGCGGGTTGGCGACGATCAACACGATCGCCTCTCCTACAGTCATCGAGAGCGGTCGGGTCTTGACACCCTCCAGATACACTCTCACTGCCGAGGCTGGGTCGGGCGGTCTAAACGAATAGACCTTGAGTCGGAATCGAGTGCTTCCGTCAGCCAGCGGATCAGGCAGTGCGAAGGTGCGTTCTGACGCCTGGTTCACTACGCCGAGCGGGAATCGCCTGCCTGCTTCGGTGATCGCGTGGACTTCCACCCGCAACGAGTTGTTGTTGCGAACTACGACCATTGCTTCGGGATCCTGGGGCGTATCCAGAACATCCTTGCAGTCGGTCGGTATCGCGTTCGCCGCCGTCGTTCCCAACAGCGTGAGGAATGCCGCTGCAATCAGGGGGAATGGGGCCGTTCTTTTCAGCATGTTTCACTCTCCTCCCTAGAGTGTTTCCTTCAGCAACACTGACTACCTTCTCCATATAGCGTCTTGCCGCGTTTTCAATCAGAAACACTGGTTGGCGGTTGGCACAGGAGAGGAGAGGGCTAGAGACAGACGAGAGTGCAGAGTGCAGAGTGCAGAGTAGAAGGCGGACGAGGGCGGTAGCGGGCGACACGTCACGGCGGCAGGTTACGGTTTGAAATCAGCAATCTGCACTCTGCCTTCTGCAATCCTACCCCCTACCCCTTTGGCCTCATCAACTCCTGCAACGGCGGGTAGTCGCTCATCGGCTCGTATATGGCTCGAACATGGTCCCACGGACCGTGGTACCATTGTGGTTCGAACTGGCGGAACAGCTCCATTGCCCGTTCACGGTCCCCGAGTGCCCCGTAGATGACTCCACGACACCACCACCGCGCTTGATCTCTCTGCCGACCCTCCAGCAGCTCCGCCTGCCACTCAAGCGAATCCGCATCGCTCAACGCCAAGGCCGAGTTACCCCGCCTTGCTGCGACAAAGGCGCGATGCATCCGGTTGTCTATGTCGCCGGGGAACTCAGCGACAATCGCGTCGAAAACCCTCTGCGCCTCTCCACTTCGTCCAGCAAAGAGCAGTGCTCGCCCGTATTCGTGCCTTTGCGACAGAGTCGCTGCCTCAACAGTCGGCCTAGCCTCAAGCCATGTTACGGCTCTGTCCGCAACGTCCCTTGCGACATCTTGCCGACCGTGAAAAAGCAGAAAGTCAACGACGTCGACTAGGGCCCAAGACTGACGTGACACCCCAGGCATCGCCTCAATCTCATCAAGGACATCGGTAAGTTCCGGTACGCGTCCGACAGCCGCCAAGGCGAAGGCCTGGTATGCCAGACATCGCACGATTCCGGGATGTAGTTGGCGGCATCGCTGAGCCGCCTCAAGTGCCTGCTCATATTCACCGAGCATGAGAAATGAATTGGCCAGATGGAACCAATAGGGCACCCAATCACGCAACCTGCCACGTTCGGGGTCGACGGTCAGGAGCACATCTCGCGCTTCACGCGGCCGGTTCATGGGGTTGGCATTCGCGGCTAGGTTGGTGACAGATGGCGATCCCGGCGCCAGTTGCACGGCCCGCCGGAGGGCAACCAACACCTGCTCTCGCTCACCGTCGGCTTGCGCTCGGAAGGACTGCACGACAGCACGTTCATAGGGGCTCAGTCTGTCCCAGAGCCCTTCCAACACCGTCATCACAGAATCCCGCTCAGCAAATCTGCGAAGGTTGCCCAGCCCGTTCCTCATTCGAATGAGAGGCAGCGCCCACGTTGAGTCGGACTCAAACGCTCTACGGAAGTGCGGAATCGCCTCCTCATAGTTTTGGCTGTAGTGTAGTGCAAACCCTTCTTTGAACGCTTGGTACGCCTCGAAAGTGGGGGCCGCTTCGATCACTTCGGGAGGGACGTAGTCCTGAAACTTCTCCTCGAACCTGGAGGCAAGAAAGACCATCACTCGCTGCTGAACGTCAGTGATGACATCGCTCTCGGATGCCCGTGCCGCTCTCAGCGGATCGATTGTGCCGAGCAGCCTACCTCGTGTTGCGCTCGTCACATTCGCCTGTATCTCTAGGCTATCACCTTCGACAAGGTACACAGCACCCGAGACCACGATTCCGGCTCCTGTTTCCTCCGCCAGTGCCCGAATCGGATCACGAACTCGACCCGCATCCGTTTGAGTCTGCACGTACTGCCACGATTGCAGGGATATGTCCCACGGTGTTACCGGGATCGAAGCTTGCTGGATGCCTTGTGTGACCCAGTGACCCAGTCGCTCACCCAGTTGATCGAGTGATGGGTCACCTGACGCATTGCGGAACACGCCCACCACAACATGGTTGGGATCGAGCCTCACTTCGATGCCGCGAGGAAGGGCTGCCATCACCACGATCACGGCAATTACGGCAGCGAGCGCCACCCCTGCTCCTGCCATCATCCACCGCCGCTTTGCCATACGATCAACTGGCATGGTCCCTGTCGGCGTGATTCCCCCACTCGGTGTAACCAGCGCCTCTAGCGGCCGCAACAACTCCTCCGCGCTCTGCCACCTGTCAGCGGCTCTCTTTTCCAGACATCGCATCACCAACTGCTCAAGTGCAGGAGGTACTGCATCCCGGTACTCCCTCACTGGGTGCGGCGCTCGCGCTACCTGGGCCGATAGCACTTCCTGAGGCGTCGTACCCGTGAACGGAGGTCTGCCCGTGAGTAGCTCGTAGGCCAATGCACCCACGGTGTAGATGTCAGCGCGGTGGTCTACGTGCGTGTCGCCGGCCGCCTGTTCCGGCGACATATACGCCGGTGTGCCGAGCGCCACTCCTTCAGTTGTGAGCTTCTGAGCACTCGTAGCTTCGCTCAATGCCTTGGCAACACCGAAGTCGGTCACCAAAGCGTGGTGCTCAGACAGCAACACG
>JBDHHP010000413.1:0-2938 GCA_039589275.1 Gemmatimonadota bacterium | reverse complement strand
TCCCGCCCCGACGTTTGGCCGCTGATCAGCTCCGTCGCGTCGTAGGTCATGAACTCGGCGTAGATCTCATAACCGGCCTCCACCGGTATCAAGCCGATCCGGCCAGTCGCGTGCGGCCTTGTAATGACGTTCACAAGCGTCAGCGTGGCAATTAAAGGACGTACCGAGTATAATCGTTGCGCTACGGGCCCTGGAGCCGCTCAATTTGTCTACCTGTCTAGACCACCTCACGGCGGCCACCTCACGGCGGCCATCGCGCCTCGCGTGCGGCTGAGGCAGCAAAGGCCCTTGGCTCGGCAGAGCAATCGCGCCCACGGACGAGGGTGATCTATGGAGCTCCTACGGAAAGCGCTGATCGATGGGTGGTTTCTCCTAGACCTCGAAGAGAGCGACATGGCGTCCATCGTACATCGGGCGTTGGATGTCGTGGTGGCGCGAGGTGTATTGCCCGCCGAGCGACGAGATGAAGTCGAGGCCCTGCTGCTTGAACGCGAGCAGCAAGTGTCGACAGCCATAGGAAATGCTGTGGCTGTGCCGCATACCTACCTAGACGCGTTCAGTGAACCGGTGATCCTCTTTGCGCGGCTGTCCCGTCCAGTCAACCTGGGTGCGCCGGACAGAGTGCGAACCCGGTTTGTGTTCATGCTTCTAGGACCGAGCGGAGCAGAGATCCAGCACCTGGATACGCTGGCAAGCATCGCTCGGTTGGCGGCGGACGACGAATATCGCTACGACGCTGGCGTGGCGCGCACTCAGCGAGATCTCGTCGCTGCGCTCGACCGGTTCAACGCTCGCATCGGGCCACTGCCGACAGCCGGAAAAGAGCCAACACCGCAACCGTTTACCCCCACGGGGCGGCTGTTCGGTGGATGGATCGCTGACATCCGCCGTCGGCTGCCACATTACGCCAGCGATTATCGTGACGGTTTGCATGCGAAGTGCGTGGCATCAACGCTCTTTCTCTTCTTCGCCTGCCTTGCCCCGGCAGTGGCGTTCGGCGGCATCATGGCGCAACTCACCGGTAACCAGATCGGAGCGGTCGAGATGCTCGTCGCTTCGGCAGCCTGCGGGATCGTGTACGCCCTTTCCTCTGGGCAACCGCTGATCATCTTGGGTGGAACCGGACCGCTGTTGGTATTTACCGCCGTTCTGTATCGTCTCTGCATCGACCTGCAGATTCCGTTTCTCCCAACTTATGCCTGGGTAGGCTTGTGGACGGCACTATTGCTGCTTGTGCTTGCAGCCACCGATGCGAGTCGCCTGATGCGCTATTTCACTCGCTTCACGGACGAGATCTTCGCTGCGCTGATCTCCACCATTTTCATCTATGAGGCGATCAAAGCACTGGTGCAGATATGGGCCGACCTTGATGTCAGGCAACATTATGACACCGCCCTGCTGTCCGTATTGCTGGCGTTTGGGACCTTCTATGTGGCCATGAGTCTGTCGCGATTCCGGCGCAGCCCATATCTGCTTCGCTGGATACGCGAATTCGTGGCAGACTTTGGACCCACCATTGCGTTGGCCGCAATGACGCTTGTGGCCGTGCTGCTACATGAAGTGTATCTAGACGCATTACCGGCACCCGGATCATTCGGCACCACAAGTGGACGACCCTGGTTGATTGATCCATTCACTGTACCCATGTGGGTCCGCATTGCGACCATTGTGCCTGCTGTTCTCTTGGCCGTGCTTGTATACCTCGATCAGAACATCACCGCCCGATTGGTCAACAGTCCCGACCATAAGCTTCAGAAGGGTGAAGCCTATCACCTCGACCTTGGCATCGTGGGTTTACTAATTGGCGCGTGTTCGCTAGTTGGTTTGCCCTGGCTCGTGGCGGCGACGGTACGTTCGCTGAATCATGTTCGGAGTTTGGCGAGTGTCGAGGAGGTGGTGTCTAGAAGTGGTGAGATGCGAGAACGGGTGATCCACGTTCGGGAAAACCGGATCACGCCTCTTGCCATACACATGCTCATCGGCCTGTCGTTGCTATCGCTGCCGTTGCTGAAAGTCGTCCCCATGGCCGTGCTGTACGGTCTGTTTCTCTACATGGGGGTGGTGTCTATGGCGGGGAACCAGTTCTTCGATCGTCTGAAACTCTGGATCATCGATTCCACACGTTACCCCCCACTGCATTACGTCCGCAAAGTTCCTCCGCGGACCATTCACAAGTTCACGCTTCTGCAATCAGTGTGTTTGACAGTTCTTTGGATCGTGAAGGCCAGTGCGCTCGGCCTCCTGTTCCCGCTATTCATTGCCGTGCTTGTTCCGATTCGTCTGATTGCTGGACGGTTCTTCGCACCGGAACACTTAGCCGCGCTCGATTCTGAGGAAGAGCCGGAAGAAGAAGCAGATACTTGGGTATGAACATGTGAGTGCCTTGCCGAGGCTATTCTGCAGAGGGCATTGAGGGTCTTTCTATCTACTAACCCGCACCGCATGTCGGGCACATCCGAATGAGGTCACCCTCCGAGTGCAGACCACCCGCCTGACGGATCGCTGCAATCGTGGTATCGAACTGCTCGAAATCGAACAAGCGCACATCGTGCCCGGATGCGCCCGCCCAATAGACCGACGCGTGTGCGGCGTGCAGTACACGGTGAGGGGGCCACGACACCTCAATGGGGGTCGTCCCTCCCCCCCGGGCGTCACGAGCTCCTTTCCATTGTAGCGTCTAGTGAATGCGGCATGTAGGGCACGAGTGCGCCGCGAATGCGGCCACGCCGAGCGGCGTTTTGTCGTAGGATCGTCGACACTTTGTGACCACACCTGACTGAGGTCCGGCGTCAGCTGGTACGAGTGGGCATAGCACTCCGACCAACCCACATGGAGTTGGCCGTAACAGGCCCGGCAGGACTCGGTTGCGAAGCAGAGCGAGGATCGGCCGCAGGCCGACCGCAGCTCCACCTGCAACCCCCGGTTTTGGAGTTCGGTG
>JBDHHP010000412.1:0-2453 GCA_039589275.1 Gemmatimonadota bacterium | reverse complement strand
TTGGTGGAATGGGCGAGTTACGCCGGTAGATCCACAGACGGAAGCCGAACCGTGCTGTGGCTTGCTGCAACATGCGCGAGAGGAGTCCATCATGCCCGATACCAGTGGGCATCAACTCCGGAGGAACGTCTCTGAAAGCGCATAGCGTTATGGGCTCGTAGGCGTGCCACGAGTAGAAGATCAAAGACCTTCCGGTACTCTGGATCAGTTGCGTCAAGCCGTCGAGGCCTTGTTCCCAGCGGATGCGGACTGTACTCCAGCAGGGGTAGATCCAGGCCGCCAGCGCAATGTTCGACAGGAACACCAACGGCTGATAGAGCGATCGGACCCCAGGTGTCTCTGTCGGCACACCGGCAAAGGAAATCCGGCCACGGGGGCGCGGGGGGACGCTCATAGAGGATCACAGGCCCGATCAGGTCGGGAAGGCTCCCGCTTCAAGGCCGCGTGCCTCCCCACGCGTGCTGTCGCAGATAGACGAACCAGTAGATGCCGGCCACGAACAGCGTCCCGCCGACGATGTTACCCAGTGTCACCGGAATCAGATTGGATGTGAAGCCGCCCAGCGTGAGAGTGTCCGTGACGACCGCGCCATCTTGGATCGCCGCCGTGAACTCCGGCTCTGACTTGAGCAGGATCCCAAACGGAATGAAGTACATGTTGGCGATGCTATGCTCGAATCCCAGCGCAACGAATCCGGCAATGGGCCAGATGATAGCGAGGATCTTGTCCGTGGTGCTCCGGGCTGATTGACACAACCACACCGCCAGGCACACCAGCGCGTTGCAGAGAACACCCCGCGCAAACGCCTCGACGAAACCGATGTCACACTTTGCGGCAGCAATCTGAAGCGCGTTCAGCCCAAAGCGTCCATCGGCCATCGTCCAAGTACGCGTCCAGAACACCAAAAACACCGTGCCCATGGCGCCCACGAAGTTCCCCACGTACACGAGCAGCCAGTTTCGCACCATCTGCCGTGTCTGGATCGCCCTGCTAGCCCACGCCATCGCCACCAGGTTGTTCCCGGTGAAGAGCTCGGCCCCAGCGACCACCACAAGAATCAAGCCGAGTGAGAACGCCACACCGCCGAGGACCCGTGTCGGGCCAAATCCCATCCCGGTTTGCGTCATGGCCAACGTGGCGAACGCCGCGCCAAGCCCGATAAAGGCTCCTGCGAGCACGGCCAGCGCCAGTGCGTCCGGAACTGCGAGTCGCGCTTTCGCGACACCGACGTCGAGCACTCTCCGCGCCATCTCCGCCGGCGCGTACGCGTCGACGAGGTATTTCAACGGTGTCTCCGACATATTGCGTACCTCTAAGGGGCTCAAACCGGCAGAATGTCACCCTAAACGCGAGTTCGTGTCGTCCGTTGCCGAGCTTCGACAAGAAGACGTCGTACTTTATCGTCTTCTAGTGGCACAGATGTCGTACTTTGCCGTGTTGCCGTCAGAGCCGCAACCCGGCGTTGTAGGCGATCGCGAACCTCCAAGCGGCCGATATGTCCTTCTCGGCGTCGGTCAGGTCACTATCGGCGTTCTCAAGCTGTGTCCGGATCTCGGCAGGTGACGTCTCGTGACGCTTGAGCCACCCGTTCTCGAACCACGGTTCAAGTGTGGTTTGTCGTGTTACTTCACACACAAACGCACGGCGCGAGGCGGGGCGCTATCGTTGTCGCGAGCTCACAGAAAGCCCGACGAGCCTCCGGACTTCAGCGGCGCTACCCCGTCGGTCGAGTAACGGCAGCTGGTTCGGCCGAGAGACCCTGTGCTCGCGCCAAATAGCCGACCAGCGTGAGCGTCGCCACGATCTGCACAAAGATGAGCGTGGTAATCAACACCGGTCGGTGGGCCAGCCAAGTCTCGGGTCCCGGGATGGCCGCCGCAAACATCGAGATGTTGGCGACGTTGAAGAAGACGATCGCTGCAAGCAACGCTCTCCCCCCACCGTAGTACCACCAGCACCAGACCCCGAACCCTAGCTCCAAAGCGAATGCGGCGAGTGGTGCCGCCCCGTACATCCCGAGGCCCAGTTTCGGGTCAGAGAGGAACGGCGCAAGCTGAAGGTCCGGCTGGTGTGTAAGCAGATCGAGCACGAGATGTGATGCAATCCCGATGCTGACTGCGGCCCCGAGCTTCGCTTTGCCGAGACCCTTACCCAAGACGAACCACGCGAGTACGGCGACACCGAGCATCGTCGCCACCGAATGCGACCAGGGCATGTGGGTCAAATGGATGTTGCCGACGAAGGCGACTGTGTCATCTGTGGTCGTGCGCTCGATGCCGAAATAGTTCAACGCGACCCATATGAACTCCATGAACTGCACAGAGATAAGGAGCCAGATCAGCGAGACAGTAGGGAACTTGCGCTTGATGGCAAGTGCGGCTGCAGCGTGGTTGATCGCAAACACAGAAGGGGTGCCTTCCCGCCTGAAGCGATGCGGCAATCCTCATTGGAGT
>JBDHHP010000411.1:0-2614 GCA_039589275.1 Gemmatimonadota bacterium | reverse complement strand
CGAACTTCTCCGCATCCATCTCGTCGATTGACGCAAAGAGATCCTCGATCCAACGCATAGTTGCCATGACCGTTCACTCCAACTCTAGGGTGCGGGAACACAGATCAGTGTCACTGGGCGCCGAGGCCCGATGGACTGCTGTAATGGTCGCGGCGACTTGAGATAGTCTCGCATCGGTTCCTCCGGGTATTGCGAGTGCTTGGTGGTCCTCGAGGGTTTGCTCCGAGCCCAACAGCTTCATACACCTGACAGCCTGCAGCGGCTACGCAAACGCGCGAAGGAGCTCAGAGATTTGAGAGAGATGATGGTCATCGTGCTCCGCCACAAAGAACAGTAGGTCAACCACGCTCATCGGCCGCTGTAAACGTGGATGCAGAGCTGTTCGTCGTACCTGCTCATCCGATAGCGTCTCAAGGCGGAGAACCGTTGACAGACGCGCCGTGCGGAACTCAACCAGGAGCTCCGCGACGTCGCGCTGGTTATGCTCTGCCTCGTGAGTCTTTCGATTCTCCAAGTCGGCCGGCCGTAATTCATCAAGGCCTGCCCCCAGATCGTCAAGCCGGCCAGACCATAGAGGCTCCAGGTCCAGGAGGTGACCGACGTTTTCCTGGATCGACCACCGCTCACCTAACCTGCGAGTTAGTGACTCGACCGTGAGATCCCGGACTCGTTCTTCGAGTCGGCTTGGGGTCCCACGTATGCGCTCCAGAACATCCGTAAAAGCTTCTGGTGGAAGTCCTCGTTCGAACTGTCGGTCGAACCAACGCCGACGGCTTACCATAGTACCTTTCTCTCCTCCCTTCGGCTGAAGGATGTCGGCGGCCCCCGACTCAACTGGGGGGGTCAGAGCCGCCCGACCTGTATGAACAAGTGAACACGTCAACGAGTGGTTTGTCATCTCGACACTGCCGGCGGCGGGCTGACACAACAGCGACGGCCATCAGGGAGGGCCGGCTCGTCAAGTCATTGAACGCCGGCGATGAACGCGGCCCGACGGCACGGCGGACACGACACGTGCCACATGTTCGGTCCCGTAGCACCTCCAGGCCCCGGCTCAACGACGGTGAGGTGACGTCCGCAACGAGGGCAGACAGGGTTCTCCTGCCACTCGAGGAGCATTCTGCGGATCTCGCGGAGTTCTTCGCGTGAGAAGGTGACGGGGGTGATGGAATCGTGCGGTTTCATACGTCTCCGTCCATACACCGAATCGATAGCGACCGTTTCCCCTGCCCGGCAATAAAACATAGCGCGAACCGCTATATTTCAGGTGGAGGCGAGTCCGGATCTATAGCCGCCGGGCACTCTTGCGACGCCTCCGGCCCCGAGCGGCACGGGATACTCTTCGCGAACCGCATCCTCGCGAATTGAGTCCCTCGCTCGGGGTTTTTGCGTCCGAGCAGTTCGAGCTCCCTTTCTGTCTCTCCAGTCTCACGGAGTCAACGCCGCCCCGTGGCGCTGCTGTCTATAGCCATCAGCACGTCACGTGGAATAACCCGATGCTCTGCTTCGGAGCGTCGTTCCACACGGCAATCGCCTGCGGAGTTGAGAGCAGCCGCACCTCCACGCCACGCCGCTGGAAATACTCGACTGCTTCCTCAGAGAGGCGCACGGTGTCGTACTGACCGGACCCGACGATCAGCATGGCCGCGCCGTGCTCGTAGATGTGCTTGGCCTCGTCCAACGAGATCGTGTGGGAGGTACCATAGACACGCTTAGAGAGTTTCTTCTTGCGCTTCTCAACCGTGCCGTCGAGCCTGATGAGCACGTCGTGCTCGTACCGCTCCCCGTCAATCTCAAGCCAGCCGAATCCGGTGCGATCCAATTGTGAGCGCATGTCATCGACCTCCTTCAATCACTGCAGTCGCTCTTAGACCCTATTCAGCAGACTCCCACTCTTCATCCACCTCCGAATGTGGGTATCCGGGGGGCCACTCTGCCGCGTGACCGCATTGTGGACAGATCGGGAGGTCGAGTTCCACGTTCACCTCATCTACCTCAGCCCACACGCGGCCACACCTGTGACAATCCACGGGACACTGGTGCTCGAACACATCCATCTCGTAATCGCGGTCTTCAGTCCGAGGCATGGGTCACCTCCGGTGGGGGGACGTCTCTCTGCAAGGTCCATGTATGTACGAGCCTAAGGAAAGCTCCGACTCTTGGCTACTCGCCGAGGTGACACTTTACAGTCCAGAAAGGCCGGACTCCTGGAAAGGTCCGACGTACTGGGTGCGCTGCCTCAGTGTGCTACTGTCGAGTTCGAGGACGACTCTTCCCTTGCCAGCCCTGGTGATCTCAAGCAGTTGGTCAACTGAATGGTCCCCCATGTTACGTAAGATGGCAGCCGCTCTGGCGCACTCGATAAGCTGTGCAGGTTCCCTTCCGGACCCGTCGAGTATCACGCCGCCGCGAGCCCGAAGGATGTCGATGATGTGGCTTGCCTCCTTCATCGCGTGCTCCTTGTGGTCACGTGCTACTTCTTCTTCCGTTGGGCCGACCTGGCAATCACCCATATCGCGATCACACCAAGGAAAATCCAAAGAACTGCGTCTCCCATCGTTGTCATCTCCTCTCAGGGCACTAGTCTCCTGGTCGCGACCGCAAGCAAGTGATC
>JBDHHP010000410.1:0-2518 GCA_039589275.1 Gemmatimonadota bacterium | reverse complement strand
CAACGCATCCTGCAGAAACCGCACGCTGAGTCGACACAGTTCGGAGATCCTACCCGATTCGACGAGACAGGACATGTAATAGACACGGGCGATATTCAGCGGCCAGGAAGCGTACGCCTGTTGCCTGACCAATATCTCCTCCGCTTGTTTGGCGAGTTCGGCGCCCTCATCCCACTTTCCACCGTGCAGAGCGGCCACTGTACCTATCATTCGGCACAGGCCAATTGCCGCCTGTGAATCGAGCCGACGGGCGAGCTGCTCCGCCTGTTCCAGCAACCGCGCTGACTCGGCCGATGCACCCGTGCTGGCGGCAAATCCCGCTTCCATAGCCAACGCACGGGCAATCCGAGTTGGCTCTCCGGCGTTGAGCGCGAGGATCAGGTGTAGAGTCTGGAACGCGGCTCCCTGAATGTTGTCGACCAACGCCATACCTTCGGCGACCGCCCAGCACGTGTCTATTCGGGTCACCTCATCAGCAGACAGCTCGTCGGCGCATCTCTCCTCGTATTCCAGCCCGCGTAGCTTGAGACGTGCGCGCCTGGCAACCAGTGATAGCAGTGCCCGTTTCGGTGTGGGCGCGAGTTTCAGACCGACCTTCGCCAACACTCGGCTTATCACCTCGAGACCCTCGGCAATGCGGCCGCTGATCATCAACTGCTGGCCCGCACGTCGCTGCAGCTCGAGTGCAGTGTTGGCGTCTGCCAGGGTGGCCGCTTGGAGGTAAGCCCGTGCCGCTTCACCGCCACGCCCGGCGTTGGCCAAGGCATCCCCCAGTCCGACATACCAGATCTTCACTTGGGGCCCGGACCCCGCACTCAACTCGAGTGCACGCCGGTAGAATGACGCCGCACGCTCGAAAGCCAGCGCCTTCTGGGCCACCTCGGCGGCTTTGCCAGCGAACACCGCAGCACGATTCAATTCACGGGCACCCAGGTAGTGCTCGTACAGTGACTCGGGATCGTCGATGCCCTTTGCACCGATTCCGTTTGCCAGACGGCGGTGAATCGACCGGACCTCCGCCGTGCTCAGGTCCTGGGCGAAGTGTTCCCTAATGCGGTCGTGATACAGATCGACGCGCTGCCCGGAAGCACTGGTCCTGAGCAGGTGTGCAATCCTGAGGCTGGTCACCAAGGGCCGTTCGTCTCCTAGCAGTCCTGCAGATTGATACGCGACCTCGGCATCGATCGGTTGTCCGGCGATCGCCAAGACCTCCACTAACTCCCGCGCGCCCTCCGGCATTTGGCTGACCCTTGTGTTCAGCATTTCCCCTACACGCAGCGACCTCGTGTCTCTCTCCCCGCCCACGGCCAAAGCAACACGAGCCATCTGATCGAGCAGAAATGGGTTACCGTCTGAGTCGCGGGCCAGCGTCTGCGCATATGAGTGTGCAGCCGGCCACTTCGGACCGAGCATGGTCTCGACATAGCTGGCCGCGTCGGCGGTTGAGAGCGGACCCAACTCAATGGCTCTTGCTGCGGGAGTGCCGGCACGGGCTAGCAGCTGTTCCAGGAATGGAAGGTTGGAGATCTCCTCACTGCGGAAGCTCAGTATGAACAGCAGTCGTGCTCGCTCGAACGATTCGAGCAGCCCGTGCAGCACATCGATGCTATCCTGGTCGGCCCACTGCAAGTCATCAATGTGGATGACTACGGGCCGCTCCAGAGAAATGGTCTCGAATGCTTCACGCAGCGCAGCAAATGCCCGCCGCCGTAGCTCGCGCCGGTCTGTAATGCCCAGCGACAATTCGGCGCGACGATCGATTGCTTGAACCCGTCTGAGCACCGGGAACACCCAGGCCAAGGCGCCTGTGTCTTTGGGAAGCCGTTCCTCCACTTGCTCTGCGGGCAAGCTCTTGAGCAGGCGACTCATCTTGTCTATCACGCCGTCGAGCGCCTTGTACGGCACCGACTCCCTCACGTAACAGCGTCCGCTCAGAACCACCGCCCGCTCCGCTGACCGGAGACCCGCATTGAAGTGCCGCACCAGCATGGTTTTCCCGATGCCCGACCGCCCATAAACACACAGCGATACCGACTGGCCACCAGCAGCTGTTTCGAACGCGTCTTCCAGGGCTGCCAGCTCACTCGCGCGTCCAACCGGATCCACCGATTCGGTGGTGACAGCGTGGTGGTCGATCGCGACTGCAGGCTCCGACACGCGCAAACGCCCCAACAACGCAGGATCGCTGGGTCGCTCAGCCGGATCGCGCGCCATCAACGCAACGCACGAGTCGACGAGATCTGCTGGGAGACCGGATACGATCTCGCTCGGTGGAGGTGGGTCTTCCACCAGCTTTCTTCGCAGGATCTCGAGCACGGACCCCTTGAAGGGCACGGTGCCGGTTAACGCCTCATATAGCAGGACCCCGACCGCGTACCAGTCGCTGGCCGGTCCACACGGTTCGCCGGCGCACTGCTCGGGTGCCATGTACTCCACGGTGCCCGAGATCGTATCGTCGATGGTCTGTTCCGTTCCCGCGGTCGCGATCTCACCAGCGATACCGAAATCGAGAATCACC
>JBDHHP010000409.1:0-2521 GCA_039589275.1 Gemmatimonadota bacterium | reverse complement strand
GGGGCCGCCGACAACTGTCGATAGCGACCAAGCTGCAACCAGAACTGCAGCGATCACGGTTCCTGCGATTGCGCCCTTGGGCCAGCGCCGTCTGCCCACGCGCGCCACCACCATCTCCGATGTCAGCGCTTCAGCAAACGCACTCGCTGTCTGAAACCGATCGGCCGGACTCTTGGCCAGTGCACGCTCCACCGCACGCTCGAGAAACAGCGGGATGTCGGGATCGCTGGTCCGCAAGCTCGGCGCCGTGTCAACCGCGTGCTTGGCCAACATCTCTTGGGGCGTCGCACCCTCGAACGGCGCACGCCCTAACACCATCTCGTAGACCACACATCCCAGGGCGTACACGTCACTGCGGGCATCGATGTTCTTTTCGCCTACCGCCTGCTCGGGACTCATGTATGCCGGTGTCCCAACCGCCAATCCAGTGCCCGTCAATCGCTCTCCACCCGCCGCTTCCACCGCACGAGCGATCCCAAAATCGGCGACGATCGCCTGGTCCCCCGCCAGCAGGATGTTCTCCGGCTTGATGTCACGGTGAACCAGCCCACGCTCGTGCGCGTGGCTTAGAGCGGACGCGATTTGATCGGTGAGACGTATTGCCTGAGGGATGGACAGCTTTCCCTCATGCTGCAACCGGTCGCTCAGTGACTCCCCCTCTATGAACGGCATTACGTAGTAGAGGAAGCCATTGGCTTCGCCGGAGTCGTGCAATGGAAGGATGTGAGGATGGGTGAGGTTCGCGGCGATCTCGATCTCGCGCACGAAGCGTTCGACGCCGAGGCTAGCAGCGAGTTCGGGACGCAGGACCTTGATGGCTACTTGTCGGTGGTGCTTCAGATCCTCGGCCAGGTAGACGGTGGCCATCCCGCCGCTGCCGAGTTCGCGCTCGATCGAATAGCGGTCGGCGAGGGCTGTCTTGATGCGGTCCAACTGCTCGGTCATCGCAGTGACCTCGCTGGTAGTGCCCTAGAATAGTCTTCGAGGAATCGGTCGGCTAGATCCTGCAACCAGGACGAGGATAGACCGGTCAGCTACTCCTCGCGATGTCGGAGTACGCCAGGCCGTACCGTGGATGGGGAATCCACTGAACCGGCCATGCGCACAATCCGACTGTTCCCCCAGCGTTCGACAGCTTCATTTGCATGTTAGGCAGCCACCGGCGTTTATGTGCCGCCCTGCTCATCTCAACTCTACGCAACTCGGCGATAAGCGTCGGTCACAAGCACGACCTTCCCAGTGTGACCCCCTCGTTCGAGTCGCTCATGCGCTCCGGACGCATCGGCCAGCGGGAAGCGTTCGGAGACAATCGGTTGGATCAAGCCCGAAGCAGCCAGGTCGATCAGTCCGGAGAGCGTCGAACGGTACCAATCCGGATTCGCCAACGCGTGAGTGCCGACCTCCGGAGTCACCGGTGCCGAACGTCCACCTGGAAGGCGGCGCAACAAGGAGGCCATCAAGAGACTGGTGAGGCCGATACTCAGGCCCTTGTCTCTCGTCGCGGCAGAGCCGAGCCAAACCAGCCTCCCGCCGTGTCGGAGCGTGCGGTAAGAGCGCATCAGATGTCTCGCGCCCCCGACCGTGTCGATCACGGCATCGACCCCGTCGCCGGTCAGTTCAGCGATTCGCGCCACGAAGTCTTCGGATCGATATTCGATCGGCTCCGCGCCAAGTCGGGATACTACGAGCAGATTGTGCTGAGATGCCGTCCCGTACATCTCGAGCTCGGCGACTCGACCGAGTTCCAAAACCGCCGAACCAACTCCGCCAGCCGCCCCATGCACGAGGAGCTTTTCTCCTGGCTGCACACGTCCGTACTCATGTAGATGGAGATGCGCAGTCAGGTAGTTCGCCACGAGGCAGACCGCTACTGCTGCATCCAGGTCTTCGGGCACTGGTACGAGTTCGCCAGCCGGTAGGCAGATGGACTCCGTATAGCCGCCGCCAACACCTAGGGCCCAGGTGGCCGCAGCGACTTTTTGACCGACCGCTAGTGTCGAGACGTCCGGGCCGAGCTTGTCGACCCTGCCCACCACGTCTTCACCGAGCGCGAAAGGCAGCGGAGGGCAACCCGGCAGTCGACGCCAACGCCTGTAGATGAGATCGAACCCAGAGACGCCGGCGGCCTCGACCACCACCCGGGCCTCACCGCCTGCGGGCTCAGGGGGCTCTTCGGTGCTCGGTAAGAGAACCTCGGGTCCACCGTGTCTCGATACGACGATGCGTATCATCGCTCAAGCTACTCCTCTGCTGCGACCACAGCGGGCCGCACTGCGGCCGGGTCGCCCCCGCGGACGGTCTTCGTCGTAGGATGCTCTGACGACTCGGTGATCGCTGTACGGACTTATTTGGTGGCTGCCTAACGACCCTGCAAATAAGCTACAGGCGAGTACCTGCCAGCGACGAGAATCTCGCGGTCATCTCTGCTCCCGCAGTGCGCTCATATCAAGAACTCCTACCGCGCCTGCCAGCTTCATTCGCTTGTTAGGCCGCTCCCCGCAACTCGCCTCCGGCGCAAGGA
>JBDHHP010000408.1:0-4794 GCA_039589275.1 Gemmatimonadota bacterium | reverse complement strand
GCGAGGAACGAGGAGGCGATCGCGTTCTTCTACGATGCCGGGTTCCGCACCCTTGGACACATACAGCTCTTCAAGTGGCTTGGGGACTCATTCCCAGGCCAGTGGAAGACCGGGCCGAAGCTGTTGGGGAAGCAGTTCGACTACTAGTGAGGGTAGGTCCCCCTGTTCACAAGCAGTAGCATGGAGGGTGGTTCGCCGGCCCTTTCTCGTTGGTGCGGGTTGGAACGGCCTGCAACTTCGGGAGTCGTTCGCGCGTCCTATCGGTGGGACTGTGGCGTGCCGGGACCCTTGCCACCCGGGAGGGGTTTCGTCAGGGAGGGACGAGCGGGAGCATGCCTAGCCCGGCCCGTGCGCGCTGCAGTTCCATCTTCTCTTCGAAAAACCCGAGGTTCGGCCGGCCCATTGTCAGAGCACTGAGATGAATGCTGCTCGGCGACAGGGTTTGCATTCAATCTGCCACACAGTTGGTTCCATCCCCCCGACTGCTGGTCCGTCGACCTTGAGTAGCCCACCGCATATCGGGCAGACAGGCGGCGTTCCGCCTCTGCCGAAGCTCTGACGGATCACGCGGAGCTCTTCGCGTGAGAAGGTCACGGGGGTGATGGAATCGCGCGGTTCCATATGCATCTGACTCCGTACACCGAACCGTTAACGGCTGTTTCCCCATGTCAGCGGCACACATAGCGCGAACCGCTATATTTCAAATGGAGGCGAGTCCGGGTATGTAGGTGCCACCCCCCGGCCGGTCCGGCCAAGCTGTCTTGCCGCGGGTTGACCGGGCACTCTTGCGACGCCTCCAGCCCCGAGCGGCACGGGATACTCTTCGCGACTCGTTCTCGCTGGAACTCCGCGAATTGAATCCCTCGCTCGGGGTTCTCGCATCCGGCTCCTTCCTGCGGGTTGGAACGGGTTGCGACTCCCCGGCCTCTTCGAGCGTCTGATCTCCTGGGGACTGTAGTGCGCAGGGTCGTCTGCTGCCAGGCGGCGGGTCAGGCCACACTCGACGTGGGGGCGCTGCAGTCGCTCAGCGCCTCCGGTTGCCCCGAGCGGTACGGGATCTCTTCGTGAGCTACTTGGCAGCTCGCGAATCGAGTCCCTCGCTTGGGGTCCTTGCGTCCGGGCCATCCGGTCCCAACACACCGCCCGGCGCGGGGCCGGGCGGTGGTGTGTCGGCGGGATTGCTCACGTACTTCTTACGTGTCGTCGGGCGATGCCTCTGCGGCCGGGAATGTCTCAGCGACGTTGACCGTCTTCCAGTCCCCGTCCTGCTCAACCCACACAGCAGTCCATGTGCCACTGACAGAAACCGTCCCTCCAGTAGTGTCGGTTCCCGCGTAATTGAACACCGATGTCACAACCGCGACGTTGGGAGCCAGCACTTGGATGTTCAGGTTGCCCCAATCAATTTCGCCACTGGC
Source organism: Gemmatimonadota bacterium (assembly GCA_039589275.1). Taxonomy (GTDB): domain Bacteria; phylum Gemmatimonadota; class Gemmatimonadetes; order Gemmatimonadales; family GWC2-71-9. Next base: position 3,376 of record JBDHHP010000408.1, on the reverse strand, counting down.
AAGAGGGGCCCAATGGGCCCTCACTGTGTCAGCAAAGGCAGAGTAGGACTTGAAGAATCCCCCGTTCGCAGCGAAGGTGAGATCCTCGCTGTCTTGGAAGTAGGACAGCCATCCCTCTGCGTCCAACTGGTTGATAGGGCTCACAGACTCGGCGTACAACCGAGTGAGTTCTTCGGCAATCTCGGCCTTCTGTTCCTCGGTCAGTTCGGTTGTGGCGGGTTGGCACGCGGCCAGAAAGACCAGAGACAAAACGGCGAGTGAGAGACGGCGCATACGATCCTCCTTGCAGGAACTGCAGACGGCGTTAACGCGGCAAAGGTATGGGTGGGATCACAGGGAGGTAAGAGCTAGAAGCTGGCCCTCCTTCATGGTGTCAATAGCGGTGACAAACCCCGCTGTTTCTGGTGTATCGTTCTCTCAGATGCGACCTCGATCGAGCTTATTCAGCAGCGTGTAGATTGCCACGCGGTCACACGCTGGTCGCCCTACCACGTCGATTGCAGCCTCAGCCGCTATGGTCTCTGACTCGCCGGTCCGACCCGCTTCGTAGGCTGCTCTACCGAAGATCCGGAACGTATCAGCGAGAGGTCCCGTCAGCAGTTCAAACGCAGTGTCGTAACAGGCTTCGCAAGCCGCTCCATCGAACCGTTCGGGACCATGTTCGCCGGGAGAGGTCAACCCGCTTCGATACTGTCGCTCGCAGATCCAGACGGCTAACTGCCAACAGAAGGCATCCAGTAGCTCGATGTTCGCGTCTGTGCGTTCGCCCCAGAACTCAGGCCAGGATTCCCCTAACAGTCCATCTTCGGGTACTGCGTTCATTGACCCTGCTCCGGAGGCAACACATGATCACCACGGTCTCCTCCTTTTCCGCTTGGGTCTTGAGGGCCGGATCGCTGGGATCCCGTACTTCTTCATACGCTCCCATTGCTTCGCCTCGTAGGTCCTCGGATCAACCAACTTGTCGGCGTCGGGGTCAACGCGACGGAGTTCGGCCTCAGTCGGCGGTGCGGGTTCGGGCCACCCTTGCGCCCAGTACCGAAGCGCACGAACACCATGATCCGCCTGGTGGGGCTCAACGTCTTCTTGGTCGTGTGCTCCGATTCCTCGGGAAAGTGAGGTAAGCTCGTGCCAGAGAGCCGGGCAGTTATCCAGCACTCGAAGCAGCGGCCCACCACGCCGCCTTGGATCGAAATAGGTGTGTAGGAGAATCCAGCCAGCCTTCTGCCCCTTCATCGCTGGCACGACACTCCAGTGCCGTTGTCGAAGAACCTTCATCATCTGCACGACAGGGCTCGGGCTTCCGTCTTGCACCGATCCCCAAGCGCCCTCAGAGTCGCCGATCACTACTCGGCGGATCTCTTCTGACCTCGGAGTGCGATCTACAACCATCTGCGCGAACAAAGGCGGAGGCGTCTGACGGGACAGGCCTTCGTAATCAGGTCGGTGGCGTCATGAGGTTTGAGTTCGCCGGTCCGGAGATCGATCGTGCCGTTCGCGACGTTCAGCATCCACGGATCTCTATCGAGCCAATCAGTGTGCACCGACATCCCAGGCTCGCTCTTCGCCGCCTCCAGCATGTTCTTCAGCCCACGAACCGATTCCGAATAGAACGCGTGCCTTGAGCGGCTGGCACGTTCAGCCTTGGTCGCAGCATTTCGGACTTCCAAGTGGATGTCCAATGCCACATCCTTCGCCAGGCCCATGGTCAACATGCCCGACTCATCGGTTTCCCATCGCCCTCTGTCGAAGACGAGCCACTTGCCCCATTGGAAACACCACAGAACCTCGCCGCCGTATCGTTCCGCGAACCGCTGACCGTTCCCCATGTCGGTGTCGTGGTAGCTCTGCCCGACGCAGTCCGGCTGGTCGCGCTCGTATCGGGCAGCCACTTCTGCCAGGGAGTCGGTCGACGCTTCACTCATTGCTGTCTCTGAGACAGAGTCCGGGTGACGATCCGTCGCGCGTCTTCCATGAACTTCCTATGAAGCTCAGGGACATCTTCGAACTCACGCGCATTTGCTTCGGCACAAGCAGCCTCCCAGAGGGAATCGAACGTATTCCTGTTCCGCCTCCCGGCTCGTATCTCCCTTTGCCAGACGTCCAGGGCGGGGTACTCGCTCATGCTTCTGATCCTTGCCAACTCGCCACAATCTCGGAGAGGTCGCGCGCGACAAGTCGGCGCACTGTGGCGGCCGTTAGGGCACCACGGAGTGCGTCGCGCTGGGCCTGGTCGAGCAGGTCACTGATGAAGCGCTCGATCACCCGCACGTATGCCTGGGCGCTACGGCCCTCAATTACCTCTGCCGATCCAACCATCTCTGTAGCCCCTTTTCGCTAAATCTCACGCTGCCTCCTGGGAACTTCCTTGCGAACGGCCAGCCCGTGCGGTTCTTGTAGACGGTTCTCACCGATACGTTCAGCCGCTTGGCGACATCCTCTGCCTTCAGCATCCGGTCAGGCCACTCCTCCTTCTTGCCATTCCCCATCTCCAGGTGATCCAACTCGCCAAGAACAGCCGCGAGGACGTCGGCGACTCTGGCTGTGGCCTCTACGGTCTCTGCGTACTCGATTCGCTGCTCGAGTACCGCGTGCCACTCGTCAGGAGTCATCAGGTGTCCTGGATCCTCCCGTGCAGCTCTTTGGGCTGGTCGTGCCAGCTCAGGCCGGAGCCGGCGTCGGCGGAGCGTCCGCCCGCTTACGCTCAAGGTCGAGCACGGATTGTGCTTCGACGTACCAGTGACCCTCAATCCGCTGTGCCTGCAATCGCCCGGTGAGACACCATCGGTGCGCCGTGTGGTACGGCACCTTCAACCGCGCGGCCGCATCGACAAGTTGGATCCTTTGCCCTGTATCCATGGCGACACCCTCCTGTTCAGCGAAGATGATATGTGATAGCTTATAACAAATGAAACCACACACAAGCTCATCGGGGCAAGGTGGTAGGCGCTACAACAAAGCTGTATCAAAGGTGAAGAGCCGCCGGAAGCACCGACAATGGCTCGACGACCCACTGGTCTCTGTGGACCACCAACGCCTCCGCGCCGCAATCAATCGCGCAGGGTGGAGCCAGAATGCTCTCGCCAAGAAGATCAGGGTGCCTCAGCCGACTCTGAACTACCTGGTATCGGACGGGAAGAGAAAGACTCAAAGATGCCGCAGCAGCGTCCTGAATAGGCTCGCGCGTGTCCTACAAGTCCCAGCAGAGTGGCTAACCCGCGAGACCTGGTACCTGCCTCACAGTCTGTACCGGGGGCGTCCCCCCGACGACCCGAATGATCCTCCTTCCGCCATACTCGCCCAGCACGTTCTTGGGAAAGTCTCAGATGAAGCCTTCAGGCGAGACCTTGAGGATTGCCGCCTCACATTTACGGGA
>JBDHHP010000407.1:0-2547 GCA_039589275.1 Gemmatimonadota bacterium | reverse complement strand
CAGGCCTGCAAGTGCGAGGAGATCTCCGAGGAACTGGAGGAGTACCGGCGCAGCAGTGATCCCCGGATCAATCGCGAAGGCTCCTAGTTCCTCCCCGCCTTACCCGCCACGAGCACCCGTAGTCCTCCCTTGCCGGCTGCGGTACCGGGCCCCATCCTACCACACATCAGAACGCCGGTGGCCTTCGTGGCCCCGCCGCCGTAGTAGACGCCCTCCACCTGGACGCCCGCCCGACGACGAGCCTCGAGGTCACCGACGGCAGCGCGTACGCTGTACGCTGGAGGTACCCATGCGCACCGTCATCTTGCCCCGCTGTCTTCAAATGGGTTGGTGGCAACGCGTTCTTACCGCTGGAGCCTTGTTTGTCACCTACGTGGCTCCCGTTCATTCCCAGACCATCAGTGGTCAGGTGGTTGACAGCACGACCTCCGAGCCAATCGAGGGTTCGGATGTCTTCTTGTTTGGCGCCCAAGGAGACACAGTCGGTGTGACCAAGTCTGGCTCCGCGGGCCGCTTCGTCTTTGCTGCCCGAGCAGGCAGCTACACCTTGCGGGTACGGTGCCTAGGACACCGGCCCAAGGAGGTTGCGGTTGAGCTAGCGGCCGACACTGCCGTGACTATCAGGCTCGCGCGTCTCCCAGCGCCAGGGCAGTCGAAGTCGGTGGTTTCAGCCTCACGGGGTTCGGGGCAGACGGCGCGCCTGGGCTGGCGCCGGTGTTGTGAGTTTTGTTGTGAGTTTCGTACGACATTCGAGCTATCAAACGGCTCCCAGATACGACACTGACCCCCGAAACACCGCGTGAGTACTACATTTTGTCGTATCTGGCCCATTCTCTGGCCCGAATGGGGTTCAGGGGGTCGCGGGTTCAAATCCCACCGTCCCGACTCTCTAAAGCAATGTCAGTCAACCAGTTAGGTTGGCTGGCATTTCTTCTTCCAGATGGACTCTCCCAGTTTGGTGTCCGGAAATTTCCTTCACCGTGAAATTCCCATCGCATGGTATGCTGCGTGGGCGTCGCAGCACATCGCCCAGGCGTGCGAAAGACAGCGAATCCAACTTCAATAGGACAAGGCTATTCCCATCGCCCAGCGCGTTGCTATGTCGCGGGTGCTGTGTAGCATTTGGAGGTATGCTGGTCAGTCCAACTACCAGCTATTTGGAGGAAGATGATGATTACTCTAAGGCACTCAATTGAAGTGAATGCGAGCGCCGATAAGGTCTTCAATCAACTGGTCGAAAATCTCAGTAACAGGGAATCCTACAAATTGTGGCATCCCGAACACGTAGATCTCTGTTGGATAAAGGGTGAGCCAGTGCGAGAGGGTTCAATCTTGTATGCCGAGGAGTATCTGGATGGAAACCTACATAAGTTGAAATACCGGATAACAAAGATAGTGCCCAACAAATTGATTGCCTACGCGCCATTATTTCCGCTGTCTATCATCGCAACTGGCATTTCTTTTGGGACAATATGCAAAGGAGAAAACCGATGCGTCTTTTCCTCCGAGGGGCATATTAGATTTCCTTTGTGGTTGTTCAAAAAGGTTCATAGAAGTCATGAAGGTAAGCTTGTCGCATCTGAAAGACACATGAGAGAAGAAGGTGAGAGTATTAAGAAAGCTGTAGAAGCGGAAAGGACCACGTAACAAGAGCTTGCCCCGCGATTCGCTGCCGGAGGGGCGTTGAGGAGCAGCCTCGGCAGAGCACATCGCGGGACCAGAGAGCGCCCTGTGCGGTCGCTCGCCTCTTTGACGCGGACCACCGAAGGTCCTTGGTGTACGAAGTCACTCGTCGAGGTGTCAGCGCTATGCCTACTTATGAGTATCGCTGCGAGAAGTGCCGTAAACGATTCTCCCGCATGGAGACAATCTCGCAGCACGGGAAGAAGCGGCCCAAGTGTCCCAAGTGCGGTTCCGCCAACGTCATGCAGGTCTTCAGTCCGTTTTTCGCCAAGACCGGTAAGAAGAGCTAGGGCATTGTCAACTTAATGCGGGTCGACGTGAATTAAGGCAGTCGTCGGCGACGGTTGGTGTGTGACCATTAGACGCCCGCGACCTCAAGCCAATCGTGAAAGCACCGGCTGCGCAACAGCCGGTAGTGAGCTGACCGCAGTAGATGCCGCCCCAGCCTGAATAGGTTCTGGACCACTCCGTGAGCTGAGAGGAATCGCTGCGCCTGGCCAGCTGATTTGAACCGTCGCATCAAACGTTCTCGTTGTCGGATCGGTTGATGTGAGACTTCGGCCCGATTGTTGGCACACCGTCGGGTGTAGTGGGCTACGGAAGGCATGACACTCCTGTGGGCTGCCGCGTAGCTCCTCAGCTTGTCCGTGACCAGCCGCCACGGTGTGTTACCTTGGAGCTTCAACAGCTTGCGGAGGAACCGTTTGGCCGCGCGGGCATTGCGATGCCGCTGAACGAGGATATCGATCACATCCCCATCCTGGTCGACAGCCCGCCAGAGATAGTGCCGCTTGCCCTGGATGTGCACGAATAGCTCATCCAAATGCCAGATGTCTCCCCTGCGACCGTGCCGACGTCGGAGGT
>JBDHHP010000406.1:0-2902 GCA_039589275.1 Gemmatimonadota bacterium | reverse complement strand
TAGCGCGACATACTCTGTCTGTTCAACCAGCCCGTCCTTCGATGGTATCGGAGCACCATGAGGATCGTACCGGGGATTCCCGAGGGCCATCGCCATCCGCTCGATCAGCTCATCGGATACGGCGTGTTCTAGGCGTTCGGCCTCTTCGTGGACCGAATCCCAGTCGTATCCCAGCTTCGACGTCAGGTACGACTCCACAATTCGATGGCGCCGCAGCAAGTTGAGCGCTGCCTCGCGACCCTGCTCTGTGAGTTGCACGCCCCTATACGGTACATGGCGTAGCAGCCCCACCTCCGACAGCCGCTTCACCATGCCACTCACCGATGGTCTTGCTCTAGCTCGTAGATCGTCTTGAGGTAGTCCTCGATGGACCCGGAAAGGACGCTCTTGCGGCGGGCCACGGCACGCTCCAGCTCAAGGTTTAAGCACGCCTAAACTTCGGCTCTGCCTCGGCTCAGGGCAAGTGAAGCCGCCCGCCTACGGCGCTAAGTCTATGATAGGTCTGAGAATACGTTCGGTGATACCCCACACGACGTGGGGCCCAACCACGTACGAGGGAACCTCTAGGTCCACTCCGCGTATCGCAACGCGCGAAACGCCAGCACCCGATCTCAGCGTTGCCAGGGGAACCCAAAGGTGCAGGGTCACCTCGGGGTTAGTGGCGACCATAGGACGTTCACCAAGCCCAAAAACGAAGGGCCGGACCACGATCGGCGGCAGCACCGGGGTGCGTGGGTGCAGATCATCGAGCTGGCCCAGCAATGCGTCGGGAGGCAGCTCGATGCCGGTCTCTTCCCGTGATTCACGACACGCAGTCCGGAGCAGCGAATCGTCGTGTGGTTCTCGTCGCCCTCCCGGCAATGCCATCTGACCCGACCAAGGATCCCCATCGTGCTCGGCGCGCTTTATCAGCAGCACCTCGGGATTGCCCGCGCGGTTCGGTACCAGCACGATAGCAACGGCAGCTTGGATAGCGCCGGGCTCGCGGATCCGCTGCGGCGGGTGCGCCGCCAGGTGTTCTCGAATGAGCTGAAAAGTGACCCTAACCAATTGCAGTGAGTCCTACACTGTGGCAGGAACCAACACACGTGTTGGAGTTTATGGAAACAAGTACGAGCACACGCGGCAAGGTACTTGCTGCAGTCACTATATTGGAAGTGGGTAACGGGCGAAGTGAGACGGTCACTTGAACTAGGAGGATAGCATTAAGAGCCTTGGTGTTGGACTGCTTGCATTAGCTACGTTCGCTGCCGCCGGCTTCTTGCTGAAGCGCCATCGGCTACCCGTCAGAGGTTCAGGGGAACGCCAGAGACGCATACTCGACCGGCTATACGCCGCCGGGATGTGACAGCGACCTGAGGGGCTCCCACCGGAGCCCCTCTTCACATTCTCAATCAAGACAGATGGTCGGCGAACCACCCGACGGTCGCATCAATAACAATATCTAGCTGCGAAGTGGACCCGCTCCACGGGTGTTGCGCTCCGAAAGTGTGACCGCCGTCCGGCACTACCAGCAGCTTTGCGCGGCCGTCTGGCGCTGCCGCGTGAAGCGCCCTCGCTTCCTCTACAGGAACGGATTCATCGGCGGCGCCGTGCACGATTAGCCAGTCAGCTTCGATTTGGCCTGCCGCATTCAGAACATCCAGCTCACTACCTCTTGTCTCGAGGTCGTCCAGCAGGTCGGTATAGAGCGGTAGGACGTCTCCGGTGCGCGCGTTTACGACATCCACCTTACCGGCATCGCGCCAATGCGCCACCGTGTCGCTGTCCCACCGATGTGTTCGAGCGATACCAGCCCAGGTGACGAGAGCACGCACCGCTCGATTGACGGCGGTATGCAGTGCGGCCGTGCCGCCACCGCGACTGTGGCCCAACATACCGTAGGCAGACACTGGCTGGAGTGCATCACACAGGGTGCCTGTCTCCAGAGCCGAGACGACGGTTCCGATATCGTGGAGATCCTTGCCGTAGGTCCCGTGACCAAATCGATCCAGCTCGGAGAAACTCTCGCCGTCGGGTCCCACCCCACTGCTGCTGAAATTGAATGACACGGCAGTGAACCCGGCTCTGGCCAGTCTCTCAGCGAGCACTGGGAAGAAGCCCCAATCCTTGAAGCCCTTGAACCCATGGCATATCACAATCGCCGGCCTATTACGGCCGCTGCCCGAAGTCCGCACTTCACCCCGGAGCGGATAGCCGTCGGCACCGTGCAATTCGAATGGCCTGCTTCGAGCAGTAGACATCTTCCGTCTTTGACCTGAACGTGCACCAAAGGTACATTCATCTCCCACTACACCTCAGGAGGGCACGCACTATGGGTCTGACCGCGCGTCCCTCAAGTCCGGCCCTGGCCGTAGTAGGCCGCTCGCTGGCTTCAAAACGAGACCTGTTCATAAATCGGTGGGCCGATTGGATCGGCTCGCGGATGAGCCAGGCGCCTTTTACCGACCGCCCAACGCTGGAGCGCCAATTGGCGCTACTGGTGGACATCATAGTCGAGGTAGCCGGTCCTCTCCGGAGGCAGGCGACCGAGATCTGGTTCAGTGCGTGCGACATGTACGGACGATCGGCGGCTGCGCGTGGCTTGGCCTCAGGAGAGGTCGTCGAGGAGATTCAGTACCTGCGGGAACTGCTGATCAGGGAGCTATCGGAAGTCATCGCGGCCCTACCCGCCCGCCAGTCTCTCACCGCGATTCTGCGCTTGAATCGTTTCTTGGACCGAGGCATAGCGCACGCGGTTGTTGGTTACACAGATGTTCTTGTGGAGTCTCTGCTACACAAGCGTGGCATCGTGCTCAACGCGTCCGAACCCGGGGAGAACCACATGGATGAAAAGCTCTCCCAGCTGGAAGAGGAACTCGAAGCGCTGAGAGAGAGACTGCGCTGAACCTGAGTCAGCCCG
>JBDHHP010000405.1:0-5820 GCA_039589275.1 Gemmatimonadota bacterium | reverse complement strand
CCCGCTCCTAGCCCACACGACATCGTTCTCTTTGGTGCCTGAATACGCCGGAATGGGCATTCCCCGGCGAGACGTCTTCTCAATGGAGCAACGTCAGTTCAACCCCCACAGCCAATCATGAGTCTAATAGACCAATTCTTGCGTCCGCAAAAGCCTCCTCCCAAGGAGGCCTCGACAAAGTCTGGCTCGGCCTGGGCCGAGGTCGATGCGGACGGCCATCTGGTGCTGCCACCCGAGATAGTGGCCAGCTTCGGCCTGGAGCCGGGAACCAGGATTCGGGTGGACGAAGCAGAGAACCACCTCCGCCTGCATCGCCCCATCACGCAGTTGACCAAGGTGTACATCGAGCCCACGGTCGCGTGCAATCTGGACTGCATCACCTGTTTTCGGAACGACTGGGAACGGCCGATGGGTGACATGAGCGGTGAGACCTTCGACAGGGTCCTGCAAGGGATGAAAGCACTGAATCCGATTCCCAGCGTGTACTTCGGCGGCATCGGAGAACCGCTACACCATCCCAAGACGCCAACTTGGGTCGCTCAGGCCAAGGCCTCGGGCATCAAGGTAGAGTTGATAACCAACGGTACAACCCTTACCGAGGAGATCTCACGGCAGCTGATCGAAGCCGGACTGGACCTGCTCTGGGTCTCGATTGATGGAGCGTCGCCGGAGACTTTTGCGGATGTGCGCACTGGTGCGAAGCTGCCAGAGGTGGTCGAGAACCTGAAGCGTTTCTCACGGATGCGACCAGCCGACCATCACCCCAAACCCGAGATCGGGGCGGCTTTCGTGGCAATGAAGCGGAATATCGCGGACCTGCCCGACGTGATCACTCCCGAAGATGGACTTCGACCAGTCCACACGTGAAGCCCTGTTCGAGGCCTTCAACAGCCAACTCAACATCGAGTTCGCCGGGAACAACTGGAGTGGCGCCAGCGACACCTGCAACTTCGTCGAAAGCGGGACGACATCCATCGCCTGGAACGGAGACGTGAGCCCGTGCTGGCCACTGATGCACACTCACACCAGCTACCTTCACGGGAAGCCGCGTCTGTCCCGCAAGCACGTGATCGGCAACGTGGCCGATCGGTCGCTGGGGGAACTGTGGCTGGACTCAGGGTATGTGGCCTATCGGGAACGTCTGCATAACTTTGCCTTCGCGCCCTGCAGTTTCTGTGGGGGCTGCGATTTGTCCGAAACCAACGAGGAGGACTGCCTCGGCAACACCGTATTTCCCGTCTGCGGAGGGTGTCTGTGGGCGCAAGGGATCATCCAATGTCCATAATGAAGGTCAATCTTTTCGCCACCTTGCGAGACATTGTCGGGGGGGACTCCGTCGCGGTGGATTTCGAGGCCGGATCAAGCGCTCAACAGTTGATCGAGACGGTGGTCGCCCAGTACCCTGCCCTGGAGACGGTTCTACTCGACGAGAGCAGATGCCTCCACAAATCGCTGAAGATGTTCATCAACGGGCGCGAAGTGGTCTACCTCGAAGGGCAGTTCCAGCATGTCTTAGAATCGACCGACACGGTGGATATCTTCCCTCCGATTGGCGGCGGGTAGCGGTGTCCCAGCGTGGATCGAGCTCCGAAAAGGCCAAACAGCGTACGATCGTCCGAGAGATGCGGGGGATCCCCTTCTTCCTGCTCCGGGAGTATCTGGAGGAGCTCGGGGGAACCGCCACCAGTGAGGATCGCGTGGAAGGGCCGGGATGGCAGGCGGACTTGGAGAAGATGCAGCCGTTTCGCCTCGGCTCCCTGTCCGTGGGGCAAACGAGGGTGATCCTCAAGATCGAGGATTACTTGGCGGATGAGTTCATGGAACGCTTCTCGCTGAAGACGCTCCGGGCAGGGGCCTGAGAGAAGGAGCCCCGGTTAGACGATCTCCAACTCAATCAGCTTCGCTTCCGGCACGACGCCGTTCACCCAGCCGCGCTTCTCGTAGTACTCCTCCAGCATTAATGCCAGCTCGCAAACGTGCCCTTCCGAACCCGGTTGGTCGGAGGGCTCCTCGGTGAACCGATTGGGCAAGGTGTCGCTACCCTCGCCGTGCCCGGCCAGGTTGTTGTAGTGGCGCTCCAGGTTGTAGATGCGGTCCCCGGTCTTCAGCACGTCATCGCCGGTGAACGGTACGCCCACGATGGCGGAATACTGCTGTGCGTACTCGTCCACCCCCTCGGCAAAAGCGCTGAACTTGCAGAGGTTCAGGCTGTCGGAGAAGGCATGGACGTTCTGGAAGATCATGACCAACTCGCCTTTTCCTTCCCAAGCGAGGGGATCGACTTTGAGTGATCCGAAGGGCATGACTCCCAACTCTGCGGCGGGAGTGTAGGCACGTAGGTGGCAGGCGCCCCGGTTGGAGGTGGCGTAACCAATGCCCATCCCCTTGAGCCCGCGGGGATCGTACGCAGGTATGGCCTGTCCCTTTACTACCATGGCGATCTCGGGATGTCCGAATGACTCGGCCGCACGGGCAGCACCCTCGGCCAGCTGGTCGCCTACCCCCTCGCGCCGGCCAACCATGTCGAGCAAGGCTACCATGCCCTCGCCATCCCCCCACTCAAGGTTCCCGCCGTCGGCGAATCCCTTCTGACAGGCCTCCATGTACACGGATACGACGTTGCCCATCTCGATGGTGTCGATGCCGTAGTCGTTGCACTGGTCGATCAGCTTGGCGATGGCGTTCGCGTCGCTGTTCCCGCAGTTGGCGCCAAAAGCCCAAGCCGACTCATACTCCATCGACTCCATGCGCAGCCCTTTCCACGGCCCCTCCTTGACCTCCACCTCTTTCTTGCACGCGACCGGACAGGCGTGGCAGGTGGGATCGTTGACGAGCATGTTCTCCTTGACATACTCACCGCTCGTGGGTTCTGCTCCATCGCCGAAGGCCGACTTCTGGCTGTTGTTTGTGGGCAGGGCACCGATGCTGTTTGCGATATTCATCAGCACGTTGGTTCCGTACACCGACAGGCCGCCCTTTCGCGGACTCGTGATGTTCTCCTCGGCCATGATGGTGGAGAGGGCGCGTTTATGAGCTTCCTTCCAGCGGTCGCGATCCAGCGTTGGGGGAATGGCCTTCTCGGCCTTGATGACGATGGCTTTGAGGTTCTTGCTGCCGCCGACACATCCGGTGCCGCCCCTTCCGCTGGCCCGGTCGTCCTCGTTCATCCAGTTGGCGAAGCGGCACAGGTTCTCACCAGCCTGGCCGATGGTGATGATGGACAGGTCGTTTTTGCCGTAACGTTCTTGCCCCACACCTCCGAGGCGTCGCGCAACTCGATCCCGTCTCCGGTGACGTAGGCATAGACCGGTGTCTCCGACCTGCCGCTGAAGATCAGGCCGTCGAACCCGGCCCAGCGCAGCCGCGCGGCGCTCCACCCACCGTGATGGCTGTCCGTGACTGTGCCTGTCAGCGGAGACTTGGTGACCACCGCCATCCTGCCACTCATGTTCGCCTCGGTGCCCGTCAGGGGCCCGTTCATGAAGCACAGGATGTTTTCTGGTGAGAGAGGATCGACGTCTGGGCCGTGCTCGAAGACATACTTGACCCCCATACCCCGCCCACCGATGTACTTGCGTTTCCAGTCCTCCGGTGAGTCCCTGTCCTCGACGCGGCCTGCCGTCAGATCAACGAAACCGATCCTGTTCGCGTATCCACCGAGCATGACGTCCTCCTTCGGCTGCTTCTTCCAGCTTGGCCCAATATACGTGTTCGCCGTCAGGGACGGCTCCCAATTGGCGACTGGTCTAAGCTACGATTTGGGGATGGAGACGGCCAGAGAAGAGAGGGCGGGTCGGGAAGGACGGTGGAAGACGGTGAAGGTTGGATGTTGGGTGTTGAGTGTCGGCCTTCGCCGTTCGACGTTCATTGTTCGACGTTCGAAGTTCCCTACCGCTCCACCTCCACATCCGCCACCCAAATGTCTATGTCGGCCTGTAGCACCGGTAAATAGAGGCGGTCGGGGCTGACGGTAAGCCACCTCTCTGCAGCGATTTCGGCGTCGTCGTACGCAACCACGAGACTCGGCTCGCCGCCCTGCACGGGAATGGCCCAAATCCCCTCCCTACCGCCTTCGTGCCTCGCCCATGCATAGGCGGTCGAGCCGTCCCTGGAGAACCTCTGATAGAGGGATTGGAGTTCTAGCCCGCCCGTCGCGAGATCGTAGCGCCACAAGACTTCTCCTTCCCGCGACAACAGCACAAGGGAAGCAGCCCCACCAAAACCTCCTGCAGGCGACGCACCCACATTACACAACACACCGCTGCCGTCCGGTGCCCAATCGGAGGGCTGGCAGCCAAAGTCGGACATCTGGATGGCGTCACTCCAAGGCCCGCCAATGACCTCACGCGACACAACCCACGCCTCAAGGCGTCCCGTCTGGTTCGAGTTGAACGCAAGCTCCAACCCGCTCGGCGACCACATTGGGAGCCAAGTCAAAGTGGCGCTGGCAACCTGGAGCGGGGTGCCCCCGTTTGCGGAAACCACCATCAACGCGTTCTCGCCACCAACGCCCTTATGAAACGCGATCTCGGTTCCATCGGGCGACCATCGGGGGTCGTACTCAGCCATCGGGCTGTCGGCGATGGGCGTTGGGTTATCGCCCTCCACGGGCCTCTTGTAGATGTCCTGGTTGCCCCGGACGTCCGAGGAGTAAGCGATCCACCTACCGTCCGGTGAGACGTCGTGGGCCTGAATGATCGCGTTCTCGTTGGTCACCCGGTGACCATCGGCTATTGAGACGGTGCCTGAATCAATGGGGTACGACCAGATGTTCTGACGCACAGTGACCCTTGAAAACGCCAACTTCCTCCCGATGGTGGAGTAGGAGATCGCTTGGGGGGCGGTCACTCCTGCCACCTTCCGTGCCTCTCCGCGATGTCCCGTCGGCCCCACCTCTACGACGTAGACCTCTCGCGGGCCGTCGCGGTCGGACACGAACAACAGGTGATCGTCATCGAGCCAGGCCGGGCTCATGTCAAGAAACTCATCGCCGGTCACTCGCATTGGCTCACCACCGTCGGCATCCACGATCCAGATGGACGACGCACTCCCAACCTGGAAGCTCACGTCCGAACCGATCCCTCCGAACACGTAGGCGATCCACCTGCTGTCGGGTGACCACACAGGCGAATGGCTCCGCACCACCGTTTGTTCGGCGACTGCGAGCAGTGTGGTGGTGTCTTCCGGAATCGAATAGGTGAAGATGCTGTCACCATTCGCAATGAATGCGACGCGAGAACCATCTGGCGACCACGCTGGCTTGTAGGCGTTCCTTGGCAGGTCAGTGGCGCGAACCGAGCCTCCCAGCCTCCCTATTTCCATCCACGGGCACTCGCTTGAGGGGCACAGAACACGGAAGCGAACGGACTCACCGTCGGGACTCCACGTGGGGAATCGCTCGGGAGCGTCATGTACTCCCTGTGTAGGCGCAAACTCACCGCCTCCGGCTGCACCACCCGTGCTCCGAATGACAACTGATTGCTTCCCGTCACGTTGCGCCACGAACGCCACCTGACTGCCGTCGGGCGATAACGCTGGTTGCCACTCCATGCCCGGTTCACTGGTAACGGCGCGGATGTTAGACGTTGTGACGGTGATAGGGCCCGGTGCCACCAGTTGCGAGAGCGCCACCGCGATCACGGCTATCGCAACGACGCCCACCGCTGCTCCCGCGACCCTCCACCTGCGTCGTGCTAAGCGATCCACCGGCATCATCCCAGTCGGCGTGATACCACCACTCGGCGTTGCCAGCGCCTCCCACTGCGGCAACAACTCCTCGGCACTCTGCCACCTGTCAGCAGCCTTCTTCTCCAAGCACTT
>JBDHHP010000404.1:0-2584 GCA_039589275.1 Gemmatimonadota bacterium | reverse complement strand
GCAGCACTCAACCAGACACCTAACTTCAGGGCGCTGCAGGGGGATCTATATCAGCCGGTCGAAAACGAGACGTTCGATCGGATCGTGGCCCATCCGCCTTACATGCCAGCCACCGAGAACGACCGGATCTTCCGGGACGGCGGCCCGGATGGGGAGGAGATCACTCGAGGAATAGTCCAGGGGTTGTCCGACCATCTACGCCCCGGCGGGCGTCTCTATTTGACCGCCATCTTGTCGGATCGTACGGAAGCCCCTGTGGAGTCTCGGGTGCGGGAGATGTTGGGACCCACTGCGGGCGAGTTCGATATAGCTGTCGTCACCATCACTGGATTTCACCCCATCGTACATTATGGCGGAGAACTCTGGAGGGGTATTGCGACCGCGACCGAGGTTGAACCTCAGCTGGCTCACCTGAGGACCTTGGGAATCCAACGAATGGTGCTGTGTACTGTAGTGGTGCAACGTCCGCAGAAACCAAGGGACGTGTTCACGAGGAGACGAAGCGCCGGCCCTCGGTGCGACGCAGGTGCACTGGAGTGGATGCTGCGCTGGGAAGAGAAGGCCACAGACCCAGAGCTGGACCAGTGGCTGTGCACGGCGGTTCCGCGTGCGTCGGACGCCTTGGAACTCCAGGCGTCGCACCGCATGGAGAAGGAAGGCTGGAAACCAATCGGACTCGAACTGAGGACTAGCAACCCATTCCAGCAACGGGTCCCGTGCGGTGCCTGGGTGGCGGATTTCTTGCACAGGTGTGACGGCACGAGGCCGGCCATGTCGATACTCCAGTCGATGAGGCAAGAGGGAGCCGTGCCAAACGAGGCGCCCAAGGACGAATTCGTCGAGATGGTGAAGGGTTTGGCGGCAGGGGGGTTCCTGCGGTTCGACGAACTCTGAAGTCCCTGGGGCTGCCACATGGCTTTTGACTCCCAAGTTGTGCTTGACACTACCTCGATACGCGGATTAGTTAGAACATTAGGCAATCCTCTTGAGCCACGCATGACCAGCCGCACCGGCAACGCGTCCAGACAACCGGAGGAGTAACAGATGGCTAAGGAGAGCGTACACAAGAAATTGTCCCGTGTCCGCCCGCCACGGGTCAACATCTCCTATGAGGTGGAAACGGGTGGAGCTATCGAAGAGAAGGAGCTCCCATTCGTGATGGCTGTGCTGGGTGATTTCACTGGACAGCCCACCGAGCCGCTCGAGAAGTTGAAGGATCGGAAGTTCGCCGAGGTGACGCTCGACAACTTTGACGACGTGCTCGCCAGCATGAAACCGCATGTCGCGTTTTCGGTCGACAACAAGCTGAGCGACGAAGAAGACGCGGGAAAGCTCGCTATCGACCTCACATTCAAGAGCTTGGAGGACTTCTCGCCTGACCGCGTGGCCGAGAACGTGGAGCCCCTCAAGAAGCTACTGGAGCTACGCAGTCAACTGGCAGACTTACGAGGCAAGGTTCAGAGCAATGACAAGCTCGACGAGATCTTGCAGTCCGCCCTCGGGGATGAAGAGAAGCTGAAGCAGCTGAAATCGGAGTTGGAGGCCGAGAAGGGCGATGAGGGCGGCGACGAGGGAGGCAAGGATGGCTAAGGCAAAGGAATCCAAACAGGCCGCCGAAGCAGAGGCGGTGGAAGTCAGCCTGCTGGACCAGATCGTCGATCAGGGGCGCTTCGGCAAGGCTCCCGCCGCACAGGCACGGGGGCGCGACATGGTGAAGCAGTTCGTGGCGGACGTGTTGGAAGGCACGGTAGCGTACCACGCGGACACCGACGCCATGCTGAACGCCCGCATCGCCCAGATAGACCAATTGCTGTCGGCGCAACTGAACGAGATCGTGCACGCCCCAGAATTCCAGAAGCTGGAGGCCAGCTGGCGTGGGTTGCACTATCTGTTGTCGCAGTCCGAAACCAGCGAAATGCTGAAGCTCAAGCTCCTCAACGTCACCAAGAAGGACCTGCTGAAGGACTTGCAACGCGCTCCCGAGTTCGATCAGAGCGCCTTGTTCAAGAAGATCTATGAGGAGGAGTACGGGGTGTTTGGGGGTGCCCCATTTGGCGGGATACTCGGTGACTACGAGTTCGACAAGACAGGCCAGGACATCGAACTGTTGGAGAAAGTATCCGAGGTGGCAGCAGCCGCACATGCGCCGTTTATCTCCGCTGCGTCAAACGAGATGTTCAACCCCGAGAGCTACACCGACCTCGACAAGCCACGTGACATGGCGAAGGTGTTCGATACCACAGAATTCGCCAAGTGGAAGGCGTTTCGTGAGAGCGAGGACTCCCGCTACGTCGCCTTGACCCTGCCGAGGATGCTTTTACGAGAGCCGTTCGGGTCGGACACGGTACCGATAGACGCGTTCAACTACGAAGAGCAGGTCGATGGTACCGATCACAGCAAGTACCTCTGGGGCAACGCCGCGTGGGGCTTGGGGGCCAAAGTGACTCAGGCGTTCGCGTCATACGGGTGGTGTGCCACGATCAGGGGTGTCGAGAGCGGTGGGCTCGTCGAGGGTCTTCCGGTGCACAATTTCCGCACCGACTCGGGCGACATCGCCATGAGGTGCCCGACCGAGACCCCCATA
>JBDHHP010000403.1:0-4379 GCA_039589275.1 Gemmatimonadota bacterium | reverse complement strand
CCGGCATTGGCGCCAAGATCATCATCAAACACGACGGCTCGACGCAGTTGGTTGAACAGGTTCCCACCCGCGGCTTCCAGTCGTCCGTCGATCCGCGGCTGCACTTCGGTTTGGGAACTTCACCGCGGATAGACTCGCTGATCGTGGTTTGGCCGGATCATCGCTATCAGCTTGTGACGGATGTGGTCGTCGATCAGACGATCACACTCTCCCAGGACGAAGCCTCCGGCCGATATGTGTACGAGAAAGAACCGGCTGAACAACAGTTGTTCGAGGACCTCACCACACGATTGGCCATCGACTACAGGCACCAAGAGAACCCCTTCTTCGAATACACCGGCCAACCGTTCATTCCACACCAGGTCTCGCTCGAAGGACCCGCTCTCGCCGTTGCCGACGTGGACAGCGATGGACTGGACGACATGTACGTCGGCGGCGCCAAGTGGCAGGCTGGACAGCTGCTGATCCAGCGGCGTGACGGCACATTCCGTAACACAAATGCCTCCGTGTTCCAGGCCGACAGCCTGGCCGAAGACGTAGACGCGGTCTTCTTCGATGCCAATGGCGACGGACATCAGGACCTCTACGTGGTGAGCGCCGGCAACGAGTTCTGGGGCGAACACGAGCCCTTGTTGGACCGTCTCTACGTCAACGACGGACGGGGTAATTACGAACGTCCCGAGGGCCACATCCCGACGTTCTTCGAGAACGGCTCCTGCGCAGTGCCCGGTGACTTCGATGGGGACGGCCACCTCGACCTCTTCGTGGGTAGCCGCGTTGTATCGCGGCAATACGGTCTCATCCCGCGTAGCTACCTGCTGCAGAATGACGGCACCGGGCAGTTTCGCGACGTGACGATCGAGAAGGCGCCGGCGAGGCCGGGATGGTGACAGGCGCCGCATGGGTGGACTACGACCACGACGGCCAGCTCGACTTGATAGTCGTCGGAGAGTGGATGCCGATACGTGTCTACCAGCAACAAGATGGCGGGTTCGAGGACCGCACTGTCGAAGCTGGGTTCGCCGGCACGAACGGGTGGTGGAACAGCGTTACGGTGGCCGACCTGCGGGGTGACGGTCGCCCCGATCTCATCCTGGGCAACCTGGGACTGAACTCATATGACGGTGGCCGACCTGCGGGGTGACGGTCGCCCCGATCTCATCCTGGGCAACCTGGGACTGAACTCATATGTGCAGGCATCGCCCGAGGAACCCGCACGGCTGTATATCCACGATTTCACTCGGGATGGCTCGCTGGATCAGTTTCTGACGTTCTACAAGCACGGTGTCAGCTACCCGATGGCGGGTCGGGACGACGTGCTCCGAGCCATGCCGCAGATGGACAGCCGGTACACTTCATATGCCGACTTCGGCGCCAGTCAGATCCAGGACATCTTTCCGGCGTCGGAACTGGTGCAGGCGCAGGTACGAGAAGCGTATGTGTTCGCCAGCTCAGTGGCGCTGAACAACGGCGACGGGTCCTTCGACCTTAGGCCACTTCCCACCGAGGCCCAGTTTGCCCCGATCTACGCAGCGCTTCTGGGGGACTTCGATGGCGACGGCCACAGCGACGTGATCGTCGCAGGCAACTTCTCCGGTGTCACTCCCGTGCGCGGGCGGTATGATGCCAGCTACGGCCTGTTGCTTCGCGGAGACGGTGCAGGTGGTTTGGCGTCGGTGGACTTGGAGAAAGGCAATCTGGTCATCGAAGGCCAGGTACGGGACATGAAGCTCTTGCTGCGTGCGGACGGCGACCGGTTGATCGTCGTCGCGCGTAACAACGATACAGTCCAGATCCTCCGCCCGCTCCGCTAAGCGGGTTTGCGGGCGGTACGCAATTCCCCGTTCCGACTACAGCATCCTACCAGAATAGCGCGTACAGCGCGGTGGTGATGGCCAGGATACCAAAGGCAGCCGCGGCAAAGATCGGGTCGGTCACGAGCATGTTGCGGCTCAGGGAGATGCCTTTCGGACTATCCTTGCCTTTTCCTTCGGCGTAGGAAATGACCACGATCAACGCCACCGAGATGAGGAAGGCAATCCCCATGCGGTTCATAAAGGGCAGGCCGGGAAAGATGATCTTCATTGAGAAGGACAGCGGTATGCTGAGTAGGGCCGACACCAGTGCCGAATTCGGGGTGGCTTTCTTCCAAAACAACCCCATCATAAAGATCGCCAGCACGCCGGGGCTGACCATGCCCGTGTATTCCTGGATGTATTGAAAGACCTGATCGAGCGAGGCCAGTTGCGGAGCCAGTAGGACGGCGATGAGCATACAGACCACCGCCACGGTGCGCCCGACGCGCACGAGCTGCACTTCCGACGCGTTCTTCTTGAAGTAGTGGCGGTAGAGGTCCATCGTGAAGATGGTGGACGTGCTGTTCATCATCGACGCCAGCGAGGAGACAATGGCAGCGATGAGGGCGGCGAAGGTTAGCCCCTTCAACCCCGGACCCACGTATTCGTTGAGCAACCAGGGGTACGCTTCGTCGCCCCGGGTGATGGGCGCGTGCAGCGCGTAGGCTACGATGCCCGGGACTACCACGATCATGGGCAGGAGCAGCTTCAAGTAGCCGGCAAAAGCGACTCCGCGCTGCGCTTCCTTGATGTCCTTGGCAGCGAGGGTCCGCTGGATGATGTACTGGTTGCAGCCCCAGTAGAACAAGTTGGCGATCCACATGCCCCCAACCAGCACGCTCAGTCCCGGCAACAGGTCGTAGGCGTCCTGCGTAATGCCTGCGTCGTCGGTGTAGAGTAACTCGTCCTGATAGAGGATCATGTTGAAGCGATCCCCCGCCTCGCTGAGCAGCCTGGAGAACCCGCCGATGGCGCCCTGGTCGCCGCCGAAGGCGTCCAGCGCCAGATACGTTGTGAGTAGGCCGCCCCCGACCAGAAAAGTGACCTGCACCACATCGGTCCAGGCCACCGCCTTCAACCCGCCGTAGACACTGTACACCGTGGCGAAGAGCGCCAGCCCAATCACCCCGGCCCACAGGCTCACCCCCATGATCCCTTCGAGCGCCAATGCGCCGAGGTACAGGACCGACGTGAGGTTGACGAAGACGTAGACCAACAGCCAGAAGACCGCCAGGAGCGTCCGGACGCGGGTGTCGTAGCGGACTTCCAGGAACTGCGGCATCGTGAAGATGCCCTTCTTGAGATAGATCGGGATGAAGAACCATGCGACCAGCAGCAGGGTCACCGCCGCCATCCACTCGTAGGTGGCGATCGCCAGGCCAAGACGGAAGCCGGAACCGGACATGCCGATGAACTGCTCGGCCGAGATATTGGACGCGATTAGCGACGCACCGATGGCCCACCAGGGCAGGGATTTGCTGGCAAGGAAGTAATCCTTGGTGTCCTTCTTATGCCCTTTCTTCTCACGCGAAACCCACAGCCCAATCGTGACGATCAGGAGCACATAGGCGGCAAATACGATGTAGTCGATGGTGGAAAAGTTCATGGCGGCTGGCTCTTGTTAGCGAATGACGGACCGGGGCACTGCCTGCCTAAAGGCAAGCTCAAAGACGTGACTCTCCCGCGGCCCGAGCGATGGTAGCGGGACGTAGCCATCAATTTGCCCGTTCACTCCCACGTCGAGCGGCGCGCCCTGGGAACCTACCAGCAGGTTCTGCACCTGGTACCTCCCTGCCGGCAACACTCCACTGTCCGAGGAGACGGCTACATCGGATAGCTGCGCCGCGCCGAGGTTGGCCACCACCAACACGGCGCGATCACCGTCGCGCCGCAGGTACGCCGCCACTGCGTCTGTGCTCGCGCTGAGCGGCAGCAGCTCGCCCGTGGCCAGCGCCGGATTCCCTGCGCGCAAGTGAATGAGGCGGCGGTACAGGTTGAGCAACGAGCTGGGTTCGGTATCCTGCACTTCCACGTTCGCCGTGATCGAGTCTGGTTGCAGCGGCTCCCAGACCAGTCCCTCCGTGAAGCCGGCGCCTGACGCAGTGCTCCAATGCATGGGCGTGCGCAACCGCGGGTCCGGCTTGTCGCCGGTCATGCCGATCTCCTCCCCGTAATAGACGAAAGGCAAGCCCGGAAGGGTCAACAAGAGCGTAGCCGCTACCTTGGCACGGCCAATGTCCCCGCTGAGCGCGGTGAGCGTGCGGGTCTGGTCGTGATTGCGCAAAAAGGGTGACCAGCGATCTGGGGGCAATTCGCGCTGCAGCCGCAGAAACGGCCCGAGGAGTGTGCTCGCCGAACCGTCGCGCACCGATTGCATGATCGCTTCCGACGCCTCGAACGCGAAATACGCGTCCAGTTGATCTGGATAGTACAGCAGCATCGCTCCAATGCTGTCCCACACCTCGCCAATCGTGAACGCCTCAGGCGCGACGGCACGGACGTGCGCGCCGAATTCGCGCAGGA
>JBDHHP010000402.1:0-2616 GCA_039589275.1 Gemmatimonadota bacterium | reverse complement strand
GACCAACACGACATGGAGCTATGTCACGACCCTGATACAGGCATACTCTGCTTCCGCTACATCCCCCGCGACCTTCCAGCCGCGGATGTCGGTGCGCTGCAGCAAGTCATATACGAGCGCATTATGCGGAGTGGGGAACGCACGATATCCGTGACCCGGCTCGATGGAGTAACGGCGCTGCGGCTGGTGGCGGTCGACCCGACCGTGACCCTGCCTGCTCTGGTGGAGACGATTGAACATGTGCGACTGATTGGAACTCAGGGTGGGTGATCTGATAGATCGAATCCTAGACGCAGCAGCAGTGATTGATGCGGTAATCTGGGGTCCGTGGACCGTGATGTTCATTGCCTCCGTCTCGATCTATCTGTCGTTCCGCTCCAGGTTCTTCCAGATTAGAAGAGCCGGCCTGATCGTCAGCAGTACGTTTGGCAGTCTGCTCCGGGGCCTCCAAGACGACAAACAGACCTCTGGACGACGCCGAGCGAAGCAAACAAAGGGTAGGATGACGCCGTTCCAGGCTACCAGTACGGCTCTGGCCAGCACGGTCGGCATGGGGAGTATCGCCGGAGTCGCCACCGCCCTCTCGACCGGGGGACCGGGAGCGATCTTCTGGATGTGGCTGCTCGCCTTGCTAGGGATGATCACCAAGACAGCCGAAATAACCCTCGCGGTTCACTACAGGGACATCGATCAAAGTGGGCGCATCCGCGGTGGTCCTATGTACTACATAAACCGCGGTTTGGGTTGGCCAGCTCTCGCCTTGCTCTTCAGCCTAGGCATATTCATCAACTCGCTATGCGCAGCTTCACTGCTGCAGGCTCATACAGTCGGCCGCTCTTTCCTCCGATCATATCAGCTCAATCCGTACTTCGTGACTGGTGCAATGACACTGGTTACGGCCATCGTAGTGATCGGGGGCGTGCGAAGGATCGGTCGGTTCAGCGAGCGACTCGTACCACTTATGTCGGTCGTGTACGTGGTGGCTGGGTTGATTCTGTTCTTTGCCAACTACACTGCGATACCCGATGTGTTCTTCTCAATCATCCACTACGCGTTCGCCCCAGCACCGGCGGTGGGAGGTTTCGCGGGCGTGGCCGTGTCTCGCGCAATCCAAATCGGCATGGCCAGGGGGATGTTCACCAACGAAGCCGGAATGGGCACCGCGCCAATTGCACACGCAACGGCCGATACCAGGCACCCATTCCAGCAGGGCATGTGGGGCGCCTTCGAGGTGTTCGTGGTGACATTCGTGATATGCACCATCACGGCGTTTGCGGTGTTGTCGACCGGTGCTTTGGCTCACGGCGAGTCCGGCATCGAGCTCGTCATCACTGCCTTTTCATCGGTGTTTCCGACGCGACTCTCGAGCAATCTGATCTCATTCTGCATCCTCACCTTCTGCCTGACCACGCAGATCGGCTTCTTTATCTACTACGAGACCGCATCCGTGAACGTGTTTGGCAACAAGGCAGTCAAGTATGTCAAGTGGCTCTATTTCATTCCCCCAATCGCGTTTGCAGGCGTCGCCGACGTCGATCGGGTGTGGGTCTTTGCCAACATTGCTGTCGGCGTGTGCGCGATTCCCAATCTCATCGCTGTACTAGCATTGAGTGGAGCGTTTTTCAGACTCATGCGGGACTACCTTGGTGACAGCAATCGGTTCGCAACCGCTCTCATAGACGAATCGAAGGAGTACGTCAGGAATGCTAATCCTCATCATCAACCCTAACAGCGACTCGGTGATGACCGAGACCATTCGCCAGAGCGCAGTCGAGTTTGCGGATGGCGAGTTTGAGGTGCTCGTGGAACCGACGCCAGGTGCACCCAAGTTCATCGAGACGTATCAGGATCAGGTGCGGGCTGCTCCTGGGATGCTGCAGCTCGTACACGAGTACAATAGCAGGGTCGACGCCTTTGTGATTGCATGTCACTCGGATCCGAATATCGACGCAATAAGAGAAGTCACCGAACGACCAGTTGTGGGTATTGGCGAAGCATCCATGAAGATGGCCACTCTACTTGGGCACCGATTCTCCGTTGTGACAACGCACCAGCACTCCATCCCGGGCAAACTGGCTCAGGCTCGGAAGTATCACCTGCAGGATCTGCAGGCCTCCGTGCGGGCTCCTGTACAAGGGGAAGAGGGTCTCGGAGACGACGCGTTGTTCCTACGTCTCGCCAGACAAGCGATCGACCAGGACCTAGCCGAGGTTATTGTCTTGGGTTGTGCAGGCCTAGCAGGATTGGACAAACGGCTTCAGCGCAAGCTCGGCGTGCCGGTGCTGGACGGAGTGGTGTGTGCTCTGATCCTCGTTGTCGGTTTCGCCAAGTACGGCGTGTCTACCAGCAGGGCGCTGGGGTACAACCCGAACTTCGAGGCGCAATCATGAACCGGCTCATACCGTGGCCACCTACAACCGCACCGTATCGAGCGCCCGGTACATCTCCCTAGCGGATGCAAACCGATCTTCCCGCTCTTTCGACAGGGCCCTGAGCACGATCTCGGCGAGCGGTGCAGGAACCTCGTCATTGAGAGCCCGCGGATCGACTGAGTCTTCCCCGAGGTATTTTGGGTGGGGGGACCCGCAGTTCGACGGTGGAAGATAAGCGTCGGCG
>JBDHHP010000401.1:0-2788 GCA_039589275.1 Gemmatimonadota bacterium | reverse complement strand
GGCCGGACTGCTCCGGTTCGCGGTTGTCCCGTCACCCAACTTGCCGTTGGTGTTCCACCCCCAGCAATACGCACTCCCAGCACCGGTAACGCCGCACGTGAGGGCGAGTCCGGTTCCTACGGTGGCAAAGCTCAATCCACCCGAGACCTGGACTGGCGTGTGGCGTTCTGTCGTCGAGCCGTCGCCCAATTGACCATTGTCGTTTGAGTCCCAGCAGTAAAGGCTACCGCCGCTGGTCACACCACAGCTGTGGTGTCCCCCCGCACTCACAGTCGTAAACGACCAGCCTCCGGAGACAAGAACGGGGCCGCTACGGTTGGTCGTTGTACCATCACCTAGCTGGCCGTAGTCGTTCAGTCCCCAGCAATGGGCGTTCCCGTCGGCTGTGACAGCGCACGTGTGATAACCGCTGGCAGAAACCGAGACGACCTGTGTGACGCTTAGCACCGCATTGTCTGATACCGCGTCGGTCGTCGCCGTGATTGTCGTTTCGCCATTGGCTACAGCAGTTGCTAGACCTGCGTCATTTACCGGGTGCAACTCCGGTAGCTGAAGATTCCCACGAGAACGCTTGGCTTACGATAGCGTTGTCATTCGCGTCCCTTGCGACAGCGGTGAGCTGAAGTGTGTGTTCAGTCCGACGAGAGTGTCTGCCGTAGGAGTGACCTCTACTGTCGAGACGACCTGTGCCACTGTCACCGAGGCCGTGCCATCAGTGGCATCAGTGGTGGCCGTGATCGTCGCGGTCCCGTTGTCCACTGCGGTTACCAGACCTGCAAGGTTGACTGTTGCCACACCGGTTGCGGACGATCCCCAAATGAACGTCTTGCCGACGATCGTCTCCCGCCTTCAGATGCACGAATAGGGCTACTACTATCCAACCGAGCAGTATCCGTGCACCCAGTTTCTGGAGCGGGCCATGAGCGAGTATCGCGCCAATGATGATCTCGCCCCACCCGACCAAAGCGACTCCTTTCGGCCCGATCCCCAACCCAAGCATCCCATCGACGGCCCAGCCGACCTGGTTGAGCTTAGCTCCACCCAAGATCACAAAAGCGTAACCGAGTATGGTGGCGAGCGCCGAGAGCACTTCCGAGGGACGCTTCATCTTTCCTCTGGTCTGTTCTCCAAGCGCTGTTGTCTTTGCAGTCCCGCAGGGCGGCTGGGCATCACTGGCCGCCGGCGAGGAGGTCCCGTAGAATGGTTGGTGATCCAACGATGCACCAGGGTCGCCGAGGGATGGCGATGCGGACCGGATCCGTGAGAGTACCTAAGAAACGCAGCCTTGGATCGTGGGTTGCCGTTGCTGTCTTGGTATTCGTGATCGTTGTATCCGTTGTTGCGCTGTCGTTGTATTTGCAGTAGGAATGCGGCACCGCTGCAGCGGTCCCCGTTCTGGTAGCAGCGCGTGAGCGCGAGTGTGGTGGGGGCGCTAGCTGGCTTTCAAACCATCCGAACCCCATCTTAGGCATCGACGCTCAGAAAGGCGCTGGCCAATGACCGATCTTCCGGACATCCAGATTCGCTATCCCGACTGGGTTGCCTCGGTTGTCGATTGGGAACGTTCCTATCCCGACATCGAAGACAGGATGCAACTCGCGATCCGGATTTCGCGGGAGAACGTGGAACGCGAAACGGGAGGGCCGTTCGGCAGCGCGATCTTCGAGCTGGAATCAGGCCGCCTGGTCAGTGTCGGGATGAACCTGGTCTCGCTGGAGCAGAACTCAATCCTCCACGCCGAGATAGTGGCCTTGATGATGGCGCAGCAACGACTGGGTCACTACTCGCTCGGTGCCGCCAGCCTGCCGGCTCACGATCTCGTTTCCTCGTGTGACCCCTGTGCCATGTGCCTCGGCGCGACTCTGTGGGGAGGTGTCATGCGTCTTGTCTCCGCTGCGGACCGAGACGACGCCAACGAACTCGGCTTCGACGAAGGCCCGGTATTTCAGCAGTCATACGATTACCTGAGAGATCGAGGCATCGAGGTGGTCCGCGGAGTTCTACGGCAGGAAGCGGCAGCGATCTTGGAACTCTACCGCAGTAGAGGTGGTGAGGTGTACAACGGATAGGCCGAAACTCACCACCGTCTCAACCCGTCGCTTTGCGGCAACCACCATGCTCCATATGTTGAGGGCAACAGGAGCCCACGCCAACCGTGCCTGAAGTCTCGTTCGACTTGAACGGTCGATCAACGACCGTGAGCTTCGAAGCTGGGATGCACTTCCTCGAGGTGTTACGGGAACAGTGCGGCATCACTTCGTTGAAGGACGGGTGTGCCCCCCAAGGGGTTTGTGGTTGCTGCACCATCCTGGTAGATGGGCGACCGGTGCTGGCCTGCCGCCGCAAGCCGCCGCAGATGCAGGGAAAACAGGTCACGACGTTGGAGGGGCTGCCGGAGGAACAGCGCCAACTGCTCGCCCAGGCTTTCGTTACTGAGGGTGCCGTCCAGTGCGGCTACTGTACGCCGGGGATTGCAATGCGCGCGGCGGCACTGCTGCAAGCTCGCGTGATCGAGATGCCGTGCGTAAGGCGCTGAGCGGACATCTATGTCGCTGCACAGGCTATAACCGGATCGTGGATGCGATTCAGTCCGCCGCCGAGGCGCAGGAAGATGGCCGTAACCTGGAGTCAAGCTCGCCCAGGCACGCGGACTTCTTTGGCGAGCGGTTAGGCTGCATGCGTGCCCTCGAGCCCTCCTGCGCCGACGGAGTCGGAACGTCCAGTAACCGCTACCGCGGTTCCGACCACGTGCTGGGCAGCAAGCCGTATGTGGCCGACATGCACGTCG
>JBDHHP010000400.1:0-2626 GCA_039589275.1 Gemmatimonadota bacterium | reverse complement strand
TAGGCTCTTGAACGCCTCGTCCAGGCCGCGCCGATTGTATACATCGTCGGTGCGCCGCCGCTCAGCCAGGAGATCGGTGCCAAACGGCCGCAGATTGAGCGCCATGTTGTCATTGGGACAGGTCTTGAAGCACTCCAGACAGAGGCCGCAGTATGTGTTCCGATTCATGTCGAACGGCAGTTCCATCCAGGGGCAGCCGTAGCCGTTCGCGTTCCCCAGATAACACGCTTTCGATTTATCTGCCTTACAGATGGCGGGCTCTTTAACTCTCACCTCGAATGCCGCGAAGTTGGAGTACAGTCCCTGAAAACCGCTGACGGGGCAGAGGTAGAGACAGAATGTGCGCTTCTCGTAGACCATGGAGATGGCTATCGCACCCAACACGATCACGCCGAGGAGGATGAACGTGGCGAGCGGCTGGACCGTGAAGAAGCCTACGAACAGGGTCGAGAGAATGAACACTGCCGTTACCGGCCAGAGGTTACGGAACTGCTTGGGCCACTTCTTGTTGAGGCCCCACGATTTGTGACGCCCAACGCCCGTCAGCGTTCCTCGCTGGATCCAATCACCGACCAACGGGAAGGGACAAACCATGCACCAAAACCGTCCGACCAGCGGCACGAATACCAGCATCAACAGCACCCACCAGAGGATCCATACGATCATCACGCCAAAGTTGGCACTACCAGCTGAGAGGCCACCGATCAAGCCTGCGGCCAACACCACGGCGAAAACGAAGAAGTTTGCTATGATGAAGACGAGTGGAAACCAGCGGCTCTTGAACAGCGCCCGGACGGGTTTGTACTTGGTGAGCTCGAATCGCCAATTGAGCGGAATGACGCCGAACAAGTGAGTGTCTTTACGGTCCCTTCTTCGTCGATTCAAGGCCAGAGAGCCGACACCAACCAAGAGGACGAGTAACACCCCGGCGTGGTATGGTCTGTTCGGCAGTACCTTGAGTTGGCCCGCCATGTAAGGATGGAAATGGCCGCAGATCTCCGAACAACGAAAGGTGAACCTGCCCGTCTTGTCTGCCGTGAAGCCAACAATCCTGACCTCGCCTGGCGGGATGTCAGTTTGCTCCTCGTATGCGTCGAGGAAGAAGCCGTGAGTCACGTCTTCGCTAGTGAGTTTGATCGTTACGTTCTCACCCTTCCTCACCGTCAGTACGCTCGGGGTGTATTCGAACTTGCGGGCCGATACCTCGATTACCCGCTGGTCTCCAGTGAGCTCTCCCGAGTAGTCATCCGCTTCGGAACAGGCGACGAGCGGGCAGCACGCAGCCAATGCCGTGGACAAGGCCAGTACTGGCCGCAATAGCCCCTCCTGCGGTGAAGATGGTGAATGCAACAACGGCGGTATGTCCCACTTCGAAGCACGACTCTCTGATGCGCCAGCCAGACGGCGGGGGACCGACGCTTCATCGCTCTACTCTACATCATGTGGGCTGAATTGGGAAGACGCGCGCTCGATTGCGGTTGGTCGCCCTTTCGTATACCATGTTATTCGAATCCTCACACAGGCTGAATCCGTAGCCCCCCGACCGTCACAGACTTCAAGGAACTGGTCCATCCGGGTGGCAGCGACAGCAGTGACTCATGGGACGCAAGAAACGGCGGCAACACAAGAAGAAGGCCAGGCAGCCGCAGCGTGAAGCAGCAGCGCCTAAGGAGCAGCGAGCGGAGCCCGCCACTCGGACGCCGGTCGATAAGCCGGCCGAGCATGAGGAGACCGGCAGGCGCCGGCCAGCGTTGCACCCCGGCCATATCGGAATCGCCGCGGTAGTGCTAGTCGCGGCGGTCGCCGCGTGGATTCTCGCGGCAAAGGTGCGTTCCTCTCAGACTCCCCGACTCACAGGACCCCGTGCCGTCGCCGAGGCCGTCTATGGACCGGCGCTCGACGACTTCGCTGGGGCCGAGAGCTGCGAGGAGTGCCATCAGGAGCAGTACGATGCGTGGACCGAGTCGGTTCACGCTAAGGCGGGCGGTGAACCAGACGCTGAGACGATCATTGCCCCGTTCGACGGAACGCCAATGAGATTCGCCGATGCACTGGTCACTCCAATGGTGAACGAGACAGGTCAATATCAGTTTTTGGTGCAACAACCCGACAAGCAACCCCAGGTACTCACCGTTTCCGGGGTAATTGGAGGCGGTTGGATGGAAGGCGGTGGGACTCAGGGGTTTGTGTCGGCGTTTCCTGACGGGACTATACGGTTTCTGCCATTTGACTACATAAAGCAAGAAGAGGTCTGGTTCTGCAACACGATCAGCCGGACTGACAAAGGGTGGATCCCAATCGAACGGACCATCTCGCTTGACGAGTGTGCCGACTGGCCGCCCGTGAGAATCATGGGCACCGATGCGACGTACGCGAACTGTCAGGAGTGTCACGTCGCCCAGATCGAACTGGTGCACGACAGTACGTCTAATATGTATTCGACGCGACTCACCACGTTGGCCATCGATTGCGAGTCGTGTCATGGTCCGATGGGGGAGCATGTGGAGAAGTCGCAACCGGAGAGAATCGCAGACGAAGACGACATTGCCGTGGAGGCGTTGGCGACACTGTCAAAGGACGAGTCGCTGCAGATCTGTTTCCGGTGCCACGCTCTCAAAGACGTAAT
>JBDHHP010000399.1:0-3901 GCA_039589275.1 Gemmatimonadota bacterium | reverse complement strand
CTCATACTTCCCGACAGCGGTTGATACGGGCTCGAAAAGCGGTTGTTAACCCGCCGTTACTATAGGACCGGCAATTCCGAAGGTGCAAGCAAACCCGCATCCGGCGTCACCTCCGGGCAACCAGGACGAATGATCACGAACCGAGCTTACGTGGAACCCCGACATTCCGTTCTCCGGATGTCGAAGTGAAGAGATCTGATCAGGTGCGTCGGGCAGAAGCAGAGAGCGACCTCACCAGCCACGACCTCCACGGCCTGCCGCGTGTTTGGCACTTCTGTTGAAAGTTTACTCCGATGAGCTAAGAAGTGAAGCCGCTGTCCATCGCAACGAGGGGCTGACCCCTTGCGGCGAATTGGACAGGAGGCGAGACGACATGGGGTTGTTGAGGGAGAGATGAATTACCACGGAGACACGGAGAGAAGATTATGTCTGCACGGACCTTTTGTATTTCGGCTGTTGCTGCTGCGATACTGTTGGTGTTTGTCGCATGCGAAACCCAACCCGTGGGCGTGGACACGCCTGATGCGCAGTTCGCAAAGGGCGGCAAACCCGACAAACCCGGCAAACCAGCGAGCAGCGAGTTAATAACCTTCACGGGAGACTTGGTAGGTAGTCAGGAGGTTACAGGTTGTTGTCCTAACCGAGGCCCATTTCCTGAATACACAATGACTGTTCGAGGCCCTCCATTCCCGCCTGAAATTAGCGTGGTTGGACAAACCGGCAATATCTTCATGAACAACTGGGCCCCAAAGGGTACAGATTATGGGGATTACAAAGTCCAATTTTGGTGGTGGGAAACAGAAACGACTCGCTGTTTCATTGAAATCAATGGCGGTGAAAAAGTATATAACAGAAGAACCAGGGAAACTACTGTAACTTTCAATCCAGAGAATATCGTGGACATGGAGATCTGGCGTGGTTGGGATTTATTATTCCCAACATCTGAACCACCTGAACCTGTAACGGTTTCTTTTACCCTTACAAGAGCGCCAATACGATAATTCCGGCGAACTCAAAAGCAGGAGGGATTCATCCTGTAGCGTTTATTATTATCACTTGAGCGCTGGGGAATCTGTTGAGACTAAGAAAATGGTGCTAATGAAGTAAACCAATATGCGCAGTTGACCGAAATACAGGAACGTCGTTGGCGGTATGGCGGTATGGCGGTAGGTGATTTGTGATTTGCGATCTGAGATTCAACTGCCGTGAACCCATTGGCTCGTGGCCCGTCCTTGCAGTTTGCTGTACCCGGCGGCATAATCGGCTGGGTGGCCCTCGCGGCCCCGCCGCCGTTGTAGACGCCGTTGCTGGACGCTGTTGTAGACGCCGTAGTAGGACGCCGCAGTAGACGCCACAGTAGGACGCCCTCCCGACGACGTGACCGCTGCATCGCCACTAGAGATTCGCTATTGCTCTGGAGGTCATGATGAAACTCAAACCCCAATTCGCTGTCGTGTTGCTCCTCGGGCTCCTGGCAGGATGCGCCCGTGCCGGCGACACGGGCCGTCCTGAGGTGGAGGATGCGCCGCAGGTGAGCCCGCCGAGCCAGGCCGTAGGGGCGGAAGACCAGCCCATCGAACGGCTGCTCATGAGCCGGTTCCCGGGCGTCGTGGTGACACGAACTGCCGGCGGTATCTCCATACGCATCCGAGGCCCGACGTCCATCCACGGCAGCAATCAGCCGCTGTATGTGATCGACGGGATCGCTGTCGAGCCGGGATCCGGCGGGACCCTGTATGTCAATCCGTACGACATCGAATCGATCGAGGTGCTGAAGGATGCCGCCAGCACGACAATGTACGGTGCGCGGGGCGCCAATGGGGTCGTCGTCATCAAGATGAAGCGGGATTGATGGGCGGGCGCCAACGCGCCAGCAAGCAGCAGGACCTCGGCCTTGACCGTTCGGGCCCAGATGACGCTCGGGTGACGGTACGCGATTAGTGTTGCATTTGTAAAAACACGCCGGTGGCCTTCGTGGCCCCGCCGCCGTTGTAGACGCCGTTGCTGGACGCCGTATCAGACGCCGTAGTAGGACGCCGCAGTAGACGCCACAGCAGGACGCCCGCCCGACGACGAGACCAATGCCACCGAGCCTCGCGCCAGGCAGCGCGCTATGTCCCAAAGACCGCCACGATCTCGGAGGTGCCCTTGAGTATGGTAGACCGAAGCGTGACCCGGTCTGAGGCGCGAATCAGGTTCAAGGACTTCGTGCTTCAAGAGCTACCCAACACCCAGTGTTTGGCGCGTGTCGTGCTGGAGCGGCGTACTGGAGATGAGTTTGTCGGCCACGCAGAAGGCGAGAACTCACCCCAGGGACAGCTGAGATCGGCTGCTCAAGCCACGGCGCAGGCGCTTGAGGCGGCTACGCACGGGCAAGTCGCGTTGACGGTACTATCCGTCAAGGCGCTCGAGACATTAGAGACGATTCTCGTAGTCGTATCGCTGTCCAGCC
Organism: Gemmatimonadota bacterium; assembly: GCA_039589275.1. Lineage (GTDB taxonomy): Bacteria > Gemmatimonadota > Gemmatimonadetes > Gemmatimonadales > GWC2-71-9. Next base: position 1,449 of record JBDHHP010000399.1, on the reverse strand, counting down.
ACCTTGATCATCGGTCGGAGCGCCTTGTTGGGTCTGTCCTCACCAAGGAGCGTGCGGCGCGTGCTGCGGCGCTCGCCGTCTTGAATGCAACCAACCGACTTCTAAGCATCTACTTCCGCTGACGTAGAGAGCGTCTCGCGGCACTCGGGGCTTTGTGCATGCCAGCGCTAGATAACGCTCGGGTCACAGCCCTCGGTTAGTGTTGCATTTGTAGAAGTATGCCGGTGGCCTTCGTGGCCCCGCCGCCGCAGTAGACGCCGTAGCTGGACGCCGTATCAGACGCCGTAGTAGGACGCCGCAGTAAGACGCCACAGTGGGACGCCCGCCCGACGACGTGACCACAGATACCACCGGCGAGCAACAGCGCCCGCCGCACAGCCCCAAGGGTCACGCGGCGGTGAGTTTCGCGCCATCACAACCAGGAGGTGCTGCTATGCGCTTCTTTGCACTCGCTTCACTCGCTGTTGTCACCGTAGCTGCAGTGAGTGGCACAACCGGCGTCGCTCCTTTCGACAGATCCGGCGCGATGATTGAAGAGAATCGGTCAGTCGATCAGCGACTCCTAGGCATTCACTACATCTCGCTCAAAGATGGAGTCAAACCCGAGGACTTCGAACGATTCGTTGTCGAGGAGTGGAACCCTGTCGCGCGCGACCTCCTCCCAGGTATCGACTGGATGATCTTGAAGGGTGAAAGGAACGCGAGAGACGGCGAGTATCTCGCGGTCTTCGATGCACAGTCGGTAAGCGTGCGCGACCGGTACTGGCCCAGCCCCGAAGAGAACTCAGAAGCGCTTACCGCGATCTTGGAGACCTGTGGGGAGGCGTGCACCAGCGTCTTCAATAGATACTCCATTATGATTGAGGAAACGCGCTATGCAGACTACGTTAGGATAGCACGCGACTGATCCTAACTGACTTGCGAGGCTCAAAGAGCCCCAGGCGTCACGCGCCGCGCCGGGCTTTGTCTTGCGAACCCGTGTACGGTGCTGCAAGCTATGGTGTCGCTCTCCAGCCACCATGACTCTCGGAGTCAATGACCTTGTGATGTTCCGTCCCTACGAGCAGACACTGAAGTGGCGTCCTGCCCGACGACGACCGCCAGGTCACCGAGTAGTCCGGCTTGTCGCACGTTATGATTCCGAGGTTGGGGTAATACACAACACAGGGGGGCTCATGCAACACCGCATCAGGCGTGGCGCATCGGTTCTGCTGACCTTGATGTTCCTTGTTCTCGTCTCCGCCGGTTGCCATCAGATCGTCATTGACTCAGGTCTTGAGCCAGCGACGACGGAGTATCACGAGGAATGGAACATGGCCTTCGCCTACGCGATCTTCCCGGCTCAAGTGGACGCTAGCCAGTACTGTGGTGGACGGTGGGCGCGGGTCGAGACCAAGCACAGCTTTCTGAACTGGGTGGTTGGCGCAATCACATTCGGCATCATCACGC
>JBDHHP010000398.1:0-3279 GCA_039589275.1 Gemmatimonadota bacterium | reverse complement strand
CTCTTCCAGCAAGTTGGGCGAGGGGACACCAGGAAGAAGCATGTGAACCCCGTCCTCTGCCAGCCGGGCGTGAGGCGACGGTGCCTCGCCACTGGCCGGGCCACTACGACGCTTGGCTCGTTTTGTTGCCCGCCGTCTCTTGCTGTGTTTTGACTTCACCGCTTGTCTCCTGTCGCCTGTCTGACTCGGCCTGCTGGAGGGGTTGCCGGTGCAATCCCCGCGTCCGGTTGTAACGATTTTTCCGATTTGCGCCCGGGTGGTTTGTAGGGCAGAGTTGTTCCGAAAGTCCGAGCGGCCAGGTGAGGGCCCACTCGGTCTCAAAAAACATCCGTCCTTTTCGTCGAACCAGAGAGGCAGGTCTCATGACCCCTTTGCGAAAGAGAATGCTCGAAGAGATGAAACGGCGCAATCTGTCGGACGCAACTGCGCGTATCTACGTGACTCAGATGGCAGGTCTCGCGAAGCACTTTTGTACTTCGCCTGACAAGCTCAGCGATGAACAGCTTCGCAGCTACCAACTTCACTTGATCGACAAAGGTGTTAGTTGGGCCACTTACAACACGACCGTTTGCGCGATACGGTTCTTTTATGGGAAGGTCTTGGATTGGCAGCATGTGATCGACAGGCTGCCGTACGCGAAGACTCCGAAGCGGCTGCCCGTGGTGCTGAGCCGTGGAGCGGTGCGACGTTTGTGGGAAGCGGCGAACAAGCCCTGGCATGCGATGATTGTCAAGACCCTCTACGCCTGCGGCTTGCGTGTCTCGAAAGGGATCGGCATCGAAATACCCGACTTGGACGGCGAACGGCAAATGCTTCATGTGCGTGGTGGCAAAGGGGCCAAGGACCGTTATGTGCCCTTGACCAACACGCTCCTGTTGGAACTACGGGCTTTTTGGAGTACGCACCGCAACCCACGTTGGCTGTTTCCGAGCACGCAGTCGGCGGCACGACACTCGGCGCGACGCACCGTACTCCAAGCGATCAAGACCATGGCTCGCAAGGCAGGGATCAACAAGGAAGTGGGTTGTCACACCCTCAGACATGCGGCCGCCACCCACTGGTTGGAGGCAGGCGTATCCTTGCCGATGATCCAGCACCTGCTGGGCCATACGAGTCCGAAAACCACTTCCATCTATCTGCACGTGACAGACCGTACCAATGATCCACGGCTGAGATCTCTCGATTTGCTGGCCCAGACGGAAGAGTCCGGCCGATGCGAAGGGGATGAAGCACGCCGACGTTTCACCGCATTCGTCGAGACCCTCACGCCCGAACAGCAGCGCGTGCTGTTCGGCGACGGCGGCCTCAACAAGACCCCGGCGGCAGAGTAAGCGTAACCCCGCCTCGCCAAAACAGCCCTGGTTCCTACACACCACCCAACTGGTGTGGTCCTGGTTTGTGGAAGCGGCCCTGCCAGACGTCCATCTGGCGACACGCTTGTGGGCCGATCACACGCTGGAAGGTACGGCCGTCACGATGGGCGAGATCGCACGGCGCTTCGGCGCGGGCTACGAAAGGCGTCGGAGAGGACGGATGCGGGAGGAGGAATTCCGGGCGCTGCGGAGTATGGCCGCATGCCGGACGGCCCTTTGCGGCTGGCGGCGTTATCTCTGCAAGGCTTGTGGACGATCATCGACCGCTTACAACTCATGCGGTCATCGGGACTGTCCGGGCTGCCAGAACGGTAAGCGTGCTGCTTGGTTGGCGGCCCGCCGTCGTCAGCTGTTGCCCGTGCCGTACTTTCACGTCATCGTGCCACTGCCTCGCCAACTATCGCAGTTGGCGCTGTTCAACCGCAAACTCGTCTTTGAGATGCTGTTTGCCAATGTGCAGGCAACGCTGAAGGAAGTAGCACGAAGGCAGTGCAGGTTGACCGAGATCGGCTACTTGGCCGTGCTGCATACCTGGGGCCAGCGACTCCAACACCATGTCCACCTTCACCTGATCGTGGCCGGAGGTGGAGCGACCGACAACGGGCAGTGGAAGACACTGGGTGAGAATTTCTTCCTGCCCGTCGAGGTACTACGGACGGTTTTCCGAGCCAAGATGCTGCAGGCCATGCTGGAGGCGTACGAGGCCGGTAAGCTGAATTGGGTCGGTCCGTTCTCACACCTGGCGGACCGGCGAGCGTTTTGCCAATTCTACGGCCAACTTCTCGGGAAGGAATGGGTGGTTCACGTCAAACCACCGGTGCGTGGGGATCCGGACATTGTGCTGAAGTACTTGGCCCGTTACGTCTACCGAGCGGGGATCTCGAATCGCCGCTTGCTCAAGCTTCAAGGTGATCAAGTAACGTTTTCCTACAAGGACTACGCGGAAGAAGACTGCCCAGAAAAAGAGATGCAGGTCTCGGCCGAGCAACTGCTCGACCTGTTCCTGCAGCATGTGTCACCGAGAGGTTTCAAGCGTATTCGTTACGTCGGTTTTTGGTCCGGCCCCCGTGCGTCCCAACGGATCGCAGCCATTCGTAGACAACTCACCAGCGACCCAGCGTGCCAGGAGAGCGACGACACGTCACCCAACGGGGCACGCTCGTTGCTCGGCCCCGACGGACTCCACGGCCCGCAGCATCCCATCGGAGAAAGAGCCTGCGGAATCGTCGGAAGGGGGCCGTACAGCGCCCACATGTCCTCACTGCGGAAGTACAGATCTGCACTCGATCGAAATGCGTGACCGTTACGAGTGCCGCTGGATGTGGACTCACCAATGGGATCTCTTCCCTTCGTGGCCCCCGAAGATTGAAGATACTTCGTAATGGCATGCCCGTGGAACCCCAGCACAAAACCACTTGGCGCTTCCCCTCGTTCGCTGCTGCGCGGCAGGTGCTACGTCCTTCTGAAAACGCGGCTTGTATTGATCCATCCCCCATGCAATCCGTTGGCCCCCTGGAGACAAATCAGCCGTCGGACGTCGAATGGCCTCGTTGCCGTCCAAACCCGCGTCACACGACTCCCCCTCTTCTTGTGAAATCGCCTGACACAAAAATGCATCACGCGGCTCCTCTGACAGGCCTCTAAGCGCGCTTCCAAGCCCCATCTCACATTACACCCACACATCCGCTTCGCGCCTCGGTTTCGCTCAACCAGGCTTTATCCGCAGGGCTGCCGGTCCAAGTTCTGACTCCCCCCCACGCCACTTGCGGCAGCCCCGCCGATAAAGCCTAAGGGTTAGCGGCGAATATCGCATTTCGGCAAAGCCTGCTTCAGCTCCTTCAACCCCGCATCCGTCACCTGGGTACCGCGGAGGAACAGCAACTGCAGTTGCGTCAGTTGGGCCAGC
>JBDHHP010000397.1:0-2655 GCA_039589275.1 Gemmatimonadota bacterium | reverse complement strand
ATGAAAGCGGACTTCGGGCTCGATTATGGATGGCGCGATGAATCCGGTCGCGAGAAAGACGAACGCACCCAGGAGTGCCATGACCCGAAGGCGTCGGGCCGAGTCCTGCAGCACGTCTGCAGGGAGCTCGGCGGCGCGGCGCCGGCTATCCGGCGCCGACGGTGAAGGTTGAGGTTGGAGTAGCGTCTCGCTCAACAAGCCCTCCGTGGATCGCAGGTGGAGCAGTGGCGACGGGAACTGACGATCCAACTTGCACCGCCGAAGGTCCTGCAGTCCAGTGCCGAAGAGAAGCACCGGAGCAGTCCTTGCGATGCTGACCGGCACAGCGTAGATCTGCTGCGGAGCGGATGTACATGGCGGGAAGCGCTTGTTGGTGTTGTTGACTTGAGTGGTCCACATGCCGCGGACGGTAGACCATGAACGGCCAAGCCCCTCAGCTCACTCAGATCGAGCGACCCCTCACGGGTAGCCAAGCGTCTGCGGGACGGTCCTCGGGTTTGCCCGACGACCTGCTACGCGCCGCGGCAAAGCGGCTGCGCATCATCGCCATCGTCTACGCCGCCGGATTCCTAGTTGGAGAATTGGTGTGGGTCCTGTTCGACCCCGCCGCCCGTGCCGATATCGTGCACTTCTACGGCTGGGGACCCCCAGTCGTTTCAATTCTCGCCGCGCTGACCGTGGTCGTCCTGGTGGGCAATCCTCGGTTCTCACCTCAGACACTCATGAACATCGGTCTCGTGTTCGAAGTGGTTGGCGCATACGGGATCGCGTTCTCAGGGTACTGGGGTATCTACCGCGGCCTCGCGTACCAGAATGAGCACTTGGCCATATTCGGCCTATCGTATGTTGCTCCCTGGATCATGTTCTTCACCATCGTTGCACCAAGCGAGCCACGAAAGGCACTACTCGCTGCATTTCTTTCGGCTACTTCAGTTCCGGTCGTGCTGTTACTCACGATGCGCTACGGTGGGACCTCGATTTCCTTTTCGGTGGGACAGTGGCTCAGCGCCGTAGTCGTAGCGTACGGCATGATAGTGCTCACGGCGTACATCGGGGCCAGAGTCGTCCACGGTCTCGGAACCGCAGTGAAGCGGGCTCGCGAGATGGGCGCGTATCGGCTCACCGAGCAGCTCGGACAGGGCGGCATGGGTGAGGTGTGGCGCGCGGAGCACCGCATGCTGGCGCGGCCAGCGGCGATCAAGCTGGTAAAGCCCGACGTGCTCGGCGCCATGGATGACACACGCCGCCTCCAGCTCCTTGCGCGATTCGAGCGCGAGGCACAAGCCACGGCTCTCATGCAATCCCCCCACACTATCGAGCTGTATGACTTCGGCGTGACCGACGAAGGCACGTTCTACTACGTGATGGAGCTGCTGGACGGGTTCGACCTAGAGACCTTGGTGAAACGCTTCGGTCCAGTGCCGCCCGAGCGTTTGATCCACGTTCTACTCCAGGTGTGTGATTCGTTGGCCGAAGCGCATCACAGCGGGCTGATCCATCGCGACATCAAGCCGGCAAACATCTACCTGTGCCGCCATGGTCGGAGAGTGGATGTGGTCAAGGTCCTCGACTTCGGCATGGTCAAAACCCTAGATGATTCAGCGTCGGGCGATGTCAAGCTAACCGCAGAACACGCTGCGTTCGGCACGCCGGCGTTCATGGCGCCGGAGCAAGTCCTCGGCCAAGGTGACATTGACGGGCGCACCGATATTTACGCTGTCGGCTGCGTGGCGTACTGGCTTCTCACCGGCCGCTATGTGTTTGAATCCAGGACCGTGCCCGAGATGATGGCGCTGCACCTGCGGGAGCCACCCGAGCCACCGTCGTCATTCTCTCAGGCGCCTATTCCGAACGTACTGGAGCAGCTGATTCTTGCGTGTCTCGAGAAAGATCGCGACAACCGGCCGCAGAGTGCTGACGAGCTGGCGGAGCGGCTTGCCGCGTGTAAACCGGAATCTGAATGGACGCCTGAACTGGCTGAGGAGTGGTGGAAGACCCACGGAACAGGGACGCCCGCTGTTTTTTCCTTTGGCTAGTCACAAGCGGTCCGCTCTGACTCGCTATCTGCTAGGTGGGCTACTGGCCTTTGGCGCCCTCAACGCCTTGGGTGGCGGCTTCTATGGACTCTCCGGTGCCGAGGGAGTCCCCTTGGAGTTGCTCGAGAGAAGTCCCTTCAGAAGCTACTTCGTTCCGAGCCTGATCCTGCTTGTCGTCGTGGGTGGCTCGTTTCTATTTGCCGCGATCGCCGTCTTCTCGGGGTCTCGCATCGCGCGGGTCAGCGGCTTGGGTGCAGGTGTAGTAGTCCTCGTTTGGATCGCTGTGCAAGTCAGTATCATCGGGTATGTGTCATGGATGCAGCCCGCGACAGCCATTTGTGGGTTACTCGTCCTTCTCTTGTCGCTGCGGCTTCCAGGGCGGGTCACCTCGGCCCATGATGCAGAATGAACGTCAACGCAAGTTCACTCAGATAGTCTTCGCTTCCGAAACGGAATCCCCAGCTTGCGCATCTTGTAGCGCAGCGTGTTGGGGTTGACCCCAAGCAGCTCACCGGCCCCGCCCCGACCGTGGATCTTGCCTCCTGTCCTGCGCAGGACTCGGCGAATGTGGCTTGCGACGATCGCGTCGAGGTCGAGGGTCTCGTCATCGCTTTCGGCA
>JBDHHP010000396.1:0-2710 GCA_039589275.1 Gemmatimonadota bacterium | reverse complement strand
CACCGCGATGGTATGATGTTCGCCCCCGAGATGTCACGCCGCGGCCGAGCCGTCGATGTGTGGGCTACACTCAGATATCTCGGGCGTTCGGGAGTCGACGAGCTGGTTTGGAGTCTCTATCAGAGAGCGAGTCAGTTCGCCGGGGAACTCGACGCTGCCGGGTTCGAGGTGTTGAACGATGTGGTGTTCAATCAGATCGTTGTCAGCTGCGGCACCGACGAGTTGACCAGCTCCACGATTTCGCTAATCCAGGCCTCCGGAGAGGCTTGGGTGGGAGGGTCTACCTGGTTCGGACGTACAGTGATCCGTATCAGTATCTGTTCCTGGGCCACGACCACGAAAGATGTTACACGTAGCGTCCAAGCCTTCGTGGTAGCTCGGGAGGAGGCCGGCACGGCTATGACTGTTTGAGGAGGAGTCGCAACATATGAACTCTGACGTCAAACCCAGAGTGTTCCCAACTCCGATGCGCCGTCACATTGTTGCCGATGTGCCCTTGGATTACGTAACGGCGTATCTCTCACAGGCCGAAACACATCAGATTCTGTTCATGGACTTTTCAGAGGATGTCGAGCTGGGTGAACATCAACATGAGGCTCAGTGGGGCGTCGTTCTCGAAGGACGCATCGATCTGATGGTTTGATATGCCCCCCCGGAACCGAGACCGGTCTGAGTTTTGGATTTTGGCCAGTCGTGACCAGGTAAGGGAGGGCAGCAAAATGGCAGCACCGAAGAGGATGTCGCCGGCACAGATCATCAACCATCTGAGGCGAGCTGAGGTAGAGTTGGCTAACGGCAATGCGGTGCGAAGATATTTGTCGACCTAGACGTTCGCACCTAGGCTTCTCCAAAACAGGAGAGCTCCAGCAGCCCAACGCCGAGACCTAGCCCGCAAGCGAAATTTGGACTGCCGCCAGGCGAATCCTCACTGGCACACCGACCGAGAATCAGTAGGTCGCAGCTGACACAGAACTGACGCATAGATGTTCGACGAGAGAACCCGACAACGCCTTATATGAAGTCGCTTCGCACAGTTCCGCATTGGACACATCGCGCTATTACCGGCGATGCACCGCAAGAGTCGTCGAGGTTCTCGGAGTTTGGGGCCCCTGTTGGGGTACGTTCCAGAAAAAGGTCGCTCCGAAGAACGACCTTTCGAATCTAGAACTTGTTGCAACGCAGTTGCTTACTCTTATACCCCGCCAGGGACTCGAACCCCGAACCTACTGATTAAGAGGCGGGCCAAGTCTTACATCATTTCGTTACATCTTGTTGTCAAACCGCGAGTTCGTGTCGTCCTTTGTCGTACTTCGCACCCCTCGATGTAAGACTTTGTAAGACCTAACTCACACAGAAACTGACACAGTCTCCGGACCCTGCAGAGTCAGCGTACCACCCCCCCCACGTGCAGTGGACTATGATTATGCCGCTCCGGGCGGACTCATCGTGACTCATCGTGACAAATCGGGAAAAGAAAATGCGTTATGGGATCGCCCCATTTCCCACTGAGTCACATTGAATGACGATCAGTACGGCACACTGAAGGCACACTACCCGAACTGCTCGCGTAAACTGGAAGCCAGAAGGGGAGGTCAGCCGATCGGCGCTGACCTCCCCGTTTCTCAACGGCTCGAGACGCGCACACTCGAGCACGCCTTACTGCGGCAAATTCATCCGCCGCAGCAGATCATGAAACCGTGGGTCGTCGTGCACGCGGTGGTATAGCGGGGCCACACTCAGATACGGCATGTTTGGATCGCGCTCCTCGAAGCTCCGCTCCAGCCAGTCGAGGGCTTTGCTGTCCTCTCCGGCCAACGCATACAGTGACGCAATCTCATAGGGCGGAACATACGTCGCTCTTGTGAGTGCTGCCCACGTGTCGGCCGCGCGGCTCATCGCAGCCGAGTAGCCGCCTTCCGCATAACCCGTTGCCAGCGCTTCTTCGGCTTCAGTGAACTCCATCACGGAGTAGGCCGCATTCGTCTCCGCTAGCGATTTCTCGTACATGCCCATCTCGTGGTACACCTGTTGGAGCCCGAAATGCGCCAACGGGTCATTGGGTACCGTTCGGAGCAGCCTCTCGAATTGCGCGATGGCCTCGTCGTACCGCCCCACGTAGAACAACAGAAAACCGTGAAAACCCTGGATCAGCGGATTGAACGGGTCCAATTCCACCGCCAGCTCCATCTGCCGCATTGCCTCGTCTGGGTGTTTCATCGAGAGCAGGAAGTGCGAGTAGAAGGCGAGCCCATCGGGATAGTTGGGGTTAAGTTCCATTGCCCGCTCAAAAGCCGATCTAGCACCGGCCCAGTCCCACTCGTGCCAAGTCCTAACTGCCGCCAGCGCGTACTGCACTTCCGCGAGCGTACTGTCTAGCTCCACGGCTCTCTCCGCGGCCGCCTTCGCCAGTGGCACCGCATCACGAGGTCGCACAATCCCAAACTGCGAGCGTGACATCCAGACGAGGGCGATCCCGGCATAGGCGAGCGCGTACTCCGGGTCGTGCTCCAGAGCTTGCTCGAAGTAGTGTAGGGCGGTTTCGAGATCTGCCGGGGAGAACTTACCGACGTAGGACTGGCCTTTGAGATACGCCTCGTACGCCGCCGGATTGACCTCGCGTGCGGTCGCCAGGCGAGCCTCCGCCTGCGGGGTGAGCGCGGCGTGGATCTCCCCGGCAATTGCTGCGGTCAGGCCACGGTAGAGCCTCTCC
>JBDHHP010000395.1:0-3139 GCA_039589275.1 Gemmatimonadota bacterium | reverse complement strand
CGAGAGCGAGTTGTTTGGACACGTGCGAGGTGCGTTTACCGATGCCAAGACCGACCGGGTGGGCCGCTTCGAGATGGCTGACGGTGGCACCCTGTTTCTGGACGAGATCGCCAATGTACCCATGAGGCAACAGGCAACGCTGCTTCGGGTACTCGAGACAGGCGAAGTTCAGCGGGTCGGATCGTCCAAGACACGACAGGTAGACGTGAGGATGCTCTCTGCCACCAACGCGAACATCCAGGAGGAGGTATCCGAGGGCCGCTTACGAGAAGATCTTCTCTACAGGCTGAACACGGTCCAGATCCATCTTCCGCCGCTTCGCGATCGGAGGGAGGACATACTGCCGCTTGCGATGCACTTTTTGCCGAACCAGGCCGACCGCTACAAGAAGAACGTGCGGGAGTTCGCGACCGATGCGACCAAAGCTCTGATGAGCCATGGGTGGCCCGGCAATGTGCGCGAGCTGGAGCACGCAGTAGAGCGCGCCGTATTGTTGGCACGCAGCGAGCAGATACGGGCCGCTGACTTGGGTCTTGGTGCAGCACCCGGTGGGGCGATGAGACTTGAGGATCTCACCTTGGATGAAGCTGAGAGAGTCTTGATCGAAAAGGCGCTGGAACGCCACTCAGGTAATGTGAGCAAGGCGGCTGAGGCATTGGGACTCAGCCGCAGTGCCTTGTACCGACGATTGCCGCAGGTCGATTCGCCCGATCCCAAATGACCAAGGGCCGACCACACGTCTCTTTCGATCTGTATGTCCTCCTCCTTGCGTTGTTGGCGGGGTTACCGGGCACCGCCGTCGCGCTCATTCTCCTCTGGACGGGGGACTTCGCCGCCCGATCGCAGTGGCTGTTAACCGTCGGTATCGGCGGATTCTGGATAGGCTTTGCGGTAACGCTACGTGAAAGGGTGATCCGCTCGTTGCAGACGCTGTCTAATCTGCTTTCCGCGCTACACGAAGGTGACTTCTCTATGCGAGGCCGGACCGGCGATGCCCGAGACTCTCTCAGCGTGGCCATGCTCGAGGCCAATATGCTGGGTGAGACACTGCGGCGGCAGCGGCTGGATGCGCTCGAGGCAACCGGTCTACTGCGCAAGGTCATGGAAGAGATCGACGTCGCCGTATTTGCGTTCGATGACGAGCACAGGCTGCGGCTTGCGAACAAAGGTGGCGAGCAGCTGCTGGGAAGGTCGGCGGACGTTCTGGAGGGAGCTGCGGCCTACGAGCTCGGGATCGCCGACCTCATTGGGGGTGAAAGCCCGCGGATCGTTGAGCGCGCGTTCGCAAGACGGGCCGGGCGCTGGGAGGTGCGGACAACCGCGTTTAGGCAAGATGGCAGGCCGCACAACCTGGTTGTCATGACCGACGTGAGTAGGGTATTACGGGAAGAGGAACGTCAGGCCTGGAAACGTCTCATACGGGTGTTGGGTCACGAGATAAACAACTCCCTCGCACCGATTCGATCGATTGCGGAGAGCCTCGGTAATGTGGTGAAGTCAAGCGGAACGGGTGCGGAGGACGATGCAGATCTGCGACAAGGGTTATCCATCATATCTTCTCGCGCAGAGGCGCTGAGCCGGTTCATGGCTTCCTACGCTCGGCTCGCCCGTCTACCCCCCCCAGAACGACAGCCTGTCGACGTGGGCAGTTGGGTGCGGCGGGTCGCGGCTCTCGAAACACGCCTCAAGGTGGTTGTGCGTGACGGTCCCGCAGTGACAGTGATGGCTGATGGCGACCAGCTGGAACAGGTGCTCATAAACCTGGTCGACAATGCGGTCGACGCGGCTCTGGAGACGGGTGGCGGTGTAGAAGTATGGTGGGGAAGCCGTAGCGGGAAGCTCGAGGTAGTGGTGGAAGACGAAGGCCCAGGAGTGCCGGACACGTCGAACCTGTTCGTTCCGTTCTACACGACCAAGGCCGAGGGGTCAGGCATCGGGCTCGCGCTCTGCCAACAGATCGCGGAAGCTCACAGTGGCGCGATCAACTTGGAAAACCGCACACACAGGCAAGGCTGTAGGGCGCGGCTCACCTTACCCCTCGGGCTCGATGAAAGTGGCACAGGCGGCGCTTGACGGGGCGGAACCCGCACTGTAGCCTGTACGTTTCCCATAAGCAACCGGACGAAAGAAGAATCGATGTTTAGCTCGAGAGCCGAATCGGGACTGTACCCGTTGTCATTGACCTGTGCTCTGCTCACCGGTGTTGCTGTTGCGCCGGTACATGCGCAGGACTATGACTCCGTCACCGCGGTGTCAGTGGTCGACACCGCAGACGAGGGCCCGCACATCTACTGGAGAGAAGAGTCCATTGCCGTCGTGATCTATCTGTGTGAAGGAGAAGTCCAGGTTCAACAGCTGAGAGCCAGAGGTGAATTGCGATTCAGGGGGCTGTGCTCGGATTCGGCAACCGAGCACGTCGTCCCGGCAAGGGAGCCTAGAATCGAACCATCCGAATTCAGTGACGTGCCCAGGATCTTGGCGGTCAGCGACATCCACGGCGAGTACGAAGCATTGGTCGAGTTGCTCACAAACGCACGAGTGATTGACGAGCAGCTGCACTGGAGCTGGGACAAGGGGAGTGCCTGTGGCTGATTCACCGGCTCGAACGCGAGGCGAGAGAGGCCGGGGGCAGAGTTCACTACCTCCTCGGCAATCACGAGATGATGGTGCTACGAGGTGACAACCGCTATGTAAATGTCCGCTACCTCGACGGCCTTCCGAACGAGACAGTGATAGTGCACAGAGATCTCTACGGCCCCGACATGGAGTTCGGCAGATGGCTCCGCAGTAAGCACGTAGCGGTGAAACTGAACGACATCGTGTACGTGCACGGCGGTCTATCACCGGATGCAGTCGAACTCGGCATGGGGCTGGACGATCTGAATGAGGTCATACGGCGCATCATCGACGCGCGGTCGTACGAACTGATGTTCAGCCTCCAGCTGTGGTTCGCGAACGGCGATACGGGTCCGCTGTGGTATCGCGGCTATCACGGCATCCGGCCCGAGTATGCGCAGGCTACATCAGAGCAGGTGGATGCGATTCTCGACTTCTATGACGCCGAGGCAGTGGTCGTCGGTCACACCGAAGTCGACTATGTTGAAAGTCTCTACGAGGGGCGTGTGTTCGGTGTGGATGT
>JBDHHP010000394.1:0-4945 GCA_039589275.1 Gemmatimonadota bacterium | reverse complement strand
TATGGTACCTCCCACACGATCTCGTTGGACGAGGCCAAGCACATCTACGAGCACGGCGCGGCCATGCTGATCGTCGGGTCCGGTCAGTACGACACCTGACCGCATAGCCCCCCAGGCCACTTGGGACTCCGGCCGCCCCATGCTACAGAATGAGAGCGCCTTCGAGCCTGTTTGATGATGTTCGTCAGAGGAAATCGCCCAGGCGCCAAAAGGGGGCCCCAAACGTGTGTCTGGAAATATTCTCAGCAAACTCAGCCGATTTCATCAAGATCAACTCAGGATGATCTCTGCCTGGCTAGATCGAGGCCGCATCTGGCAGAACGACTTGGCAAGAGGGCGCAGGTTTGTCACCGCTATTGACACCACGGCACAGAGCCAACTTGACGCTCTTACGGCCTTGTGATCCTACCCATACTTTTGGCGCGTTACCGCCGTCACCAGTTCCTTGTACGGAGGATCGTATGCGCCGTCTCACACTTTCCATACTGTCTCTGGTCTTTCTGGCCGCATGCCAACCCACCACGACCGAACTGACCGAAGAACAGAAAGGCGAGATCGCTGCCGACATTCGTCAAGTGGTCGCAGAGTTCTGGAACAGCGTTGAGGTGATGGATACCGACCGTTGGTTGGACCACTGGTCTCCTGAGCTTGAGCCATTCTTCCAGACCCAGCCTGCCATCGCCGTCAACCTGCTTACCATCGTCCAAACCGTGGATGATTGGAGGGCAGGGTGGGAACCCACATTTGCGCAACGATCAGGGCACGACATCGCTTTGGAGAACGAGCATGTCGCGGTCCTTGCCGAGGATATTGTCTTGCACGTGTCCAGGGGCACCTTCACCGTTTCAGACACACTCGGTAATACGACCGAGCCCGCACCCTGGACAGTATCAACGGTCTGGGTCCACCGCGATGCGGAGTGGAAGATTCTCCACTTCCATCAGTCGTGGATTCCGACGAGTTAGCCAGGCTTCTCCCCATACACCGCCCGGCCCCGCGCCGGGCGGTGTGCTTTCGGGCTGTGGAACAGACTGCAGTGCCGCCATGCGGAGCGCCGCGATTCGCGACCAAGGGCCGGTCTCCCGGCCCCTCGTATCAGACCAACGACGCGCTGCCCCTACCCCTTCGGCCTCAAGAACTCCTGGAACGGCGGGTAGTCGCGCTGTCTCCCCCTACCGCTCCACCTCCACATCCATCACCCAGATGTCGCTCCTGGTGGACTCCGAAGGTGGAGACTCACGCCACGTCACGGAATGCGCTACTGCGCCCGCGACCACGTTGGCGCTGATGCCCTGTCGATGAGTGGTTTTGCTTCACTGCCATCAGCGTTCATGAGGAAGACGGTGGTGTGGTTTGGGTCATAGGGGAAACCGCTGGTGTAGCTGCGCGTGAAGACGATCTTGGCACCATCGGGCGACCACACAGGATCGCGGCTTCCCGCAGGGTTATTGGTGAGTTGCAGCAGCCCTGTGCCGTCAGCGTTCATAACGCATATCTCGTTGCGCCCCTCACGCTCGCAGGTGAACGCGATCCGCGCTGCATCGGGCGACCATGCTGGATCGTCGTTCGACTCGGTGTCCTGGGTCAATCTGGTCAAGTTCATCCCGTCGACACCGATGACGAACAAGTCGCCCGCGCTCACGAAGACGATTCTATCGTCGTCCGGCGACCATGCGGGCGCGATGTTGACCGCTCCCAGATGGCCAGTCAGGTTTACAAGACCGGTTCCGTCCACGTCTATGAGGTAGATGTCCGAATCCCTGACATCTCCCGGCGAAGAGCTCTTCGCAAAAGCGATCCTGCCACCATCAGGCGACCAGCTCGGGTGACTTGCATACGGCTGCTCCAGCCTTGTGACTGCGGTGCCGTCGGTGTTCATGATTATGATGCGTAGAGGGGCGTCCACGATGCCTTCCACGAAGGCGATCTTCTCTCCGTTCGGCGACAGCGCAGGGTCGCTATCCAACAACAGTGTGTTGCTCAATCTTATCGGGCACCTATGGTCAGGACTGAGCAGGCGGATGTCTGAGATAGTCACGCACCCCCCCCAGCCGCCGCAAGTTAGCTTGTAGCGGACGAAAGCGATCTTTCCGGTCAGATTGGGACTACAGAGGACAGGGAATAACCACGCAAATATCGTCGATTCCAAGTTCATCCGGGTAACGTTCATCACCCGCGGATTGCTACCGCAGACAACGCATTCGCTCGCCACGTCGCCGAGGAAGACCGTGTGCCCACCGAGTCCCGCGACAGACAAAGTGTCCGTCGCGTTCACGCCGATGGGTTCACGCACTACGCCGTCTATGCTGATCGTGTAGCCGTCCTGGTCGACATGGGTGCCGCATGATCTGGTCCACACTTCGAGACTAGTGGTCACTGCCACACATGCCACGTCGAAGGTTGAGGCGGTTGTATCGCCAACTGTAACGCTCACCGTGCGCGGGTTGTCGCCGGCCACGGCGCAGTTGGACTCTATCCGAGACAGTTGAATTCGGTATCGGCCCGGAGTGAGGTTGCGGAACAAGGCGGTGTTGTTCAACCCAACGTACCTCGACTCGAAGTGCTGTTCGCCTGTAGCATTGATCTCGACGTGGTACGTGGTAACGCTCAGCGCACCTGTGTTATCGGGTGTGTTACCCGGCCCCGTCGAATCGCCGCACGTTGAAAGAACGAGGCTGGTGAACAACGCGATGGGCAGACCCGCGATCAGTGGAGCGTTCATGGCCTTGACCTCCCGCTCCGAGTCACTTGCATGCTACACGCGCCCCGTCAAGGAAAGGTCAATCCCAGCCACATTGCTGGGCTATCATTGAACGTGGAAGGTGGGGGATAGTCTAGCTTGGCTGCGATGCGGATTTCACGGAGGAACGTCTCGCCATCGAGGATTGCGGAAAGCTCGGGACGCATGACCTTGAGTGCTACCTGGCGCTGATGTTTGAGGTCCTCGGCGAGGTAGACCGTCGCCATCCCACCGCTACCGAGTTCACGCTCTATGGTGTAGCGGTCAGCCAGCGCAGCCTTCAGACGTTCCAGCACGTCAGCCACAGGGACGGCTCCCGATTGGCGACTAGGCTAACCTACGATCCGGGGCTGTTGACGGCCAGATTAGCATATGGGATCAATGGAAAAGGCCGAGCCAAGCGGCCCGGCCTAGTCTCATTCGATCCTAGGAAGTTCAGGCGTGGTTCAGATTCTCGGCGTATCCCTTGTCTCCTGTGTATCCCGCTCTGAGACGCTATCGATTAGCGACACCGTGCGCTTAAAAGCCTCCAGTGCTGACTTAGCGCCACTCTTGGCACTCTCACTCACATAGTCTGCGATGCTGCCGCCAGCCACATTCTCCAAATCCTCATCGCTCACTTCATCGGTGAACTCGAAGCCGTGCCTCGCGGCAAGCTCAACTAGTTCCTGGGCAAGTTCAGGCTTCTCTGCGGCCAGTTTCAGGAAGTCTAGGATGGTGCCTTTCATGGTGGGCTCCTTGCGACGGCTACCGCTAAGATGTGGCTTGGCTCAGTCAGGTGCAACGAAAAGGCCGAGCCAAGCGGCCCGTCTTGACGGCGCGTTGACACGTTGACCGCAGGTTTCCTCTCAGCCAAAAGATAGACAGACACCATGCCATATCTGCTCAGACCTGTTGCGATCCTTGTTCTCATGGCATGCTTGCCAGCGTGTGCCGCGAGTTTCCGGCCGACTGATCTGTCACCGCAAGAGGTCGCTGCTCAGGCACATGAGGTCAAAGTCACGGCTAAAGACGGCGACGGCATTCACATTGTACGCCTCTACGATTTTTGGGCTACATCAGACAGTATCGGCGGTAAGGTATGCGGCACACAGTATGGCGGACGGGCCGAGGCCTGGGCGGTGCCTTTGTCAGCGGTCGTGTCGCTGGAGACGAGGCAGCCCGACCTCCTGGGATCATTGGCCTTCTACAGCTCTCTCTTCACGCCATGATAACAGTACCGCGAGCAAAACCATCGTGGATCATGGCGGCATCGACCGCTGACAACTCAAAGCCGGTACTGCTTGGGACCATGTCTTGCGAACCCGTGTACCCGGTCGCATAATCGGCCATCGCCCTCACTGAACTGGACATCAAACGCCGGTGGCCTTCGTGGCCCCGCCGCCGTAGTAGACGCCGTAGCTGGACGCCGTATCAGACGCCGTAGTAGGACGCCGCAGTAGACGCCGCAGTAGGACGCCAGCCCGACGACGAGACCAAGACCACCGCCGAGTTTCGAAGATCTCTACGTTTGGAGGTGGCAAAATGCGCAAGCTTGGAGTGGTTGTGGTCTCACCACGGCATCGTGAGCAGCATGAGCGACGTGGGCAGCTGCTACGACAACGCCGTGGCAGAGAGTTTCTTTGGCTTGTTAAAACGCGAACGGGTGAACAGGCGTCGCTATCGCACACGGTCAGAGGCCCGGTCTGACGTCTTTGACTACATCGAGCGCTTCTACAACCGTCGCCGGCGCCATTCCCACACCAACGGCTTACCACCAGCGGAGTACGCGCAAATCGTGGAGAAACTGCCTTAACTCACCTGTCCGTTAAACCAGGGGAAAACCAGAAACCTCCGAAGGCCCTTAAGAGAGTGTACTGCTGAACTCTGACCGGCTCTTGCTCGAACCTGCTGGGACTTCAAAGAGCCGCCGTGGCTGATTGCTGACTGAATGTCCCATGTTCGCACCCTCGTGCCCCAAGCACGCACTACCCAACCCTTGTACTACCCTCCATACTTAGGCCGTCGTCCTCAAGCCACGCCTGACAGTCGCAGAATCGCCGGTGGCCTTCGTGGCCCCGCCGCCGTAGTAGACGCCGTAGCTGGACGCCGTATCAGACGCCGTATCAGGACGCCGCAGTAGACGCCTCAGTAGGACGCCCGCCCGACGACGAGACCGAAGGACCACTGAGAGCATCACAACAGTTGTCGTAGAGGTGGCCATGC
>JBDHHP010000393.1:0-2745 GCA_039589275.1 Gemmatimonadota bacterium | reverse complement strand
CAGACAGAATCGATGATACAGCCAGACCCCGTGACTGATGATCTGGGCAGGAAACCGGTATCTGTGGTAGCGACTCACTCTGCTTTTCATCAGGGAAGTCTGGGGGGAACCGGCGTAACTTGACAATACCGGCCCGGCCCATCGGCACCGCCTCAGGGATGTGATTGCGTTAAGGGCTAGTGAAGAGTACGTGAAGTAGATGGCGAACACACTCTCTGTCCGATTCCGTGCATCGTGCTTTCACAGCTCCTTCATGGGCGGAATTTACCACCCGCGTGTTGCGTTCATGCGACTCTTGCAATCCCTTAGGCGCAGTCGCACTATAGGCCGACCCAGTTCAGCGCCGGTGGCCTTCGTGGTCCTGCTGCCAGAGCAGACGCCGTTTCAGACGCCGCAGTGCGACGTCGCAGTAGACGCCCGCCCGACGACGAGACCGCTCGTGCACCTAATGAGCCGAGAGAACCGGAGTACTTGCAGGCATACAAGACCGCCGGTGGTTGGGCACCGAGCGTATCGGTGCGGCTGCCGGGCAGGGGGCAGTCAGGTGGCAGTAGTCCGTCGATGGGTCCTGTGACCCTCCCAAGTCGGCTGCGTCTAACTGCCATCTGGCAGCTTACTGACCTGTGCCATAACCCGTTTACGCCTCGACAGGTCTCATCCCTTGTGATGGGTCGTTCGGAGGTGTAACGGAGTAAGATGTCGGTGGCCCTTTAGGTTCGGCCCGCCGCAGTAGACGCGCGCTCAACGACACGACCTAAGGCTCGGCTGTTTGACCTTGCTCAGACAGACTTGGGCTACGGTGGGTCGGGAACCCATCCGCGCCTGGCTGGGAGTCTCTTGGAAGGGAGAGCGAGCGCCCGCTCGTCCTGATCTACCGTAGCCTTCTGTCCACGTGCTCCACAGGCGACGCTCAGGTGACGCCGCCGAGTTAGATATTAGCAGACAATTGAAGTACGCTCGAACTAGCAAAGGAACTAGTTGAGCTTGCCACAAAACACGACTTCGAGTTCACGGATGAAGTGAGTTACCAGGAACTAGAGGACGTTGCTGGAGGCGCAGTAGAAACCCCTCAGTCTGTACGCATTGACCCGGCCAGCGCGCTACAGAAACAGTAGGAAATCCTTCAGCTCTAGGACAACGTGTTGAAGGAGATGCACGACACTTCCATGGCGAACGTGAGAATGATCGACGCGTAAGGCAGAGTGACCTCGCCCCAGGGCGGGGCCGCTTGGCCCGGCCTTTTCGCTGTGACCTGCCTCACCGCACCCCGCCGTACCCAGCGTTATCTGAGAATATCTGTTCGACCATAGCCCCTGCGCGTGAAAAGAACTCCACGGTTCCCTAGCTCCTGCGCCTATCTTGGCGTGCCCGCGCTGCTGGCAGTGGCGGTTGCGGCGTGCAGCCTGTTCGGTCACGGGCCACCGAGTCCGATCGCCCTGACAGTGCAGGGAAGGCTGACCGTGCTGCCCGAGACCACCGCGACCCCGGATCTGGCCCCGCTGGTGGTCCAGCTCGACCCCATGGGAGAAGACGACCGCTTCAACCCAACTGGTCGGGCGGTGCGGATTGCCTCGAGCAGTGATCTTTTCGTGCCAGGCTTTTTCGTGGTCGGCGTTCGCGACACCGTAGTGTTTCACAATGGCGGCGAACTCAAGCACCGGCTGTTCTCCCCCGATCTCCCAACGAACCAGACGTTCTCGCTCGATCCCGCCTTCGGCCATCCACCAGTCGTTTTCCCGCAACCAGGATTGAAACGGTTCTTCTGCTCGCTTCACCCGGAGGAGTCGTTCGCGATCTACGTGAGTGACGCCGCGTACTATGCGCTGGCCGATCGGGAAGGCGGCTACTCGATTGCGCAGGTCGAAGAAGGAACCTATCTGCTGTCGATATGGAGTGACGTCGTGGCCGGCCCGATTCGCAGCGTCCAAGTTGACAGTAACCGGCAACCCGTGCACAACATCTGGCTCGACGCTAAGCGGTTGATGCCGTGACAGTGGTTCCGATCAAGCTCGGCGTGGCCGCGCGCCTGGCCGTGTTGTTGGGCGGCCTGGCGACAGCCTCCACCCTGCTCGCCTTGTTGCTACAGGACCGCGCCTTGAAGTCGGACCTCCGCGTTGCAGCACAGGACCGACTAATCGGCGCGGCAGGAGCGGCGGAAAGGCTGCTCGCCAGCCACCTGAGTGGCGTGGCCGACCGCTACTCTGCAATCAGCGGGACACCTGAGTTCCGCGCCAACCTCGAAGCCGATCATCTTCCAACCCTCACTTACTATGCGTTGACCCTGGCGCAAGAGCAGAGTGCCGCGTTTGTCGGGTTCATCCGCCCGTCGGGAGTCGTCGGAGCAGCCGGCGGTGACACTAGGCTTGGAAAGGCGGCCGTCGACCAGGTGATCAGTAGCTCGGGCGGGGTCGACAGCAGCTGCGTGTCGGAGGCGGGCCGAAACCGTGGTGCGCTGGTGCTATCAGGCCACCAGGTTCGGTTTGCCGGGTGCGAGTTTCCGGCTGCAGAGGCCGAGGCTTCCCTGATGCTGGCCGACGGCGAGCTCCACGCCGTCGTGTCCGTCCCGTTGCGGTCGCGAGACGCCTTGATCGGCGGGCTGATCGCACTGGAGCCGATTGGTGACAGGCAGATGGCTGTTTGGTCGGAGATTTCAGGAGCGGACATCGGCATCCTCCTGCCCGGGACCGCTCCGTCGTTGGATCTTCAGAGGCGTGTCCGTGCACTCCCCGGTATGGAGCTATGGGT
>JBDHHP010000392.1:0-2752 GCA_039589275.1 Gemmatimonadota bacterium | reverse complement strand
CGACTTCATGGAAATCTGCGAGCGATTGTTGACTCCACGGGTGCGGCCACACCCCAAACGACGCTCCGGTCCCGCGCTCGTCTACGAAGACGAAGGCGTAGCCTCGATTAGCTGTGGCGCGGATGCGCCAGTCGGTTTCTTCTCCTTGCTCGGCGCGCCAATACCGGGTCATGGCGACAATCGTGGGGATGCGAGTGTTTGTGGGTAGCGGTGAAGGGAGCGTAACGTCGACAGCTATGCGCACGCCGTCCTGCATGGTCAGATATATGGCGTCGGTGGACGACTGCTCGTAGCGCGGCTCGAAGTCGGCGTCGATGAACTCCACGAACTCTGGTAGGTTCGTGTCGCATGCAGTCAGCACCAGTGCGCAGATGAGCGAGCAGGTCGACAGCCTGGTTCCCTTGAACAATCTCGTAGTCATCTTGATCTAGAACTCCCAGCGCGCGCCGATTGTCGGGAGCACGCCTATCATCTCATGTGAACCTCGCCGGAGACCCCAGGGTCCGCCTGCTCCAGTTCCGAGATAGTAGTCGTAGGCCTTCAGATTCTGGCGGTCATAGAGGTTGAAGACGTCCACGAATACGGAGAGGCGACCGCGACCGAGAGGGAAATGCCGTGACAGTCTGAGGTCGAATCGGTGGTATGCCGGCAGTCGATCGGCGTTTAGCGGCCCGAAGCTCTGATCCCAATAAGTGTAACCCATTGCCAACGTATCGAGGGCGAAATGCTGCCGGGTGGAAGGCCAGGGTGAGTGGTATTGCCAGGCCCAGCTGAATGACCAGGCTGAGCTAGGCCGATAAGCTAATTCCAGCCTCAGCGTATGTCTCTGATCGTACGGACGCGGCACCCATGCACCGTCGATCTCGTCCTCGGCGACGGCCAGCGCGTAGCTGGCAAACCAAGCGAAGCGACCGCCGGTATCCTGTTTTGCGAAGAACTCGATGCCGCGCGCCTGGCTGCGCGTAGGGGCAATGCGGACCCTGTCTCCCGGACCCTCCTCAGGTAGTGTCTCGTACATCGGTTCGAGGCTGCGGTACTCGGGCCTTGGGTCAGTGATGAGTCTCTCATAGGCCTCCACTCTCAGGGAGAGCCCTTCGACCAGCCGATGCTCCAAGCCCAAGATGCGGTGCTCAGCGCGTTGCGCCGGGTAGATCGTGACATCTCCGTCGCGCACCATCAACTCGTGCAGTCCGTGGGCCTGATGGAAGTATCCCCAGGCTCCACGCAGCGTGGTGCGAGGCGCGATGTCGAGCGACGCGTTTACTCGCGGACTCCAAGTCTCTTCGCCGGTATGTGAGTGGTAGTCGTAGCGCACGCCTATCTCCGTGGTGAACGCGGATACCGGTCGCAGCCGATTGGATAGGTAGGCGCCGACTTCGTGTCCTTCCGGCTCGGTCACGATAGCAAGAGTGTCGGTCCACTCGTAGAAGGGAGGACCGAAGGGGTTCGTCTTGTTGGGCGCCGCATCAATGCGCCAGCGGAAGTAGTCGTACTTGGCGAATCCCTGCTTCAGGTCAGCACCCCATCGCGCCAGAACCCCATCGGATATCTGGAGGCTCCAGTCCTGCTTGATACCGAAGAACTCGAGCTCGTTGCGATCGGTCAGGTCAAGCCAGAAAATGCTGGTGTCTTCGTAAGGATCGCGGCCGTCACGATCTCGATCGACCCTGCCGATTGACAATGTAGTGTGCGCCCTGAGCGCATGAGTGAAATCAGCAGCCCAGTTCACCCAGGCGTAGCCGCTGCTATAGCTGCTGTTCATCTCGGTGCCGTCGTCCTCGGTGATCGTGAACAGATCGTCGGCGTAGAGCAGATGGCCCGAGATCAGGTGGTTGGGGGCGAGTTGGTATTGGACTTTGCCGAACAGATCGTAGTATCTGGGTGACAGCTCGACTCCGGGGTCTGTCGCGCCGGTGATGGCGAGCACCAGGTCGAGGTACCCTCGCCTGGCCGAAGCTAGCCAAGTCCCTCTTCCTCCGGCGAAGCTCCCTTCGTTCTTGAACGTCGCGTTCATGAAACTCAGCCCGAGAGTCGTCCTCATGCGGTCTGGTTTAGGGGTCACCGTGCGCATGGCAACCACGCCAGCCAGCTTGTCGCCGTACTCGGCGGAGAATCCTCCGGTCATCAGATTGACGTCGCTGATCGACTCGACGTCGATGATACTCAGCAGACCGTCTACTTCCTTGAGGTGAAACGGCTCGTACAGCTCGAGGCCATCCAGAGTCTCCAGCACCTGATCACTTGCGCTACCCCTGATGTGCAGCTTTGCGGAAATGTCCTCTGTGGCTACGCCGGGCAGTCGATCCATTGCGCGGTAGATGTCCTCGCCCATGTGCGGCCGAGTTTGAACGTCACGCCGGGTCAGTGTTTGCGGAGCGCTGATCTCGGTTTCACTGATGATCCCGTAGGTACTGGGCGTTACCACGACCGTGCGGAGCTGCAGGGGCGCAGGGTCCATCCACACCGTTACCGATGTCGTATCGTCTAGTGAGACAGTGATGTTCTGGATGCTTTCAGGCGCGTATCCGAGTGCTCTGACCGTTAGCCCGTAGGTGCCTGGCTCCAACGTGATATTGAAGCGTCCTGACTGATCAGTACGCAGCTCACCGATGCGGCCCGGCAATGTGATTTGTGCCCGTGTTATCGGTTGCCTGTCCTGCGTTCCCAGAACCTCACCGATCAAGAACCCGGCCTGCGGTGGGGCCGGCCGCGAGGGGCCGGTTGGTGCGCGTATCAGCGGACTGGCCTCGGG
>JBDHHP010000391.1:0-3940 GCA_039589275.1 Gemmatimonadota bacterium | reverse complement strand
CCCGTGAACGTCTGACCAATGTTATAGTGATTCCGGTCGCAGCCTGGAGGCACAACAGAAGCGCAGGTTAGTTTGTCCTTGCGAACGCCGCCCAACGTGCCCTTTGATCCAGCCCCCATCCTGAAGTCGGTCAACGACAGTGGGAGGTTCATATGTGGCGCCTTGCGGCTCCACCAACTGCAGTTCTAGCGCTTGTTACGTGTACCGGCGCAGGCCCCATCGAGGCCTTCCGCGACCGTGTGGTGCCTTCCACCCCGGTCGGCTTCGTATCGGGATTTCCCGGAATCTGGGACACCGACCGCGCAGCCTGAGCCAGTGGCACCTGACTCATTTCTGCGGTGACGCGTTCTCTTTCGGCTAGGGGCCAGCCATGGCTGCTCGTGCTGGACGTGAGCAGCATTCGAACTCTGACTCAATGGATCAGCGACCTGAGCCTACGTGCATGACGGCGGCAAACTGGGACCACTCGAATGCGACGCTCACAGCCTAGACTGCACATCCTGCTTGTCACTAACCTCTTCCCGACGCCGCCCCAGCCTGAGCGAGGAGTGTTCACGCTGCAGCTTGCCAAGTGTCTCATGGCTCACTGCCACTTGACTGTTGTCTGCCCCCTGCCATGGTTCCCAGCAATCTCAACGTTGAAGGTCTTTCGCAGGTGGTACGGAGTCGCCGAAGTGCCGTCACACTATCAGTTTGAGTGCATGGAGGTCTTTTCTCCGAAGTACTTCATCGTTCCCCGGCTTTCCGAGCGGTTCCACGCTAGGCTGGTCGCAAGACCCTTGAAACACGTTCTGCGCCGAATCAACTCTGACGCTCGGATCGACCTCATCAACTCGCAGTGGTTCTTCCCGGATAGCGTTGCCGTCGACTTGGCCGCTCGCGATATGGGAATACCACATGTGGCTACCGGACTCGGATCCGATGTGAACCGAGACATGGAGGACCCGGCGAAGGCAGAACAGATCAGGCACGCATTGGCAAATTGCAGCAGCATTACAGTCGTGGCTGAGAGCCTTCGCGAGATCCTGATCGAGAAGGGCCTACCGGCCACGAAGATCCAAACGATACCGAACGGAGTTGATGTTGCCAGATTCGCTCCACGTGACAAGGTTGACGCCCGTCATGACCTTGGGCTGGCCGCGTCATTGAGATACGTACTGTACGTGGGAAGGCTGAGCGAGGAGAAGGGACTAACCACCCTGATCGCGGCATTTGTACGTGTCGCCGAGCAGCAGACTGATGTCAGGCTCCTCCTCGTTGGAGACGGTCCCATGCGCGCCGTCTTGGAGGAGAACGTCAAACGCCTCGGCCTGGATGGGGTCGTGAGATTCGTTGGCCAAACGAATCACGCTCACGTTCCTGTCTGGATGAATGCTGCCGACTGTTTCTGCTTGCCGAGCGTGACCGAGGGATGTCCCAACGTGGTTCTCGAAGCACTAGCCAGCGGGCTGCCGACCATCGCAAGCGCCGTCGGCGGAGTTCCTGACATGGTGACGCAGCATGCTGGCATACTCGTGCCACCTGAGCAACCGCACAAGCTCGCGGAGGCGCTGTGCCGGGCCATTGCCCGAGAGTGGAATCCTGAGACCATCGCTGCTTCAGTTGCGGCTTTCTCCTGGGAAGCCGCAGCCATGCGCTATGTAGATGTTTACCGTCGCGCCGTTGACGACGACCGCGGCAAGATCCAGTGAGCTCTTGCTGTTACATGGTTGTAACCATTCCCTGAGACTGTTCTGATCCCGCCACTAAGGGCCATATGGGCCGTTGAACATCCCTCCGAGATACGCGGCCGGGCAGTGACCTGGAACACAGTCAATCCTCCTGAAAGGCCTGTCTGTCGAATCGTGAGGGGGGGTTGCTACCTTGTGAACCCCAGACCAATGTTACTGGTGATTCCGGTCACAGCCTGGGGCACGACCGAAGCGCAGGTTAATGTGATTCTGCTAGCGCCGCCCTACGTGCCCTTGATTCAGCCCCCATACTGAAGTCGGCCCAACCGCAGTGGAGGTTCATATGTATCGCTTCGCGGCAATCCCGATCGCAGTGTTGGCTCTCGTGACGTGCACAGGTGCAGGGCCGACGGAGACAAATGAGGACCGCGTGGCACCATCCGCCCCAACGGGAGTGGTGGCAGTTGCACTATCCTCGACGCAGATCCACGTGACCTGGAGCCCAGCCTCGGACAATGTCGGGGTCACTGGATACGGCGTGATGCGAAACGGAGCGGCAGTTGACACGGTGAGCGGGGTTTCATATTCGGACACTGGGCTGTCGCCGGGCACGACATACTCGTACGCTGTCGGAGCGTATGACGCGGCTGGGAACGCAAGTGTCATGTCAACCGCCGTCAGTACAACGACTCATGCCGCTGCTGACACTGAGGCTCCCTCCGTGCCGACGGGACTGGGAGCCACTGCGGTCTCCTCGTCACAGATCGATCTGACCTGGAACGCCTCTACGGACAACGTGGGTGTGGCAGGGTATCTGGTTTTCAGAGATGCCAATCAGATCGATAACGTAGCCGACACAACATTCTCGGACACCCCGCTCCCGCCGGGGACGCAGTATTCCTACACCGTTCAAGCATACGATGCGGCGGGTAACATCAGCCGACACTGAGGCTCCCTCTGTGCCGACGGGACTGGGAGCCACTGCGGTCTCCTCGTCACAGATCGATCTGACCTGGAACGCCTCTACGGACAACGTGGGTGTGACTGGCTACCGTATCTACAGGAATGGCACGCTGACCGACAGCACTGCCGGTACTTCGCACTCGGATACCGGGCTATCACCTTCCACCACATACACGTACACCGTCCAGGCATACGATGCGACGGGTAACATCAGCGCTCACTCGGCCAGTGCGAACGCGACCACGCAGGGAGCTTCCGCCAGTTGCTCGTCGGCCACGACGCTCTGTGTTGATGATACGGCAGGCTCGACGCAAGAGTACGCGACGATCGCGGCCGCCGCAGGTGATGCGGGCCCGGGGGACACCGTCCTTGTTCACGACGGCAGCTACAGCGGATTGACGATTAGCCGTTCAGGTACGTCAGGAACACATATCGTTTTCCTGGCGAACGGCTCCAACGTGGTCATTGGCAGCCCCGGTCCTACGGGGGACGGGATTCGGCTCCAGGATGTTGACTACATCACAATCGAAGGATTCACGATCCAGGATCCTGACATTCGTTGCATAGCTGCGCGCGGAGCTAGTGCGACGTCGCCGATGAGGGGAAACGTGATCAGAGGAAACACCTGCACCGATGCCGGCAGGGAGGGTTTCTACCTGTCACAATTCGGCAACGGGTTGGTAGAGAACAACACGATCACCCGAACCGGCGTCCGAAATCAGGACAAGTCACATGGTATGTACCTGGCCAATGCAGGAAGCGACAACACGATAATCCGAAGCAACACCATCTACCAGGTTTCCGGTAGTGACGCCCAGGGCATCCACGTGAACGGCGATCTGGGGGTGGGCGGCGATGGTATCGTGAGTGGCATACTGATAGAGAAGAACTTGATCCACGACACGCCCTTCAACGGCCTCAACTTCGATGGTGTTCAGAACTCGACCGTTCAGAACAACATCTTGTACAACAACGGCCGTCATGCCATTCGCGCCTATGCGATAGACGGAGCGGAAGGTCCCCAGGATCTCAGGATCATCAACAACACGCTCATCAGTGGTACCGGTAGCGGTTGGGCGATGAAATGCAGCAACGACCAAGGCGGGCACACGGTCTTCAACAACGTGCTGCTCGGCAGTAGCGGCAGCCTGGTGGTTGGCACGTCAAACTTCGAGAGCGACAACAACGTTGTCACCAACTCATTCTCGCTCAACGAGGAATCCAGCACCATTTCGCTCTCAGCCTGGCGCAGTGCCGGTCACGGCATCAACTCCATTACGGCTACAGCGTCTGACCTGTTCGTGAAC
>JBDHHP010000390.1:0-2774 GCA_039589275.1 Gemmatimonadota bacterium | reverse complement strand
GGCGGTGAACGCGGCGCCTACCAGGATTATCAGCGAGCCGCCGACCAGCGGCCACGCCAGCGCCAGCAGCGTGAGCAGCAGGCAAACCGTACCGGGGATCAGGTAGGCGAGCTTCACGTACCACGGGCCCCACCAGCCCTCGTAGTACATCTCGCCGACGCTCCAGAAGGTCCAGAGGATCGTCACCAGGATCATCAGAGCGGTAGCGATGTAACCGGGCAGCGCACGCTTCAGGGTCGCGCGATCGAGGGGTAGGGCAGGGAACAAGCCCAGCATGGATCCTCCGGCGCCCAGGAACGGGTGCGGGTCAGTGCTGCGAGGACCGTGGATACTGCAGAAGAAGAATACGCGTCGCCGCTCGCTTCGGGCAATCGAAGAATGGCGCCACTGACCTCACGCTTATCAGGCGCGTCGCATATCCTCTGAATCCCGACATCTTGCCGTGATTTCAGGACAGACTGCGCGATTTTGCCGTGATTGACCCCCCAAAATGTCGTGACTTGCCGTGATCAATCGACACCACAATCGACACCACCGGCAGCGGCTGCTTCAGAGGGCTGCTGCATGACCTTCACAATGCCGCCCTCCTCTTCTTCGACCCACAACCCACGCATCATGACTGTGCCACGTCAACTAAGCTCTTCGTAAGAAATCTGTAAGGGTTCCACCTGAACGCGAACCGCCGCCCGGCCTATCGCCGCCCCTTGCCACCCATTGACCCCGGCCCCAGGCGGTAGATGAACCTGAGCATCATGTAGCGGCTTGAGTGACTGGATGCGCGTGTGCATCCCCAAACCAGAGGGGATGCACACACAACCGCTGCTAAGGCCGCAAGTCGCATTTGTGTAGTCATCAGAAGAAGAACCCTCCGCCACCCATCCGTGGATTCACGATGTTGGCAAACTTGGAGCCAAACCGGTAAGTCAAGCCCAAGCTCACATTGAACCGGTAATCGGTCTCGCGCTGCCGACGCTTCAAGAGAATCTCTTGATCCGTCAGTCCTTCGGCCGACAGGAAGAACTGGTCTTTGATACGGGCGAAGGACGTCATCATTCTCACATTGAAGCCGCGGAACACGCGGTACTCTACCCAGGCAAATGTGTCGATGCGGTGGACCTTGAGATCGTGGAGGTATTGTGTGGCTCCAACAGAGCCGTGGATCCGGCCCCAGGGCTGTTGCACCGCCGCCGAAATGGAGAGGTTGTGCCGCGGCAAGATCTCCTCGGTCTTGCCCTCGACCGTTAACAGCTCGTAGTTGAAGGCCGCCATCTCGATCGTATACATGAAGGTGATCGACCGGCGAGTGGATTGGTCGTACGGGAATATGTTGTATTCGATTGCCGGACCAGCAAAGACGCCGAGATCTCGGTTGAGAAACGTAGACCGGTCGGCGCTGGCGCCTCCACCGGCGGACCAGTGGTCACTCAGACTCCACACCATGTTCAGACTGGCTGAGTACCTCTCCGTTGTGTTCACATACGTGGGTGCATCCTCGAATTCGAATTCTTCGCGCCTGTAGTAGCCGGACATACGGAAGTTGACCTTGAGGGCTTCGGACACGCGATCGGCGCGCGCCGTGCCGCTGATATTGTAGCTACTCTGCTTCGCCTCCCCCCACAGCCCGCCGTCCACGCCGAGATTGAAGACCCAGAGGTTCCAAGGGTCGTCCTCTTCCCGCTGGACCACCGCGACCTCAGGCTGCTGGTACACGACACGCAGGCGTGGGGCGAGCGGGCTGGCATCGACGAATCGCACCAGCCCGAGCGCTATCGTCTGGGTCAGCATCTCCCTCACCTCGGCAGCCGTGTCATCCGGATCCGAGGTGTAGGTGAGTCGTCTGTCCTGACCCACAAGGTCACGCAGCCCCAAGTAGTCCAGGGTGTAGGCCCAGCCACCGCCACCAGTTCGCTGAGCTGTTATGAGCAGATGGATATCCGAGTCCTGCCGGTCGCGCACCCAGTTCACCCAGGCTATCTCGCGCCGGAAATGGTCGAAATCGCAGTTGGGAGTGAGGGGGCAGTCGAGGAATACGAAAAGTGCATGTGCCGTCGTGTCAGCTACAGGCTCTTGAGCCAAGCTAGTCGCGCTAGGTAGCACACCCGCAGCTAATACCGCCAAAACGGCTCTGAGCATTGTTGCCCCCGGGTCACAGCGTAGGACTTCTACGAACATCTCCGTACAACGTAACACGCCACCTCTGAAGCGCTAGCGAGTCGTGGCCGGCTCCAAGAGTGTGGTGAAACCGGTACGAATCGACACCACGAATCGACACCATCCGCCGAGCTCAAGCGAAAGAAAAGCCCCGCCTAGCGTCGTAACACGAAGCAGGGTGTACTCTTCTGTCTGATGGGCCTGGGTGGACTCGCGTTGAAGGCGCCGTCAGGCGCCTTCATACCGAACGCCGCGCGCATAGCGCGCGGTGTGAGACTCCACCACCGACCTCACGCTTATCAGGCGTGCGCCCCTTCGGTGAGTGCCAAACCATCGTTTCTGGACGCTACACGAAGATCACAGCAAGCAGAGTGTATAGGATGGCGCCCAACCCCGCGGCGGTGAGCGCCAGTGGGATCTGGGTGTACACGTGGTCCATCAGGTCCGAGCCCGTCGCCAGCGACGACAGGATCGTCGTGTCGGAGATCGGCGAGCACTGGTCGCCGAATACGCTGCCGCCGACCACCGCGCCGAAGCAGAGCGTCATGAAGAAGGGGTCCTGACTGACTGAGTAGGCTAGGGGCAAGGCGACGGGGAAAACGACCGCGTAGGTGCCCCACGAG
>JBDHHP010000389.1:0-2789 GCA_039589275.1 Gemmatimonadota bacterium | reverse complement strand
CCGGCGTTCAGTGTTCGCTTCACCGTCGGCGGCCTAGCAGTCTCGTCGTCGGGGTGGGCGTCCTACTACGGCGTCTACAACGGCGGCGGGGCCAAGGAGGCCATCGA
The DNA here is from genome assembly GCA_039589275.1 of Gemmatimonadota bacterium. Lineage (GTDB taxonomy): Bacteria > Gemmatimonadota > Gemmatimonadetes > Gemmatimonadales > GWC2-71-9. The sequence goes on along the minus strand of JBDHHP010000389.1, from coordinate 2,682 downwards.
CGCAGACCATCTTCGCGTGGCTCCGGAACCACACACCAACAATGCGTTTGGCAGTCTAGCGAGGCTGAGTCAAGCAGTAGACAAGAGAGTCAGAACCGCACCGATGCCGCGAGGCCGAAACGGCCGTCCACTGTTGCCACAGGCTGCACCCGTAGCTGGTCGAGCTGGACTTCCTCCCACTGCACGGTCAGGCCACTCAACGCTCCAAGCACGAGACCAATGGCTCCGAAGAAGCCCGCTCCAAGTAGGAGCCCGTCCGTAGACGAGAGATCATTGCCCTCATCAGCAGCCACGGCCTGCCCGGCTATTCAGAAGTTGCTTGACGCAGGTGACAAGCGATCCGAAAACCACTGTAGGATTTCTCGATCTCTTTCTCCCGAGTGGGTACTCAGACTATGATCGCCATCGGGATAGACGACCAATTGATACGGTGATCCCTGTTCACTCAACTTGGCGGCTAGTTTTTCTGCTTGCGTTGGATTCACTCGCCAGTCATCTGCACCGTGAAGAATCAGGATTGGGAGCGTGATCCTTTCGGGCCAATAATACGCGGATCTACTTCTATACTCGCTTTCCTTGGCGGTGGGATCTCCTCCGATCAAGTCCACCAAGACCTGCTTCATGTCATCCCCTCTCTCTTTATACAACTGAAAGAGGTCAGTAATCCCACCAACAACAGCGGCGGCCCTTATGTCTGCACCAGCTTTCAATGCCAAATAGGTCATCATCCCACCCCGGGAGAATCCCAGCATCACTATGTTGTTTGAATCGGTACAACTCAGGCTCTTGGCCAGCGGCACCAGGTTGAGAACATCATCGACATCCTTCCCACCAAATTCCTCTTGTCCCTCACCGCCGTCATTTCCTCGATATTGAGACGCCAAAATGACAAAGCTGGTCGATGCCAAGTGCGCAAGGTAAGAAAGAACATCGTTGGTTATCTTTCCAAACTCACGATTCCCCCCTCTATTGTAGATGATGACTGGATAGTCTGATCGACCATCATTGGGCTTGATAACAAAACCTACGACCTCTAGCCCATCACTCAGATATCTGATTCTGAATATCTGAGTCGTCTCAGTATCAACACCGCTCACGGTCACCGGAGATTGTGAGACGATTCTCCCATCGGAATCTGTCAGAACATCTAAGTTCTGCTCGAGGTATTCTGTGTTGTCACCGGAAGGTTCAGAGAGAGGTTCTGATATCTGTTTGTCGCAAGCCGTTATCAACGAGCCACTGATCATCAGAAGCAACGTCAAGCCCAGCAATCTCTTGGTCTTCATATTGGCCCCCTTCGCGGTGCCTCGAATCCTCAAAATGGGCGTCCAGCTACGGCGTCAACTGCGGCGTCCTACTACGGCGTCTACTGCGTCCAGCTACGGCGTCTACTCTGACGGCGGGGCCTGCTGAGGCCACCGGCGTACTTCAATTGTTCGGCAATATCTGACTCGGCAGCGTCACCCGAGCGTCACCGCCTCAGAACCGCACCGACGCCGCGAGGCCGAACCCATCCGGCCGGGCGATTGGAACTGCGCTGAAGCGAGTACGCGGGACCCATTCCCAGCGTCGTCCACGTGCTATGCCAACTAGCGCACCAAACGATGCTCCAACTGCGGCCATCGTGGCGGTAACTAACACCACCTCACCTCCGCTAGCCTCGCATGGCGCAAAGGAGCCTCCTTGGCACTCACCCGTCCACGCCAGGCCCATGACCAGTGCGAGGCCTCCGAGCATTACGCCGCCCCCGATGATCCCCTCCCTGATACTGGGCCAGTATCCCTGATCAACCTCAAGGCGATTCACAGAGTTCAGTGGACATGGGCCGGTCCCAAAGACCAACGTGGTCCCGTGTACTGCGTCGAGAGTCGTCACTTCTCTGCTGAGACCGCAATCGGGAGCGGTCACACGCACACGGTCACCTGCCTGAACAGGAGCCTGCACCTGGGCTGCCAGGACAGAGTAGGGAAGCAGCAACACGAAAACGAGAGAATGGCCGAGGTCACGCATGGCAAACTCCTTCTGCAGAGTCACGCGCATAAGTTCCACGGAGGGTGTCAACGCAGCGTCAAACAGACCATCACACCGGCTGGTCCGGCGGTCTCGTCGTCGGGGCGGGCGTCTACTGCGGCGTCCAGCTACGGCGGCGGGGCCACGAAGGCCACCGACGTTTACTGTCGATTCAGTGAGGGCGACAGCCGATTATGTGGCGGCGTACACAGGGCCGCAAGACAAAGCCCCGAGCGCCGCGAGACGGTCAGGGCTCAGCCTGTCACACCACAGCCAAGGGTTCACTCATCATATGGCGGATTCGGGACTTCACCTGGGTCCCCCTCCGGCAATTGGGCTTTCAACTCTTCACACTTTGCGTGCGCTTCTGGCCCCGGTTGATCTGACCTCAGACCGTGTTTTTTCACATGCGCGTGCCATTTATCCTGGTATCGCCCGTTTAGGAAAGCCTCGATTACCAAGATGTCTCTACGGACCCTGTCACCCCACGCCTCCAGATTGTTCCAAGTGTGTTCCTGTGGTTCCGCCATTATCCCCTCCTACGCGGTACTGTGATTGGAAACATCCGGCCGCCGTACACGACCGTGGGTAACACGCTTCTGTCACGAGTCGATGGTCAGTCGGTCTCGTCGTCGGGTGGGCGTCCTACTGAGGCGTCTACTGCGGCGTCCT
>JBDHHP010000388.1:0-2826 GCA_039589275.1 Gemmatimonadota bacterium | reverse complement strand
AGCAGCAGCCACAATATGCGTCGATAGTATATGCGACCGAACTTCCGCCCCGCCGCCACGGCCCGTTCAGCCATCAAGATCACACCGGCGCCGAACAGCATTGAAAAGATTCCCAACATCTTCAGATCAAAGAACAGATGCGCGAACACCCATGCACCTAAGTTCACACCGGTCGATCCGCCGTAAACCGTCGGGTTGAAGTAGGCGGCAAAGGGAAGCGCGAAGCCTGTGATATTCATCACGAGGATGCCGAGCAGCGCGAACCCGCGCAGCGTGTCAATCGCTTCAATGCGATTCGCAGCTGCGACGGGCCCGGGCGCGGAATTCGTGGCGGAGCGATCGGTTGTCATGACGTCTTCCCTTTGGTCGGCACCCGTGTTCTATGCTGCACGGCGCGTTCAGTCAACCTTTGTCCCCAGTACCGCTCCACCCCAGAAGGTCAGATGCGGATTGAGACGCTTGCGCAGGGGCGGTCAAGAAGGCCATTGTGAAAGGGAACGCTGCTGGGCCCGTCCGGCATCAGGGCGCGGATTCCGAGTCGAACAGGTTTGAGATGAGGTGGTGGCGAACGAACATCCAGAGCCATTGGCAACGAGCGCACGAGTCCAAAGCTGAGGACGAGGTCAGCTGGTTTCAGGCAAAGCCGGCCCTGTCGTTGCAGCTCATTGAAGAGACCGGTGTTGCGCGATCCGCCCAGATAGTCGATGCGGGTGGAGGTGCATCCCGGTTGGTAGATTGTCTTCTCGACGCAGGGTACACGGCGCTCGGCGTCATGGACATAGCCGAAAGTGGGCTGGCAATAGCCAAACGTCGTCTCGGTGAGCGTGCGAGCGCTGTGCAGTGGATAGTCGGTGACGCAACACGCTACAGAGCGGAGATGCCGTGGGACCTCTGGCACGACCGCGCAGTGTTCCATTTTCTCGTCGAAGCAAGCGATCGTGAGAAGTATCGACGCGTGCTCGAGAATGCGGTCGCGCCGCACGGTCATGTGATAGTCGCGACCTTTGGGCCCAACGGGCCGAAGCGTTGCAGCGGTCTTCCCGTGGTGCGCTACGGGCCAGAGACGTTGAGTAATGAGCTAGGAAGCGGCTTCACACTTCGCAAGTCGGTGCTCGAAGACCATCGCACTCCTTCCGGGGCAGTGCAGGAGTTCCTGTACTGCTGGTTTGAACACACAGGTTGACGGGAGAAGTCGAGAGTCCCGGCCTTCTTTACTCAATACCCCTGCTGCTATTCCAGATATCTCGGTGCAGTTGCCAGCCGTCTCCGAGCGCAGCCGGTGGGTGCCGATCGTCGGAGCACGCACAGCATAGCTACCGTCTGGAGCGCTCAGCGCCCGGGCTACCTCGACGCCATTCTGATCCAGCAGCACCACGAAGCCGACCCCGACCGCGATACCGGAGGTTGCGTCTAGCGCCTGGCCGGCAACGGCCTGGGGGTGCAGTGCGGATGTCGGAACAAAAGACTGACGTGCCTACTCGTCTTGGCAAACTCACCGCAAGTGCCTCAGTCCCACGCACAGGCCGTCCAGTACAGATCGACGGTGAGATCATTGACCGTCGAGCGCTGTGACGGTTCCGTAACATCCAACACCACCAATGTGTGTCTCGTGCCGGCCAAGAAGATCCGACCGCTCGGCGTGAAACACACCACACGATCGTTGTCCTCAATCCCTACGGCGGATACCACGACCCCACGTTGCTCGCGCGTCGCGACGTCCACGAGCGCGTAGCGGCCTGTGGCGTTGGGGTACCCTCGGTTGAGTGAGACTCTGCCAGACTGCCAGAGGGGATTCAGTTGTATGTGTCGTGGCGAGGGCGCCGCAATCGCCAGCTCTTGAAGCAGCAGCGTGGTACCATCACTCAGCAGGTAGCCGGCATTCCGCAGAAAGGGACTCTCAATAGCCTGAAGGCTGGTCATGATCGCCGGTGAGTATGGCCGCTCTGGCGGCCGCTGCAATGGTCCCTCCGTTGCCCGCGGCATGAGCCCCGGCGTCGTGACTATCAGAAGTTTAGTCGGGAGACTGTCATGCTCGTCTTGCCACGGCTTGGTCTGAACTGTGAGCACTAGTCTGTCGTTGTCGCTATCCTGCCAGCCACTATGGACCGAACACCCGTCCCGCACCTGGTGCGGCAGTGTTGAATCGATGTCAGCCACATGCGAGGCAGGCGTGACCACCATTCCGTTGCCGTCAACCCGCTGGATCCGGCCACTGCAGTCGAAGAGATACACGCCCTCCTGCTGCCCCGGAAGCGCCAGCGCGCTACAAGCAACCACCGGGGTCAGCAGAGCGAGTGCACGATATACCTTCCTCAGTTCCATGTAGTCAAACGGCTCGCTGGCTTCAGTTGCGCGTCACGGAACCCATCTTCGTTACTCAACACCCCTGCTGCTATTCCAGATATCTCGGTGCAGTCGCCAGCCATCGGCGGTGAGCTTCCAAATCACAATGTACTTCCCCTCGTCAATTGGGTTTCCATCAGCATCGGCCAGAGCATATTGCCCCACTTCGAATGCCAAACTGTCTACCGCGAGAGCCTCGACAGTCGTCAGGGAAGCACTGGCTACCCCGGCGTCCATTACCCCCTGCCAAAAGGTCTGGATGGTGCCGCGGCCGTTGACGAAGTCACCGTTGGGAGGAAGCAACTGCGCATCCTCGGTGTAGAGGCCCGCCAGAGCCACAGCATCGGCTGCTCCAAATGCGGCTGCGAACTGCTCGTTGGCGACTGCTACCTCACTACTCACGTCTCGAGGTTGTTCCTGCGGCGGTGCGGCGGTGCACGCATTCACCAGCACCGCTGCCGCTAGCAGCATTTGGACTCGGCG
>JBDHHP010000387.1:0-2895 GCA_039589275.1 Gemmatimonadota bacterium | reverse complement strand
ACCCCGATCTGGGCGACGAGCCAGCGTGCATCGTATCCGCCCGCGCCGGCGCGGGACAACACTCCGGACACCAGCCAGACCGGCCACGACAGCACGCACAGCAGAACAAGGAACGCCCACACCGATCCGCGGGACACCGTCGTGGTGTTCGCAGCAATCATCTCTACAGCATGCCCCCTTGTGAACGCGGCCTCATGGATCCTTACCGTGATGCAAAATGCGGGTCAGGCCACGGCTCATCTCAAACCCGCGCTCGCTTCCTAACTAGTAAATGTACTGACCAGCATAACTGCATATCCTACACGTCACTCGCAGCATATCAACGGCTTTCTGGGAAGGCGATGGGCAGAACGTCAAACGCCGCGCAGACTTGACTAATCCGAACTTGTGAGGCGGGAGTGTTATGCTGCAAGAACCACGCGGCATAACACGCAACTCCGATTTGGGCGGAAGGAGACCCACCTACCGAACCGCAGGCGGGAGACATTCACGAGCCAAACCGCTACAAGACCGCTACAGTCGTGCGCAGTCGGAACGGCAGCCTTGGTACTCGCTCTGCCGCACCAAACCGACGGTCAAACCGAAAACTTCACGCCCTCTGCGCGCGAGTCAGGGTGACTGCTCTGTCGATACGAGTTAGGCTTCCGGCGCTATGATTCCCCTCAACTCCTCAACCGAGAGCGTCCGTTCCTTTTTTCAGTTGTCCCTACTGCAGATGCCCGGGGCGGGACTCGACGCGGCATGACCGAGCGCCACAGGCGCGAGGGAGTAAGCGCACCGAGCCTCGCGGAAGCGAGGCGTAGGTGTTGCGGCGTGAATGAGCGGCGAAGCCGTGAGTGAACAAAGCGCATCGAGCGCCGCTCGCCAGCGGCGCGAAGATGAACCTCCAAACGACCACACGACACCGAGCGACGCTCCGAACGCCAGTCCCTTGACGCCGCGCCGTCCCGGCCAGCGTTGCTGCACAGCGTTGAAGAACACTGCCATTAGGACCAGTGCCACGGTGAGGTAGCCCAAGCCCGCGGCCTTGCGTGCTCCGGCGGCAATGAACCAGCTGGGCTCGAGATCGCGGGTAAGGCTGTCGGGCGGAAAGTAGTCGAAGGCTGGGACAAGAAGCCGCATCAGTCCCCAACCAATGAGCGTCGCGATAATCGCAGCACCAGCGCGGGCGATGGGCCGGTTCTGTCGCATCATTCCTCCCCGTGTTTCATCCTCTCCCATCTATTTCCTCATCGCCCTTATGCTGTAATGGGACTCAATGGTCGTGTTTGCAACAACGTTGCCCCGGATGCTCGTTTCGGTCACATCCACTACCGTGATTTCAGCCTTCTTCAGCCACATCGACACAAGGTCGACGTATAAGTCGCCAAAAAAGCGTGTGCCACCAACTGTTTCTGCATTGAGATTCGGCATGGTCTCTATGACCATGGCATACGAGCCCTCACCCCCATCTATACCCAGCAGGGCGCTGGGCTCGCCATCTACAACACTCAGCCCTTTGAATTCGAGCGTTTCCTCGCCGGGCTTGTATACGGAGCCCTCCCTAATGATCAAGCCCACGGTGAGAGGCAAGTCTTCGGAGAACTCGTCCAAGACCACCGTGTCTCCAATACTCTTCAGGTTCTGAATGCCTTTGCCTCCCTCCAGGTCCGCAGTCGCAATCTGATCCACGTACGCGTGGAATTGAACGAATTGGTTGTAGACCTGGTACGCAACTATCGCATCTAGCTCGTTGCCGTTGTTGTCGGTCAGGGTTTCGAACTTCGCATGCGGAATGCCCAGCACCTGGCCATGCCCGTCAATCGCTACACTCCGGTCGAAGTCATACGACCATCCCTCCAGCGCCGGAACAGTGACTTTGGGGCCATCGCCCGTCGTTAGCGCGAACGAGGTGCAGGTCCACCTGTCGGCCTTTCCAGCAGAGAGATCACCCGGCGTCCCGGTTAGACGCATTCTATAGGTCTCTACGTTTGCCCTCGAGCCATCACTCGCGCGGGTGATGATCTCAACATCCATGGAATAGTGCTGTGGACCCAAAGAACGCTTCCTACCCAGGTCATACTGCTGGGTGAGGATCGATTCCGGGTCCTGTTCTCTGAATCCAAACTGGGTCCCCTCGGCTACAGCCACGTGTGGTGGCGGCAACTCCAGGGCCGAAACGAGCGCAACGCCGAGCATCTGGCCGACCAACACCAGCGCCACGCAGACGGGGATTCTCCACAACCAGCGAACCAAGGTCTCTCGAGTAATCACGAGCCTTCCTCCTTGAACTCCTCGATGGCCTTGCGCGCCCAACGCGCGCTGGCCCGGTATTGTTCGATGCCTGCCACCAGGGCCAACCGCGGGTGCAGTGGCCCGTCTTTCGGATACTCCTTGCGCTGACGGGTCAGCTCGCCCAAGTAACCCTCGACTTCACTGAGGAAACTCTCGAGGAAACGGCGAGTCAGCGTGTTGCTGTCGAGCATCCAGTGGAATGCGAACCGCAGCATCAGCTCATCGGCGCGGCGCTCCACGTCCTCGCGGTCGATCTTGCGCGAGAGCCACTCGGTCAGAGCCTTTCTGCCTGCCTTCGTGGGACGGAATACCTTCTTCGGCCGCATGGCCCTCGTGCTGTCGACCTGGCCCTCAACGAGGCCCTGTTGCTCGAGTCGTCGTAGCGCCGGGTAGATGGTACCGGGACTGCTGCTGAAGCTCCCGATAGCCGTCGTCTCGAAGACCTTCCTTAAGTCGTAGCCCGACTGGGGCGATTGACAGAGCAGCCCCAGCAGAGCGTAATCGAGCGTGGTCGTAGTATGCTTCGTCATAGTACGTAGCATTATAGTACGTTACGTACTATATGTCAATCCTGGTCCTGCGGCTGAGCAGGCGAGCTAGGTCGAGCGAGTATCCCCCGAT
>JBDHHP010000386.1:0-2899 GCA_039589275.1 Gemmatimonadota bacterium | reverse complement strand
TTACCTATATGACATATCTATTGTGTATATTACTACTGGTGTATCGTACGCGGGGCGCAGGCCGCCCTATGTTCCCATCCTTCGACTCGGGAGGACACGATGATCAGTGACAACAGGAGCACTCTCGATCGGCGAGATCTTCTGACCCGGGCAGCTCCAGCATGTCTCGGTGCATGGCTGGGGATCTGCAGGCTGCCAGGGACGACTGTGTTGGACCATCGGTCACCTCAACAAGGCCAGCACAAGTTCGATATCCAGTCAGAACTGAGTCTGTCGCTGAGACAGCGGGTCGGGATGCAGTACGGTAGACTGATCGAGTTCATAAAGTCACTACAGGCCCAGATGACTGAGGAAGAAATCATCGGGCTGCTGAACCGCTATTCGGAGGGCGTTGGCAAACAGGTCGGAGAGCAGCAGGCGCGCAACGCCTCAGGCACGGACTTCCAGACCTTCGTAGAGACCTTCAGGCCGCCGCGCTACGCCAACAGCCTGACTCACGAAGTCGTCGAGGATGGTGAGAAAGTCTTTGAACTTCGTGTTACTGAGTGCATTTGGGCCGAGACGTTCCGGAACGCCGGCCTAGGTGGTGAAATAGGACATGCTGCCGTGTGCAACATGGACTACCACTGGCCGTCCGCGTTCAATCCCAGTTTCAAGATGGAGCGAACCAAGACGCTGATGCAGGGGGATGACCGCTGCAACCACCGTTACATCGACACGGCTTGACCGGGCTCTTGAGGATGTGAAGACGCTCGGTCCGCTGTCTCCATGTTGATCGTTAGGGGTCTCCTGGGCGCGCTGTCTCAGATCGCGCTCATCGCGGCGTTGCTCCTGATCCCTGCAGGCACCTTGAATTGGCCGCGTGCGGTTCAACTCCTCGTGGTGTATGGCCTGCTCCTGTTGGTTTCGACCGTCGTGCTCGCCCAGCTGGCGCCGGCCAGCCTGGAGGCACGACTTCAGAAACCGGCGGCGAAGAGCCAGCCGGTAGCGGATCGAGTCATCTCGCCGCTTCTCTTCCTCTCGCTATTCGCGTGGGTCGCTTTCATTCCCATGGACGTGTTCCGCCTCCAACTGCTGCCGCCACCGCCCCTCTGGGTAGCGCTGCTCGGGGCGGCCCTGTTTCTCGCCGGTTTCGGTATCGTGCTGACGGCGATGGTTCAGAACGCGTTCGCCGCACCTATCGTCAAGGATCAGTCCGAGCGTGGCCAGGTGCTGGTCGACACCGGCCTCTACGGTTGGATTCGCCATCCTCTCTATCTGGGACTGCTCCTGTTCCTCGCAGGCGTCGCGCTGTGGTTGGAGAGCTTTGCGAGCGTACTGCTGCTGCCACTCACCTTCGTTTTCGTAATCGCACGGATCTATGTCGAGGAGAGGACCCTGCGAGATACGCTATCAGGGTACGCCGAGTACTTGGGAAAGGTGCGCTACCGGCTCGTTCCCTTCGTCTGGTAGCGCTCTGCGCCGCCAGAAGGCGACGGGCATCTCGCCGCTCAGCTCTGACTGTCCGTTCACTTTGACAGATGTGCGACCCCTTGAACAGGCCTTGAGAGCATTCGCCGACGCGGCTACGTTCTTTTCGCAACGCTGACCGTTGCGGCTGGCTTCCTCCCGCTGAGCGCATGGAGGTAGCAGTATATGAGGCGGGCCTTGAAGGGACGGTGACTGGCCGGTCCGTGACGGAGCTTGAGATCGATTTCGGGGTGTTGGCGAGCACGGCCCAGTAGCAACGCGGTCTGTTCTACCTCCGCGATCCGCTTCCCGACGGTGGAATGGACCCAGCCGTGGCGGCCGATTGAACCTCCATCTGATTGACGTCTTGATCATCGCCACCTACATCGTGGCGACCATCAGCATCGGATTCTGGATCTCGAAACGCGCGTCCCGAAGTATCCAGAACTACTTCCTCGGCGGCAACACCATTCCGTGGTACATGCTGGGGCTGTCGAATGCCTCCGGCATGTTCGACATCAGCGGGACCATGTGGATGGTATATCTGCTGTTCCTCTACGGGCTCAAGAGCGTCTGGATCCCATGGCTCTGGCCGGTCTTCAACCAGATCTTCCTGATGATTTTTCTGTCGATCTGGCTGCGGCGTTCGCGTGTCATGACCGGTGCCGAGTGGATCACGTTCCGGTTCGGCACCAGCAGGGGAGCCAACCTGGCTCACGTCATCGTGGTCCTGTTCGCCGTCATCAACGTCATCGGGTTTCTTGCCTACGGGTTCATCGGCATCGGCAAGTTTGCCGCGACCTTCCTGCCCTGGGAGCTGTCTGCGGATCCGAACACTAACGCAGACCTTTACGGCCTGATTATCACGGCCATCACCACACTGTATGTGGTGAAGGGCGGGATGTTCAGCGTCGTCTTCACGGAGGTGCTCCAGTTCTTCATCATGACCATCGCCTGCATCGGGGTGGGGCTGATCGCGATGCATCAGGTGTCACCGGCAATGCTGGATGCGGTCGTGCCCGATGGATGGCGCAACTTGTTCTTCGGTTGGCGGCTCGATCTGGACTGGGCGGGAATCCTCGACGCGGCCGGAGCGAAGATTCAGCAAGACGGCTGGGAGCTCTTCTCCGTCTTCTTCATGCTGATGCTGTTTAAGGGCGTTCTCCAGAGTATGGCAGGGCCCGCGCCGAACTACGACATGCAGCGTGTACTCTCCGCGCGGACCCCGAAAGAAGCGGCCAAGATGAGCGGGCTCGTGAGTCTCGTGCTCCTCATTCCGCGGTACATGCTGATCACGGGCCTCACGGTGCTGGCGCTGGTCTTCTTCAGCAGCGAACTCAACACCATGGGCGAGGCGGTCGACTTTGAGATGGTCCTGCCCTTCGCCATGCGCGAGTTCGTGCCGGTAGGTCTGCTGGGCCTGCTCATCGCCGCGCTGCTCGCGGCCTTT
>JBDHHP010000385.1:0-3668 GCA_039589275.1 Gemmatimonadota bacterium | reverse complement strand
GCTGTTTGTTTCTCCGCCGGCAGGCGTTGCGCCTGTAGCTCGCCGGCGCAGGCTGGGAGCAGCACGAAGGTCGCCAGCAATCGCGCGCTCTGCAAATGGTGTCGTGTCATGGTCCTGTCTCCAGTCACAATTCGCCTGGAAGTTATTGAGTCGCGGTGAATCATGACAGCCTCGCCTTGGGCCAAGCGTTACTCTATCTTCTTGCAATGACAGATCTGTCTGCCCGCATCAGAGCCGCCCTATTCCACAGCTACGAGATCGATTCAGAGCTCGGCAGTGGTGGGATGGCCACGGTGTACCTGGCAAGAGACCGGAAGCACCAACGTCAGGTGGCAGTGAAGGTCCTCCGTCCAGAGGTTGCAGCAGCATTTGGAGCAGACCGATTCCTGCGCGAGATCGAGATCCTGGCTCAGCTCCAACACCCTCACATACTCGGTCTGTTCGACTCAGGGGAAGCCGACGGGTTTCTCTATTACGTGATGCCGTTCGTGGAAGGTGAATCCCTGCGAGATCGGTTGGATCGCGAGCAGCAGATTCCGCTTGACGACGCGCTACGGATTACCAGTCAGGTGCTCGACGGTCTGAGCCACGCGCACAGCCTGCGCTACGGATTACCAGTCAGGTGCTCGACGGTCTGAGCCACGCGCACAGCCTGGGCGTGATCCACCGCGATATCAAGCCAGAGAATATTCTGTTGTCGGGCGAAAACGCGGTCGTGGCCGACTTCGGCATCGCACGCGCGCTCTCAGTGGCGGGCGGCGAACGAGCGGCAGCTCCAGGGTAGACGCACGTTGCGACATCTACTCTCTCGCGTCTGTGCTCTACGAGATGCTGGGCGGCGAGCCTCCGCACACCGGTCCCACGCCGCAAGCAATCCTTGCCCGCCAGTTGACTGGAGAGGTCCGTTCGCTCACCCCGCTGAGATCGACGGTGAGCTCCGAGCTGGACGCGGTCATCAAGCGGGCCTTGGCACCTGCACCGGCGGACCGCTATGCGACCGCGTATGAGTTCAAACGAGCACTACTGGCTCCGCACTCGGTCACGACGCCAGCGCCGGCGGAGGTCGCGGGCCCGAGCATGAGCCGCTCAGCAAGGCGAATGGTGGCAGCGCTAGCCGCCTTGGCCGCGGTTGTCGCCCTAGGGGTGCTTGGCTTGGGACGTTTGAGACCGGGGGCAGTTCTGGGCGATGGTAGAGTCGGCATAGCCGTCTTTCCGCTTCGTGCCAGCGGGGAGGAAGCGGAACGGTGGTCGGAACAGTTGCCAGACCTGTTGGCCACAGCGCTGGACGGGACGCCGGGCGTGAGGGTGGCTGACCCCTGGTCGCTTTGGCGCAATCTCAGACCCGATCGCGCCGCGCGAGCTGTGAGCCCTGCCGATGCGGAAGACGCAGAACGACTAGCAACAGCGGCCAGAGCCGATCGCTTCGTGCTCGGCTCGCTCGCGGCCAACGAGGGCGCGCTAGACCTCAACATCCGCATGTACCGCGCCGGCATCGCCGACCCGCTGCATTCGCTCGTTGTTTCCGGCTCCGCCGACAGCATTGCGTCGTTGGTTCAGCGACTCGCTGTCGAGATCATCACGAGGGTCTGGCCGCGTGACAGCGCACCGAGTGTGCCGCGGCTGGACAGATACGCGACCCGGTCCGCTGACGCATTGAAGGCCTACCTACACGCCAAGGAAGCGATGCGTCGAGGTGGATTGGACGAGGCCGAAGCGGCAATCGATACCGCCTTGGCGCTGGATTCAACGTTCGCACTAGCGCTCGTGGAGGCTGTCACCATCAAATCGTGGGCAGCGACGATGCGGGGGGACTTCTTCTTCTTCATGCCACTGGCCGAGCGTGCATCGATGTACAGTGATTCGCTCAGCGAGCGGAACCGGTTGCGGGTCGAGGCAATGCTGGCGTCTGTGCGGACCGACGGTCCAACAGCGGCAGCGTCAACGGGACGCATCCTCCAGATCGACAGTACCGACGTCGATGCATGGCAGAAACTGGTCTACTACCACATGGTCTACGGTTGGCAATACGGCGCAGACGAGACCGATGCAGTCGCCGCCGCTAATCGGGCCCTGCAACTCGACTCCACCCACGTTCCCACGCTGGTGGCTCGTGCCCGCTACGCCATCGGCCATGAGTCCAAGGACGTCGCCGACCGATACGTCGCCCTGCTACGTGCCGTTGACACAACAAATGTTCTCGTGCGTGGCGCGCTCCTGGCTCATCGCGCAATGGCATCGTCCGATGACGCGTTCACCGGCTTTGTCGACACGCTTGCCGCACACTCGCCCGGGGAGTGGCGCGCAGCACTGATGGAATTGCGCCAGGCGCGACCGGAGCGGTTCGAGATAGTGCTCGATCGGTTGGCACAGGAACGCGGTCCCGGCATCCCCGTGGACGCAGTCTTGCACGAGCAAGCGCGCCTGTCCGTCAGCCAGGGACGGCTCACCGAAGTGTACGACGCGTTGCGCTCCGGAACATACGCCGAAGGTTTCGAGGCGTTCAGGGTGAAGTCGCTGCTGGTCGCGGCCACTCTGGCGGGGACCGGTGACGAAGCAATGGCTAACGACCTCGTGGCATCGATGGAACTCTATACGCCACCCGACTCGGCGCTCGAGTATTTCGATACGAGACCCGTATGGCTGAGCGGCTGGCTCATCAGTGCGTACCATGCGACGTTCGGTGACTCGCTGAAGGCTCGTGAGTGGCAGGAGATCTTCGGTACGCTCCCGGCGGGCGGTACGTCAGAGGACTACCGAGCGGCCCTGCAGGCAGACGTGGATGCGAGACTGAGCGCGCGCAAAGGCGATTATCAGCGCGCCCTGCGGTCGGCCAAGCGAGCCTACGATCTCTGGACGATTCACACCGAGAACACCGTCGAAAGCTCAGCCGAACCGGCCATGCGGTTGCACTATGGAATGCTGCTGCGGGCAACCGGGCAGGCTGATAGCGCAGCCAGTATTCTCAGATCGGTGGTGCCACCCACAACCTGGCTGGGGTTCCTCACCGCTCGTTCCTCATTCGAACTCGGCCAAATCAATGAGAACCGCGGCGACCTTGAGACAGCCGCTCGGCACTACGCCCGGGCCCTCAGCATGTGGGAGCGCGGAGATTCTGAGATCCAAGGGTGGAGGAATCAAGCTCGGGACGGGTTGCAGAGAGTGGTGGGAGAGCGCCCTAGATGAGTAGCAGTGCGGCAACCTCAGGATGCCTCGAGCGATGACCCGAGCCCATTTGTACAACTTGACCAGCATCGCCCTACCGGTCAATCTTGCCTCCTCCACTGGACCACGACTTCGAGATCGTTCCCGCTTGCGGGCGCAGCCGCCTCCACGCCGCCGGGCCACTTCACCCATACGCCCGTGATCTCGCCCCCCTTGCCCATCACCTGGACCGGGCCGTTCTGAGACCAATACCCCGTCCCTCCATGCACTTCTCGTACTGGACCAAGACCGTCTTGATACACTAACCGAAGCAGCGCTCCAATGCCGTGGGGATTGCTGGGGGGACCGGCTAGGCGCACTCGCAGACCGGGAACGGCACGTTCGTTGTGGTACAGCTTCGTGTCATTCGCGTTCTGAGAGACGACCAAGTCCAATCGTCCGTCGCTGTCATAGTCCGCAAACGCAGCACCGCGTTGATCTCCGTACACCTTGATGCCCGAAACCTG
>JBDHHP010000384.1:0-6919 GCA_039589275.1 Gemmatimonadota bacterium | reverse complement strand
GCATCCCTCCCAGCGGTCCGCCGCCCCCCTTCCGTCCCCGCAAGGTGGCGTCGGGTTGAACCAAGCCATAGCTTGGTCGCCTGGGACCAGCCGTTCATTCAAGATGACCGACCCTCTAGCGGGCCTCAAGAAGGCCCTCGCGGACCGCTACACCATCGAGCGCCCGATCGGGCATGGTGGGATGGCAACAGTCTACCTGGCGGAGGAACACCATCCACGCCGCCCGGTGGCCATTAAGGTCCTCAGTCCGGAGTTCGCCACTCAGCTGATGCGGGAGCGGTTCATCCGGGAGGTAAACCTCGTTTCCAAGTTGATCCACCCTCATATCGTCCCGGTGTTCGCTGCGGGGGAGGCGGGTGCACTGCTCTACTACGTGATGCCGTACGTCGAGGGCGAGTCATTGCAGCATCGCCTCGTACGGGACCGGGTGCTGCCCCTGCCGGTCGCTGTGAAGATCGCACGTGAGGTAGCGCGTGCCCTGCACTACGCCCACGAGTTGGGCATCATCCATCGGGACATTAAACCCGCAAACATCCTGCTACTCTCCAACAACGAAGCACTGGTGGCGGATTTCGGCATCGCCCGAGCAATCGGTGCAGCCACCGGCGCCTTCAAGATCACCCGAGCGGGACTGCCCATCGGCACACCTGTGTACATGAGTCCTGAGCAGGCGACTGGTGAGCCGAATCTCGACAGGCGCTCCGATGTATACAGCCTGGGATGCGTACTCTTCGAGATGCTTGTGGGCGATCCGCCTTTCCCGGATCCGAGGGTACAGCGGGCGGGCACGCCCAGAGGTTCCGCGGATCCGCTGGATCGCCTCAGCACGATGCAGGAGTCTGTGCCGGATGAGCTCGGGGCTACACTGGACAAGGCCTTGGCAGAGAGACCGTCGGATCGGTTTGCCACCGCAGCGGAGTTCGAGCAAGCGCTCGCCGCGGTGCGTGCGGCAACGCAGGCAGCCGCAAGATCTGAGAGCGTCGCCGGAAGGGCCAGTGCTCGGAATCGTCTCCTAGTGGGACTCGCTGTCGCAGCGCTTGTAGTCATCGCTGCAGCAGTCGGTCTATTTCGCGGCTGGCTTGGAGCTCCAGCCGACGATATCAGACGCCCCATGCTAGTTGTGTTGCCGTTCCAGAACCTCGGTCCGGTTGGTGATGGACTTTCTGGCTTGCGCGATTTGGGCGTTGTCTCACGCAACAGCGCGGTTCTCTACGAAGGTACCGACAAGACAACCCGACAGATTGGTGATGAGCTGGGTGTTGACTACATCCTTGAAGGCACCATCCAGTGGGAGCGACTCTCGGACCCGACGAGCCGTGTGCGAATCATCCCGCAGCTGATCAGAGTGTCCGACAATACGCATGTTTGGGCCGGTACGTACGACGAAGACATGGCCGAAGTTTTCAGGGTACAATCTGATATTGCTGAGCGAGTAGCACAGGGACTAGATGTTACGGTGCTGGAGCCTGAGCGCCGGTTACTGAGAGCCAAGCCGACCGATAACCTGGAGGCATACGAATACTACTTGCGCGGCCGCGACTATTTGTGGGCTAAAGGCTGGACCGCACAGGATGCCAGTGCCCTGTGGATTGCAGTCGATATGTTTGAGCGGGCCATCCAGCTCGACAGCGCCTTCGCTCTGGCGTACGTAGAGTTGTCAAACGCCCATTGGTCACTCTTCAGTGGCTTCATTGACCCTACGGAGGAACGGCGTGCACTGTGGAAGGCAGCGGTAGACAAGGCACTGGAGCTCCAGCCTGATCTTCCCGAGGCGCATTTGGCACTGGGCCTTTATCACTACACCGATACTGGGCAGGCAGACGAGCTTGCGCTTGGAGAATTTGAGCGTGTGGCACAGCGCCAGCCCAACAACGCCCTCGCTCGTGAGCTGATCTCGATGTTGCTGGCTGCCAGTGGTGAATGGGACCAGGCACTTGAGAACGCCGCTTGGGCGACGGATCTCGACCCAAGGTCCCCAGACCGGGCAGGTTTCGCCGGGTGGCTACATCTGTTGGCGCGTCGGTATGCTGAAGCCGAGACCTACCTCAACCGTGCCATCTCACTCGCTCCCGATCAGGCAGATCCGTACTCGAACAAGGCCATTCTGTACGTGGCCTGGAGGGGTAATAGCGAGACAGTGCGCGAGGTCGTCCAGGAGATGATAACGCATGTCTCCCCGGCGGCATCAGCATTGGCGTTGGTGCAGAGCGCAAAGACACTGATTGTCACCGGCGATTATGACAGCATCTTCGAGCAGCTGTCGTTATCCTCATACAGAGGGGCCTTCCCGTTTAACTACCTCTATGTCAAGGCGGAATTCTATCGCCTGCGCGGCAACCCGGATCGTGCCCGCGCATATTCGGACTCGTTGCTCACGGCCCTTGAGGATCTGTCCGAGGAGCGCGCCACAGATCCGAACCTGAACTGGTACCTTGGTTATGCCCACGCAGGTCTTGGGCACAGAGCAGAGGCGATCCGTTTCGCGGAGCGGACCGCACTGCTGCTCGCCACATCCAACAACGCACTACGCACCGCTTTCATACAGCAGCACGTGATCTTGATCTATGCGATGGTTGGTGAGCATGGTGCCGCCATGGATCAGATCGAATACCTACTCTCCGTGCCCTCCGGTATTTCAGTTCCATACCTTCGCGCAGCCCAGTACCCCGGTTCGCTCCGCGAACACCCACGGTTTCAGGCGCTGTTGGAGAAGTATGAGAACTAGTATCCTCGCTATTCTGTCTAGCTAACCTCTCGGCCGAACACCGGATGTCAGGAACTCCTGCGACATGTCGGACGGGTCCTTCGTTGGGCGAGGGCTATCCCTTCGGCCTCATGAGGTCGGAGGTTCAACTTCTCCCTGGCCCATTCGGCGGCCCATTCGGCGGCCCATTCGGCGGCCAGTGTCAGCTGTCTTCAACCGACAGCAAGAGACGTCGACCAGTTGCGACCCACAGTGTGCCCTACCCCTTCGGCCTAATCAACTCCTAGAAACCAACTCGGTGACGTAAAGGATCAAGCTCCAGACTCTCTCGGACATTCAGGCCGAAATCCCTCCAAGTGTCAGCATCCTGAAGCAGCTCTACTTGGAAACATCGATTTGCGTGATGAACCCGGCCTGCAGCAGTTCTGCCTCTCCATACACGCGCTGGTTCTGCCACAAGTCGATTAGCCGAACCTCGCGAATGGTCCAGAGCACAGGGTTGCTGCTTTCCTGAAGCGTCATGGGGCAGCCTGGGCTGTAATCTGACTGCGGTCTCCAGACGTCGGGTGACGCAGGAAGGATAGGCCACACGCCGACCGTCGCTGCGCACGACCAGTCGTACCCCGGGCGCTCTTGCAATCCGTGAACCTCTACCCGCCACATGCCCGACTCGGCATCCGACCCGCTGATGATCAGCTCCCGGGCTTCGTCACCCCCCAATATCCTCTGCTCCTCCGGGTACGCGATCCCCGTAAGAACGGGCGGAACGGTATCAGGAAGGGCATTGACTACCGGCAGCGACGTGACGGCCATGTCTTGGTTACCGGCCGAATCCCAAACGTTGGCGCGCACGACCCACACTCCCGGCTCGGCGTAGCGGTTGAGCACCCAGGAACACCGCCAAATACCGTCAGCGGAGTTGCCGCCGGCGGGAGAGGCCACCGAGCATTCTGGCCTGATGCCCGTGGGCGTCGTGCCCGACACCAGCACGCGGCTGATACCAGGTTGCCGATCTCCTGCGCTGAATGTGAATACGACCGTCACCTCTCCACCACTCAAGTCCGCGGGACACGGCCCAAAGGTCAAGCTACCGAAAGCGGCGACAGTCGACCCACCCCCCAAGGTGACGCCCTCGCAAACGTTGTCGGGTCCCGCAGTCTCCCGGCACGAAAGCGCAGTCAGCGCCCGATAGCCCGTCGAGTCCCGGTCGCAGCAGCCTGGGGGAGCGGTCTCGCGGGGAGCGGACCGCAACGTCGCGCTCGTGCTTGAGGTCCTGGGCTAGATAGACCGTAGCCATCCCAGCGCTGCCGAGTTCACGCTCGATGTCGTAGCGGTCAGCTAACGCTGCTTTGATGCGTTCCAGCACGTCTGCCATGGGGACGGCTCTCGATTGGCGACTGCACTAAGCTACCGGCGGCCGTTGGGCCCGGACAGAGTTGGCGGCGGCAGGGCCCAGGGACTCCTGCAGCTTGTCGAGTGGGTCCTCCTCTGGGCTACGAGAAGCCGGCTGGCACTAGGCGCCCGACCGAGGGCATCTCCTTGGCTCTCCGTTGCCTTCCCTGGGCCTCGCGAATATCAGGGAGTATTCAGATAGCCATGTCGGCGGGACAGACTCACGGAGGGCAAAGGAGAAAGCCGCAGGTCTGAGGCACATTCGAGGCACATCGGCGCGGGAGCCGCGTCCGTACGGGGCTCGCGATACGGACAGAGGATTGTTAGTCCTCGGTACACCCCGTCCAGACCGGCGGCCGACACTGGTCCGAGGCTTCTTGCGGCACCACAACGCGTAGACCCAGTCCTGCCCTGGGACATGCGTTATGCGAAGCAGGGCCACGTGAGCCGGAAGAGGTTCCCTCATGAAGCTGTCATTGCGCATATCACCATTGCCAATCGCACTGGCTGCCACAGTCATTGCCACGGTCACAGCACTATCTGCGGCCGTCGGGCAGACACCGGCCTTAGTAAAGAAGACCTTTACCTATAAAGTGGTCGGCGAGGCCAAGATCGAAGCGGACGTCTACCGCACTGATGACGAGGTCGCCCAGCCGGTTCTGGTCTGGATCGCCCAGCCGGTTCTGGTCTGGATCCACGGCGGCGCCCTCATGCTCGGCACTCGCGCCAGCGTGCCACCCCGACTGCTGAACCTGTGCCAGGTAGCGGGATTCGTGCTCGTCTCGATTGACTACCGCCTGGCACCCGACGTGGAACTACCGGCCATTGTCGAGGACCTCCAAGACGCGTTCACATGGATCCGTGAGGAAGGACCCACACTTTTTCACGCCGATCCAGACAGGATCGTCGTAGCCGGTGGGTCGGCGGGCGGGTATCTGACGCTAACCAGCGGCTTCAGGATCCGACCTCGGCCTACCGCGCTTGTCTCCTTTTGGGGCTATGGTGCGCTTGACACGTTCGACGCAGAACCATCGGAGTACTACCGCAGCAGCCAGCCGCTGGTTAGCGAGGAAGAAGCGTATCGCCAGGGTTCCTGGCTCCTCTACCTCTACCTCCGGCAGAATGGCCTGTGGACCAAGGTCGTGACCGGCTTCGACCCGAATACCGAAGGACACCAGCTAGATCCGTACGCTCCGATCCGCAACGTGACGCCGGATTACCCGCCGATCATGCTGATCCATGGTACGAACGACACCGACGTGCCCTATGAGGAGTCTGTCGCGATGGCCGAGCAGCTCACGCAGCACGGGGTCGCCCACGAGCTGATTTTGGTCCCAGAAGGTGGCCACGGCCTCGGAGGTGCCGACGAGCAGATGATCAGCGACGCCCACAATCGTGCCCTGGCGTTCATCCATCAGCACTTGGTTGGAGAGGCGCGGGCCAAGGAGGTAGAGCCACTGCTCACTGCTCGTGCGACGCTGGATGTGGGTCTCAATCACGCAGACCAAGGCAAGATCACAGAAGCGATTGAGGCTTATGCCCAAGCCCAGGTCCTCGAGCCGAGGCTCAGAATCACAGCTTGGGAATGGAGCAGGCTGTGTGGGGAGGGGAGCCTTTGGGGTTTTGCGGCTGAAGTGATGCCTGCGTGTGAGGAAGCAGTGAAGGTGGCCCGACCGGATGAGCTCGGTTGGATGCGCGCCGACCGTGGATTGGCACGGGGACTGATCGGCGATCAGGAGGGTGCCGTCAGCGACTTCGAGTATTTCCTCTCCACTGGTTATGGCAATGCTCGGCAGCGCACCCTTGTTCAAGGATGGGTCGCAGCGCTTCGGGCGGGAGAGAGCCCCTTCACTGCTGAGCTACTCGATTCGCTTCGCAATCGGTAGCCCATGGTGCCGTCGCTGTGGCATCTTAGCTCACATCACAACACCGTCGGTGGCCTCCCGGCCTCCCGGCCTCCCGGCCGCCGCCGCCGCAGTAGACGCCGCAGTACGACGCCCGCCCGACGACGAAGACCGATTCGCACTGAGATCGACTCACAGGCACCCTGATATGGCCATGTACAGACGGCATCTCTTGCTCGCGGTTGGTTGGGGTATGTTAGTCCTGACAGCTGCGTCTGCTGGATCGCAGGAGCCACAGCATGAACCGCAGCATCGTCGGGTCGCTGGACTCCGAGACCTGACTGGTTCGGTCTCCCGTGACGGGCGCTTCTACGCGTTCACGAACTGGCAGAGCAGTCAACTCGGCATCAAAGACCTTGGCTCTGGAGAAGATCGCTACATCGTGACCCCGGAGTCAGAGTGGGAGTACCCGTATGCACCGAAGTTCGCACCGGACGGGAGGCAGATCGCCTACGTGTGGAGCAACGCAGGCGGAACCAGCGAACTGCGTGTGGTCAATGTGGACGGGTCGGGAGTCCGCACCATCTGTCGCGATTGGCTTGAGCCTCGCGACTGGTCACCAGACGGTTCCCACATTCTCACGATCTTTGACGGATCGGTGGCTGTGATCTCAGTGGCGGACGGGACGGTCACCGAGCTCGCGGCCCTCGACTGGCGCTCTCCCATAGAGATGCGGTTTTCGCCTAACGGGCGCTACATCGCCTATGACGCGCTGGTTGAGGAGGACTCACCGCGCCGAGACGTCTTCGTGCTCGCCGTCGAGACGAGGAAGGAAACCGCACTCGTGGAAAGTCCGGCGATCGATCGCGTCCTGGACTGGACGCCGGATGGGAGACGGCTCTTGTTCGACAGCGACCGTGGCATGGAACCCGGGTCCGGTAGACGCGCTTGGCTGGTGGAAGTGGCCGATGGGGTGGCA
>JBDHHP010000383.1:0-3577 GCA_039589275.1 Gemmatimonadota bacterium | reverse complement strand
GCCGAACTGCAAGTGCGCCAGAGGAGAGGAGAAGCACGTGTCCCTCTATCTGGTGGCGAGCTACGAGGGACGAGTTCGCCAGCTCTTCATCCCTAAGGACTGGGAGGCGCAAGTCCGCCGGTGGGTGCAACAGTACCAGGAAGCAAGGAAGCTTCTCGAAGAGGTGTCCCTGCTCTACTGGGACAAAGTCAGGAAGAGACGAGAGTAAAGATTCTTCGCCGTCTACTGACCTATGCTCAGAAGATCGTCGGGATCCGTGAGGTCCTCGGTGGCATAAACGACAGGCGCAAGCGACCATTGATCCCCAGCCTGCGGATCTTCGGTATCTCTGCTCTACTGGGACAAAGTCAGCAAGAGACGAGAGTAAAGATACTTCGCCGTCTACTGACCTATGCTCAGAAGGTCGTCGGGATCCGTGAGGTCCTCGGTGGTATAAACGACAGGCGCAAGCGACCATTGATCCCCAGCCTGCGGATCTTCCGCAGTGCCTTCGTAATGATCGTGGCGCGGCTGGGGAGCCTCAATGCCCTGGAACAGACCAAGCCGAGCCGTTTCTGGAACGACTGGCTTACCGGGCCCGTCCCCAGTGCCGACACCATAGGGAGGGTGTTCTCTCTCACCGATTGCGACACCATCCGTGTCGGTATTCATGTGGTTGATGGGCATGAGTCGAGCGCCAGCTACCGACGTTGCTGTCCGGGCTGCCTGGAGCGGACCATTCATACGACCCAGGGAGATTACATACAGTACTACCACCGCAACGTCACGGCTATGCTGATTACCGAGGGTATGCCCTTTCTGCTGGACGCCGAACCACAGAAACCTGGCGAGGATGAAGTTGCTGCGGCTATGCGTCTCGTGGGTCGTGTCGTGGACAACTATCCGCGGGCCTTCGATCTTGTGGCTGCCGACGCCATGTATGCCCAGGCACCCTTCTTTGAATTCGTTCTGGATCGCGGCAAAGATGTGCTCACCGTTCTGAAAGACGAACGCCGCAACCTACTGCAGGACGCTCAAGCGCTCTTTGGCCAAACGCAGCCACCCGAAACCCAGCATGGACGGGTCCGACGACTAATTTGGGATGCGGAGGGCTTTCGCTCCTGGCCATCGCTGGATCGCCCGCTGCGAGTCGTACGCAGTCTTGAGACGACCACCGTCCGCCGCCAACTCGATAAGCAGGAGGAACCTCTGGCATCCGATTGGATGTGGGTGACCACGCTTTCAGGTTCGCGGGCCTCCAGCGACGCGGTCGTGGCCCTGGGGCACAGCCGCTGGGACATCGAGAACCAGGGATTCAACGAGTCAGTGAATCAATGGCATTCGGACCACGTGTACAAGCACGAACCGACCGCCATCCTAGCGTTCTGGTTACTGACGATGCTGGTACTTAACGTCTTCCGCGCGTTCTTTCTGCGAAACCTCAAGCCCCAGCGTCGTCGCCAGGGCAGTATGCTCCACATCGCCCGGTGCCTTGCCGCCGAACTGTACCAGGGGCTGGGTCGACACATCTTGCCGATCCCGACCTGACTCGCGCGGTCTCCCTCCCCTGTGCGACCCTCCGCCCACACGGACCGGGCGGCGTAACGATTGCGCCATCCCCGTCGGCATCCCTCCCTCTTGACGAGCCACACCCCACCCCGCCCGCGGTCGGAAGCGTCCCGAACTCGGCCGACGACCGCTTTGCGAATATGCTACCTTCCCAAAACAAGCCCAAACCGCGGCCACCGCAGGCATGAGACCGTTACTTGCGGAATCGCTGCCCTGGGGTCCGTGACAGTTTAGGCGGCTTTTGAATAGGCCGGTCGCGTGTTCCAGTAGCGGGACCATCGGTCGTCCTGGGATAGCCACAAGGCGCGCAGGGCCAGAATCGACTCCACGCCCGGGATGCTCCAGAACTGCTCGGTCCCCTTCACCCGTTTGTTGAACAGCTTCACGGCTGATTCCGTCACACCCGAGCCGATCGGCCAACCTTTCCGGCGATACGTCGGGTAATCCATGTGGCGGCGATGAGTCGTGAAGTAGCCCACGTTGTTCGCCAGCACCCGGCGCGGATGTTCCGGGCCGTCGGTGGCTTGCGGCGGACCCAAGCGATCGGCATGACGTTGCAACGTTACGATCACCTCATCCACTCGGCCGGCCCACAGGTGATCTTTCAGTTGTCGGGCCAACGCCTGCGCCTCCGGTGTATCTTTCCCCAGGGCGGCCCACGCCGCTTCGTACAGATGCTCAGCCGCATGGTAGTAGTCCACGATCCGTTGATCGTAGAGACATTCCCGCTTGCTCAGTGGATCGATCCAGTTTCCGCCGTCGCCCATCACCAACACCGTGCTCGCCCGCCTCATGCCGCGGCGTTCCGCCTCCACGCGCAGTATCCTCCCGAAAGCCTCGGTCCGCTCCATTGTAGCTACGTACGTCGTCACCAGCGGCTTGGGTGGCTGATCCGGCGTCCCGTCGCCCGGCAGATACGAGGTGATCGCGCCTACCTTGTCCTCCCGCCACCGACTCCCGTTTTCCCCTTGTTTTTCAAGGGTTTGCACGCGACCGCCATCCATCCCAATCACCAGCAGCGCCGCTGCGTTCGCCGCCGTCGGCGGTCGGCTTCCCTGTTCGAAGGCACGCACCTCCGCATCGCGCGCCGAAACCACCGTTCCACCGATCGCCTCCGCCCAACGCTGAATCTGCTTGCCGTCCAGGTGGGTGCCCCAGTCCTCGTTCAACGCCAACGCCGCTTGATCGAAGGAGTGCAACGAGCCTTCTCGGGCCACCCGCCGCGCCGCTCGCGGGGTCAGTGGAACCTCGCGAGGCAATCCCCAATCACGAACCTGAGGGGGAAAAAGAACCGCCACATGAGCGGCACCGCCCGTGCTGCTTGCATAGGACCACCGGCCCGTAACGCGAGCGTATCTCCGGCTGGGTCACCTCCTTCTCCAGGTACACCCCCTCTGAACCACAGTGCGGACACCGGCCCGCCGTCTCCACTTCTGCATTGGACTCCAACGCGGCACGCTCCTCCAGGGCCACCGGCAACGCCGCCTGGGCCAACGTCTCCACCTGGTCCTCGAAATCGGCGAACGTCGCCCCTTTCAATGGAATGCTCTCATCCTCCGGAATCACTCGATCCAACTGCGCGGTGAACCCCGCTAGGATCCGCGTGCGCGCCTCCTGACGTGTTCTGCTTGCTGGCATGACTGGCCTCCTCCATGAAGCACTACCCGAAACGCCCGGGTCCGCCATCCGTAGCGAACCCCGCCCCAATCATAGCCCAAAAAAGAGCCGCCGATACTGTCACGGACCCCTCCAACCGCGAGTCAGGAACGCGTCCTTGCATCACTCGGGAAACCGGCGTAGGCTCCGTGGACGTGTGAGCCTGTGCTGGCGGAGAGTGTGACTAGCTCGTTCGTACGTGAGATGCTCAATGACAGATTTGATTCATCACTCTATTCCCTGCGGAATCGAGTACGGGGCAGCCCCTCTTCCCGATCGGCGCGTGGTTTCGCTTCAGATCCGAATGCTCGGGGGCCTTTGCACCGAGCCGCCTGATAAGCTGGGGCTTGCACGACTGGTGGAGGAAACCATC
>JBDHHP010000382.1:0-2932 GCA_039589275.1 Gemmatimonadota bacterium | reverse complement strand
CAGCCCGGCATGTACGCCAACGTGCCAGTATTCGAGACTGCGGAATAGGAGGTTCTCGCGAAGGTGCCGGACCTGGCACTGTGCACGCCCCGCACTAGCGCGATTGGAGATCCGAGGGCTTCCAACCTCGCCGCGTTGAAGCCCACGGCAGACAGCTCGTTTGCCAGTGCGAACACCAGGTGACCCGTGGGCACGTATCGAGCGCCAGCCGCACCGTCGATACCCTCGATCCAGTGTCGCACTCCCGTCTCGAGTGACACAACCGCGGTGCGCACATCTCCGGCGGACCCGACTGTGAACATCACGTTCTTTCCGTCTGGTAGCACCTGAGGCAAGCCGTGACTCACCTCGCCGTTTCCCGCGAGCAGAGTGGTCAATGGTTCGGCGTTGCCACCGTCTTCCGGCAATGTGTGGAGGCCCGTTCCGAGACCGCCGAAGACGATCGTGCCTTGTGCCCAAGAGGCCCCGAGGCTCACGTGCGGTGCGTTTCCGACCGTGATTGGAGATCCTCCGGATACCGCCACCTTCGCAATCGTCCGCGTACTTGCGTACCCGATCCACCGACCGTCCGGCGAGATGAAAGGCGTATGAGCACCCTCGGTGCCGGGGAGTGGACGGCTCTCAACTTCGTCGAGCTGGCGCAGGAAGAGCTGACTCACGTTCCCTCGACGAGCCGCATAAACAATGAATGAGCCATCAGGTGATATTGCGAGGGGCGGAAAACCCGCAACGGGCTCGAACTCGTCCGGAAGGTCGATATCGAAGCGAACACGGAGTTGTGGCACCGTCGGTCCTGATCGTGAGACGGTAGCCATTACTACAGCTGTTGCCAGCGCAGCAAGTGCGGGCCATGACAGCTTGGCGCCGAGCAGTCGCAGTGGGATCCGTGTCCTGGGAGGCTCGACTGTCTCGGTGGCGACTTCGACCGGTTGTTCGCTCCGGACCAGTGCATCCGCGAACTCGGCTGCGGTCGAGAAGCGGTCGGCTGGCAACCGCTCCAGCGCCTTGTGTACGACACGAGCTAGAGCTGGAGGGGCTGTATCCCTGAGAGCTCTGACGTCAGGGGGTCGTTCGGTTAGCACCTTCGCCATGATCGCTTGCACGGTCGGGCCGGTGTGAGGCGTAACACCGGTCAGCATCTCGAACAGGACACAGCTAAGGGAGTAAATGTCACTCCTACCGTCGACCTCCGACTCACCGGATGCTTGTTCCGGACTCATGTACTGCGGAGTGCCCAATGACAGACCGGTTTCCGTCAGGCGCTCGGAGCCGGCGGCTGTTACGGCGCGGGCGATGCCGAAATCTGCCACTACAGCCTCGTCACCCGAGAGAAGGATGTTCTCGGGCTTGATGTCACGATGTACAACGCCGTGTTCGTGGGCGTAACTCAGAGCCAGCGCCACCTCGCGTGCGATGCGCACTGCATGTTCGACGGGGAGCTGTTTCTCGCGGCGCAGCCGGTCCCGCAGGGACTCTCCTTCCACGAACGGCATCACGTAGTAGAGCAGTCCGTCTACTTTACCGGAATCGTGCAGCGGGAGTATGTGCGGGTTCGTGAGACTCGCAGCAATCTCTATCTCTCGCAGGAATCGATCGGCACCGATTACCGCCGCGAGTTCGGGACGGAGCAGTTTCAGCGCCACTCTGCGATGGTGTTTGAGGTCCTCGGCGAGGTAGACCGTCGCCATCCCACCACTACCCAACTCCCGCTCGATCCGGTAGCGGTCGGCTAGCGCAGCTTTGAGACGGTCCAACTGGTCTGCCACGGGTAGGGCTCCCGATTGGCGACTGCCCTAACCTACGATCTGCGGCTGGAGACGGCCAGATTGGCGTGCCGGACCTACGAAAAGGCCGAGCCAAGCGGCCCGGTGTCACGTAGAACCTGCGGAAGAAGAGGAGCTCCCGGACGACGAGGACTCATCTGACGAATCGGAAGAGGAATCCGAATCGTCCGCTTCGGTGTTCGGATACGGGACGGGTGGTGTCCAACCTTTTTGTTTGGTGTCCGGAAACGCGGTTTGACTGCTGGCCTTTTTGTGCGCGACTTCAAGTGCGCCCCCGGACACCTTCTCCAGATCCTCATCTTGCAGTGCGTCTTTGGCCTTGTCCTCAGTCTTCTTCTTCGGGACCTTCATCTTCTTGGGCTTCTTCTTCGACATGGTGGACCTCCCTGCTACGGCCTACTGCACCGATAACACGGCGGTCTCGGAGTCGGTGGCGCGTCTAGGATGAGGCGTATGGACCGGTAGCGGGGCCGCCGCTGACCATCGGCAACGGCGGATGTATGTAATCTGCGGGTTGCGCCATGGTCCTGCAACGCTCAACCGGCGCCTCTGGCCTCCAGCTTCCCCAGCACATCAAGCGTCGTCGTGACGGCCAGGAGCACCGCAAACTCTCTCGCACCGGTCAACTGTTCGTGCTTGAACCTCGCGCCACACTTCTTGACTTCGAGGGCCCACTCCGGCGACGTAGGTCCGGCCGTCCAGCACATGAACACGGCGAACCGCGTGCTTACCTCGGTCAATTGTTTCGGGGTCAGCGCGATGAGTTTCTGAGGTTGGTCCATGTCATGGCTCCGGCTGGTGTCGGGCCACGATAGCACTCGGACATCAACAGAATCTCAACACGGTGTCTGGCTTGGCCTTGCGGACCCGTGTACGGCGCTGCAAGCTCGTGCTGGCGGACAGCAGAACAGGAGGCAGTCCATATGACGGTCAAGGGCCATCTACAAGACCTGTACGTCGACGATGATGGCGAAGTACACGTCACGCTCAGAACGGACAGCCAGGAGCGGGTGATTACGCTCCCGGCTGCGGTCGCCGAAGAGATGCGAGCGACGGACCTGCTCAGAGGTGACCGGCTGAATGCTGAGCGGTTTGGGGGCGAGTTCGAGGTCAAGCGGTGGGTGCAGTGGCGGTACGGCGGATCGACC
>JBDHHP010000381.1:0-4004 GCA_039589275.1 Gemmatimonadota bacterium | reverse complement strand
ATCTGCCAACCCCTACGCTGACGGAGCTACTCTCGAGGGTTCGCCTGCGGGCTTCCTGCTGGGTCTGTGGCATGGCTTCACTGTCATGTTCACCTTCGTCGTGAGCCTGTTCACGGATTCCGTGGGCGTCTACGAAGTGCACAACACGGGTTGGCCGTACAATCTCGGTTACCTGATCGGCGTGATGGCCTTCTTCAGTGGCGGCGGGGGAGCGGCGGGTTCACAGGGACGGTCTCGCTCATAACAGTGGCACTAGGCGAGGCGCCGCGCGGGCTCACCGCACGTCGTGAGCTACACTAACACCCCGCTCTTCCAACTGTCTCGCGAGCCGGTTCGCTAGGTCGCCCACGAAGAGCTCTTCGGGGAATCTCACCCGACTCGGGGTCCATGAAGTCCACCAGGTCGAAGGTATGCGTGCACACGCCGCCGCTGGACTCACCCTTCACAACAACGCGCATTACGAGGATGTCTCCCTTGGGCCCGAGCGTGAGGCGGGGCGCTAGCTGCCTGATCAGCACGTCCCGTGGCGCCACTTCCACGTCACCTACCTTGAGCGGTTCGGGATCGAGCAGCCCGCACTCCTTAAGGAACCGTACCTTGTCGGCGAAACCCGGATACCGCAGCGTCTTCTCCTCGAGTGAATCGCGGATCCTGCCCGTCATTGTGACGACGAGAGAGCCCAGACCGTCGGTGTAGCAGGCCTCCAGTGTGCCGATGGGCTCAGGAAACTCCAAGTGCTCTAAGCCGGACAGGGGCTCGACGCTGGTCCACGCGCCGTTGCGCCAGACCCGCACGGGGCGCAGGAAGACGCCGAACATACTCACCAGGGAGTACACAGTCTGATACTCCAGGGGAGGTGTCCGCTCCATCGGGATCCCGCCCACGTATATCACCGCTTCGTGGGCCTCGTCCAGCATCTCCACACCCCGGGCGACAAGCACGTTGCTGAGTCCGGGTGCCACGCCGAGCCCCGGCACGATTAGGACGCCGGCTTCCCGCGCCGAGCTGTCCAGCTCCCGCCGCAGCACGGGCTTGCTTCCAACCAGGTCTACCATGGGCACGCCCGCTAGAACCGCAGCCTCCAGCCCGTACAGGGCGCACGCGTGCGGCAGCGCCCCAACAACCGCGTCGTGGCCAGCCAATGCCGCCGCCGTCCGATCTAGGTCGCGCACGTCGATGCGGCCAGTGGTGAGCCGGGCTCCAATGCCGGGATGTTGGGCCAGGAGCCCGGTGACCTCCTCCAAGAGCTCGACGTCGAGGTCCAGCAGCGTAACCCGGGCGTCCGTTTCGCTCAGCAGCAAGTCCTTGGCTATAGTGCGGCCCATCAGACTTGCACCGACGACGGCGTACTTGCTCATGCACTCACCTCACCAGAAGGAGTCCCAGTACTAGATATACGAAGCACACTACTAGTCCGACTGCCAACGCGTAGGGAATCTGTGTGCGTGTGTGGTCGATGTGATCGCATGCGCCGCCGAGCGAAGACAGCACCGTCGTGTCAGACAGCGGCGAGCAGTGGTCTCCGAAGACTCCTCCTCCCGCAACTGCCGCAAAGGAGAGAGCGACGAGTGCGCCCCCAGTGCCGCCACTGAACTCGATGGCCAGCGGTAGAACGATCGGGACCATGATCGCGTACGTGCCCCACGAAGTCCCGGTGGAGAAACTGACGAAGCCGGCGATCACGAATGCGAGAACGGGGAGCAGGGCAGGGCTCATGGTGTTTCTGCTCAGCTCGGCTACGTAGGCCGCCGTCTGCATCTCGCGGCTCACCGTGTTTATGCAGTACGCCAGGGCAAGGATCAACACCGCCCCCATCACACCCTTCATGCCCGCCAGGGCCGTCTGCACTAGGCCGCGAGCCGTGTCCACCCGCTGCAACCACATTGTCAAACCCAGCACCGCGCACGCCAGCATGAAGCTCTCCAGCACCGCGGCGCTGCCGCTGGCGACGAAGGTCCAGACGTTAACGCCAACGATGAGCGCGACTGGAAGAATGAAGTTGAGCCCGATACCTGTGTGTGGGGAGTCGGACACCTCAATGTCGGTGAGCTCTCGGCCCATCATCGGAGTCGCGCCGTCGCGCAAGACTTTCCCCGTCTCCCGCGCCCGACGCTCTGCCTTCCTCATCGGGCCGAAGTCCGGCACGATCTCCAGCACGATCAACCCGACGAGGAGAGCGGTCAATATGCCGTACAGGTTGAACGGAATGCTCCGAATGAACAGGTCCAGCGCCGCATCTCGATCACCAAGTCCGGAGCTGGCCGCGAGGCCGGCGAGGTAGACCGCCCAGCCCGACATGGGGATGAGCACGATGACAGAGGCCGAAGTCGAATCGCAGATGTACGACAGCTTCTCCCGTGAGATGCGGTAGCGGTCCGTCAGATCGCGCATTACTGCGCCGACGAAGAGTGGGCTAAAGTAGTCGCTGAAGAACACGGACAGCCCAAGGACCCACCCCATGACGCCGGCGCGCTTGCGGTTGGTCACGATGCGGGACGCTCGCTGACGGAATAGTGCAATCGCGCCGGAACGCTGCAGGAAGGCGACGAGTACGCCGATGCACAGCTCGATTGCGAACACCCAGATGAAGTCGGGTGTGCCAAGGGAGCGAGTCACCAGGCCTGGAAAACCCTGGAGCCCCTGTCCCAGGAGCAGAACCCCAGCCACGCAAGCGAACAGGAGTGCGACCACCGCGTCGCGGAGGGCGAACGCCAGAACAACAGCCAGAACAGCCGGGACCAGGGAGATCCAGGTGGGCTCGATCACGAGGGGCGTTTCCTTTCGCCCGCGAGTATCGCAGCCGGACCAGATGTTGTCCAGGATCTGGACGGACCGTGTTCCGCAGACCATCTTCGCCCGATGGCCGAGATCCCGTCTCGGCCCTATTTCGGGCGTTCATATTGTCTCACAACCGGAGCATCTGCGATGGGTCGAGGACTAACAATGAGAAGAACGGACCATGTTTCGCTCGCGGCACTGACGTGCCTCATGTTCCTGCTCAGCTGCGGAAGGGGTTCGGAACCAGTGGAATGGCCACGGATTCAGAGCAACGTCGGGCTCGATTCGGCCTTAGAGGCGCGCATTGGGTCTCTGTTGACTCAGATGACGCTGGAACAGAAGGTCGGGCAGATGATTCAGGCCGAAATCCAAAGCGTCACTCGATCCTGAATGGTGGTGGATCGTGGCCGGATACCGCCAAATCGGCCAGCGCGGCTGACTGGGCTGCGTTTGCGGATGGGTTCTACGATGCATCAATGGACAGCTCCGAGGGCCGAGTTCCTATTCCTGTGGTCTGGGGAACCGATGCGGTGCACGGCCACAACAACGTTCGGGGAGCCACGCTGTTTCCCCAAAACATCGGTCTTGGCGCGGCTGGGGATCCCGACCTGATCCAGAGAATCGGCGAAGTCACGGCCATAGAGGTAGCAGCTACAGGGATAGACTGGACGTTTGCTCCAACGCTGGCCGTGGTGAGGGACGATCGCTGGGGCCGCACCTACGAGGGCTACTCGGAGGATCCCGAGATCGTCAGGCAGTACGCCGGCAGAATGGTCGCGGGGCTGCAAGGAAGCGCAGGGTCACCCGAGTTCCTGGGCGAGTCACACGTGATCGCCACGGCCAAGCACTACGTGGGCGATGGGGGAACTGAAGGGGGCATCGACCGGGGAGACAACCTCTCCACCGAGCGGCAGTTGTTCGATATTCACGCTCAGGGCTACTTCACAGCGCTGGGGGCCGGTGCTCAAACGGTGATGGCATCGTTCAACAGCTGGCATGGTGAGAAGCTGCACGGGCATCACTACCTGCTCACCGAAGTCCTCAAAGAGAGTCTCGGATTCGACGGGCTCGTGGTCGGCGATTGGGACGGCCACTCGCTCGTTCCCGGGTGCAGCAGTGTATCGTGCCCGCAGGTGATCAATGCAGGCGTCGACATGTTCATGGTGCCGCAAGAATGGAGAGCAATACACACCAACACAGTGCAAGAGGTTCGTGACGGTGAGATC
>JBDHHP010000380.1:0-3461 GCA_039589275.1 Gemmatimonadota bacterium | reverse complement strand
CTCTTTCTGGGCGATTCGGCCCCTAAGGTAGGTCTTGGTAGGGAAGGGGATCGATCCACTGATCCCGACATAGCTTTCCTCGGAACGGCCGAAATCGCCTAGTGTCGGTTGCAGATCAGAATCGAAGTCCAGAGAGGGCTGCGGAAAGGCCCAGGCTTGGCTTACCCTGGCCTGCGACGCCCGATGTTGCTCTCGTGCGGACTGAATCAACGGATTCTGGTCCAGAGCGATGGACACACACTGTTCGAGGGTCAATGCGTCAGCCTGTCCTAACAGCGGCTTCGTCAAAGCGGTGTTGGCAACGGCGATCAAGATGCACGGACCAAGCAAGCATCTACTGGTCAATGTGCGATTGGTCATCGAGCCTCCTAGTGGACCTTTCCGATCCGAGTTCGCAACAAGCGTTCTTATCGGCGCAGGAGTCGCGATCCCGTGGGGGTCGCGATCCAGCGGCGATTCAACTGGCTGTGCTAGGAGGACGTCGGTGGTGCTCGAGCCGCGTTCGCTGGAGTGTCAGTGTGTATGTGTAGAATCGGGCGGTGTACTGCGGAGTTGAATAGTAGCCGCCACGGCACACCCGCGTTGAGTGGGAGCCGTTCGTCTATGGCAGCCGAGAAGCTATGGCCGGCTGCACATATGAAGCAGGAAGTCTCAACGCCGGAGCCCAGCGCAGTGTTGTCCGCCTGATCGGTGAACTCGTTGGCTGGCGTTGGGGGCGGGGTATCGGGGTGGATGTAAGGATGCACAACGGGCACCCAGGTGACGGCGACCAGTTGAAGCACTGCCACCGCCCCTGCCACCCAGCGGCTTTGTCGGCGGCGTCGGTCGATGAAGCCCAACATAATTAACCCAATTTAGCGGTTGGGCGGTGGTTCGAAAGAGACGCGACCTCGTCGGCCCTGTGACCTCCCGTGTGAGGCACCTGGCCATCCATGGGTAACGATGCAAGTGGAAACAAACCGTCTTGACCTCTTCTGCCGCGCGTTCCATTGGTTAGAGGTCCACGGAACCCTGGGACTCGTGACATCCAAGAGGAAGGGCTCACATGTCACAACGGGTGATTGAGGCATTCCCATTCCTGGCCGATGCCGACTCGGCTGTCGTTGACCTCCTAGCGACACGTGGTACGGAAGTGAGCATAGGTGCCGGACAGATCATCTGTGCTGAAGGGGGGGATTGTGCGAACATGCCGCTAGTGCTGTCGGGCACGGTACGTGTGCACAAGACCGGGGAGACAGGCCGGGAGATAACACTCTATCGCTTGGAACCGGGCGAAGGATGCATCCTGACGGCAGCATGCATTCTCAGCGACTCCGAGTTCCCAGCATGCGCGCTAGCCGAGTCTGCGGTAGACGCGTACGCCATTCCGGCCGAGACTTTTCGAGACTGGGTAAATCGATTCGAGGTCTGGCGTACTTACGTCTTCGACCTCCTTGCCCGGCGGCTCGACACCGTCATAGCAGTCGTAGAGGAAGTCGCGTTCCGCCGGTTGGACGTTCGTCTGGTTGAACACCTCACCGCCGCAATTGCGAGGCAGGGCAGCAGCACCATCCAAACCACGCACGAAGGGGTGGCCGCCGAACTGGGTAGCTCACGCGAAGTCATCTCCCGCTTGCTCAAAGATCTCGAAAGGGCTGGACTGGTAGCGTTAGCCCGTGGGAGCATCACGGCAACCGACTTGAACGGCCTGCGCGCTCATGTGGGCGACTCTGTGACATAGTCACGGACAAACGACACACCTTTCAATAGCTTCGATTCAGTACAGCAGATGGCGTGAGGCTGACGGCCGCCCCGCGGCCGCCAGCTTGCGTCGGTGTACTCGTGTCGGATGGAGGCTACGACCCCGTTGCCCCGGTGGGAGCCGCGGCGACCCTGAACGCGAGGAACCTAGGCTGTGGCTAGCTGGTTCTTGTGGGGCAACCAAGAAGGTCCGCGATCCCTTATTCAACCGAGGAGGCTTTATGAACTCACGGCTGGTGCGACTATTGGCGGTTGGCACAGCGGTCGTCGGGCTCGCGTGCGGCGGAGATGGCTCTGGGGTAGTTGACCCCATGGACAACAACAACCCTGGTGGAGGTGGGAACGGAGGCGGCACAGGCTTCGCGGCGGCTGTGCAACCCATCTTCAGCGCGAACTGCGCGCTCTCGGGCTGCCACGCAGGATCAAGTCCGGCCCAGGGAATGAACCTCAGTCAGGGTCAGGCGTACGCGAACATCGTCAACGTTCAGTCCAACGAATCGAGCCTGCTCCGGGTAAGACCCAGCCAACCGGACTCGAGCTACTTGGTGCACAAGATTCAGGGCACGCAGAGCAACGTCGGTGGCAGCGGTGGGCAGATGCCGCTCGGCCGCAATCCTCTGTCGCAGGCCCAGATTGACACTATTCGCCAGTGGATCGCCGATGGTGCGCCGAACAACTGATCTGCCCTATCATGTGCGAGTTATGCTTGCCCCGGTCGCGTTGGCCGCAATGGCGTCGATGGTCGGGGTGAGTGTGACGCACGGCATGCGTGCCGAGGAACCGCACTTGGCGGTTCGAACCGGGCTCAAGTGTGCTCAGTGTCATGTCAATCGAACTGGTGGCGGCGGCCGCAACGACTTCGGCAGTGCCTGGGCTCAGACACAGCTCCCGAGTCGTACACTTGCGGTCAGGAACCGGGCCCTGAACGACTGGGTGGCGATTGGTATGGACCTTCGCGTCCTAGCGTCTGCGACCGTCTCTGATGCGACTCCCCGCTCGGAGATCGCGATCCAGGAGGCTCAAGTTCAGCTCCAGGCGCGCCTGATCGCCAACGTGCTGTCTCTCTACGTAGACCAAACGCTCGGCCCCGGGGAGGCCACGGCGCGCGAAGTGTTCGCGTTGTGGGAGAGCTTGCCCCTCGACGGCTACGTCAAGGCGGGCAAGTTCATGTTGCCATACGGTTGGCGTCTGTGGGATGACGAGGCCTACGTACGGCAGCAGACGGGCTTCACGTACCGGACGCCCGACCTGGGTGTCGAAGTCGGAGTGGAGCCCGGACCCTTGTCGCTCTTCGTTGCCCTGTCAAACGGCAACACGAGTTCGGTCGAGAACGACAGCCAGAAGCAAGTCACGACCAGCGCCGCGTACGTAGGTCGCCGTTTTCGTTTGGGCGGCTCCTACTCACGTAACAGCGATGTTGACGGGCAGACCGACATCGCCGGCGGGTTCGGCGGCTTCAACGTTGGCCCACTCGCGGTTCTGGGCGAGGTGGATTACATCCTTGACGACTTGAATGATCCTGGTGCAGCAGCCAACGTTCCACCGGATCAACTCGTAGCGTATGTGGAGGGGAACCTCCTGGCGACCCGAGGACTCTATGCGAAGGTCACGTACGGATACCACGATCCCAACCGAGACGTGATCGAGGATCAACGCATTCGAATGCGATTCGGCGTGGAGTGGTTCCCGACTTCCTTCGTGCAGCTGGCCGGGTTCTACAC
>JBDHHP010000379.1:0-2940 GCA_039589275.1 Gemmatimonadota bacterium | reverse complement strand
AACGGGCCACCGGGAACGAAGGCCGCTGCCCTGGCTCTCTGATCCGGTTCCAGGGAAGCCAGGAGGGAGTCGGCTGCGTCGACCACCGCCACGTCTTCGAAGTCGACGAAACCACCCGGTGTGACGTACCGAAAATCATGATACGCGTTCATCAGTTCGTGATTCCCGTTGAGTACGTGAACCGCCCCACCCGCTTGTTCCGCTTCCTCCTGGAGTCGCTGGAACAGTCGGATCACAGCCTCCTCCTCGTCGCCCCGGTCAAGGATGTCACCGTTCTGGATTACGACGAGATCGCCTCCGATCCACTGGTCACTTGCGTCGATGGCCCCTCCGAGGCGAAGGGCCAGCCGGGCGGCCTCCAGGTCCCCGTGTAGGTCCCCGATGGCGATAACGCGCTCGGCGGCCCCAAACCGTGTCGGGAACGCTTCCTCGGCAGGGCCGGTCTCCTTGCAGGCCGACAGAACCAGAGCAGCGAATGGGACGGTCAGGACGGCGGTGACATGGTGGCAGTACATCGATGAGTCCCTCGTATTGGTGGTGACCCCCGCCAAGCGTCGGCAGAGCGGCCTCTCGATCCCTGGGCCCCGCGCCATTCTGTTCTGCACCGCTCGACGGTATTGCACCGAACCCGTGGAGATTGCCTGCAAGGAAGTAGGCGTGCAACCCTGACCGACGCCTCGCGCAACCATCGACCGATCCATACCTTAGACCAGCAGCAAACGTCTCATCGACAGCGGGGACGTGCCCAGCTTCATACTCTGCCGCCGTGGAAAGGAGCTTTCCAGTGTTTACTGAAGGCCGTTACCGACCGCGGTGGAACCGCCTTTCGTCGGTGCTTGTGGTGCTTGTGCTGGCGTTTTTCGCTGGCCCCGGGTGCGGTCACAGTGACAGTGACGGCACTGGCCCCGGCGGACCCTTTCAGCTGACGTTCCGGCTGGATGCGAGCTTCCAGGCTCTCCACGGAGGTCAGCCAGTCGAGATTGCCGTAGTTCGGGCCTCTGACGGGTCGGTGGTCGTCCAGGCGAACGGCGCCGTCTCGGCCACCCAAGACCCGTCCTTTACCTGGAGCACCGGCCCCGTAATGCAGGCCGGGATCGAATACGAGGTTCACTACTGGATCGACTCAAACTTCGGCGGGGGGACCTCGAAGTCTGCGATCCCAAAGCCATCGATCACCAGTGGAGCGTGGAATTCATGTCGGTGTCCAATGACATAACGTGGACAGCCTCGCACGAGCCGGCGCTGACCGAGGACGTCTGCAGCACGTTCCCCTAGAAGTGTACTTCACAAACTACGAGTGGGAGAGTGATATCTGGGTGATGGATCTGGAGTGGTGAGGGCCCGGAAGATGGACGACGTGCTGGATCAGCTCCGGTGGTGTTCGTCGACCATGACCAAGACCTCGACCGGTAATGTCGGAGAGATCTATGCTGAGGCTATCGATAGTCATGGCGGCCATCGCCAGCTGTGCAGTGGCCTGTCAGCCGGCCTCGACTGAGCTGACCGAGGGGCAACGGGCAGCGATAAGGAACACGGTCGAGCAACGGATGGCCGAGATGGCAAACGCACTGACGCAGGAAGTGTTGAGCCTACACAAGAAAGCATAAGAACCATCGAGGAAGCGACAATCGCCATGGATCCGGAAACCAAAGAAGCACTACTAATAATGGGTAAACTGGCTGCAATAATAGGAGGAGGGTGCACCGTAACACTAGGAAGCCTGTGGGGAATGGCCGCAGCCGTAACAAACTACTGCCAAAGAAAAGACCGCAGAGACGAATTGATGCCGCTGTACGAACAAGGAATCATAACTACGAAACCAATAATCCTGAACGCATACAGAATCCCAGGACACGAGATGTAACCCCAACGGACGGTTGGCGGTTCGTTCCAGCCGGAGGATTAGCACCATGAAATCCCTCGCCCTCTCGCCAAGTGCTGCCTTGGCCGCTCTGGTGGTGGTATCTGGAGCTCTTGCAGTGTTCGTTGGCTGCACGGCGGACATGCAACAAGACGCAACGCCGTTCGTCCAGGCCAGCACCCCTGACGAAGCAGGGCGCTATCTCACCGTAATCGGAGGCTGCAACGACTGTCACACTGCGGATTGGAACGAAACCGAGGGCCAGGTACCCGAATCGGAATGGCTTACGGGCAAGACCCTAGGATACCGCGGGCCGTGGGGGACGACCTATGGCACGAACCTGCGCCTGAGCGTGCCGGACATGTCTGAAGACGCGTGGTTGGAGATGTGTCGCACGGCCACCGGTCGGCCGCCAATGCCGTGGATGAATATGCACGAGCTGCACGAACGCGATCTGCGGGCCATCTATCGCTACATCACGAGCTTAGGTCGGAAAGGCGATCCAGCGCCGGCCTATTTGCCGCCGGACGAGGAGCCACCACCGCCGTACTTCGAACTGGTGGCCCCGGAGCCGACGAGCAGGGCGACACCTGGGTGATCGGCTCGCCTGTGTTGCCGTAGCAGGCACTTCTGCGGATAGCCATCGGAGTGTCACCGCGGCCATTGCGACGATTGACGAAGCCGGTGAATTCCTGGACCGCTAGAGACCAGGGCCTGATAGCTGGAACCGCCCAGTTTTCCTGGCCCGACGCCGGTCGAGTGGAACCTGGGACTGAGCAGCCTGCGCCCCCACCACAGGCTCCCCAAGCTGGACGTCGCCGGTTCGAATCCGGTCGCCCGCTCTGCACTCCAGCGCGCGGTCTCCACCAGGCCGCGGGCTGACTCGCCACATAAAGATGTTGGGCCGGGCGGGCCTGACCCTCCGTTGCTGAATCCGTCACCCCCTTTCGCGAGCAGCACCTCGAAAGCCATCCGCTGAGGCGACCTAACGGACAGACCCACAACAAGTTGCCCCAATACAGGGCGCCATGTTCATCCGATCGGAGATGCGCTGCCAGGTTGTAGCGGACGTCACGGCG
>JBDHHP010000378.1:0-2946 GCA_039589275.1 Gemmatimonadota bacterium | reverse complement strand
GCCGACGTTCTGCTGCATCCCACGATCTACGATTCGTTCGGGTTGGTGGTCGCCGAGGCGATGGCACAGGGGATACCCTCAGTTGTCACCGCCAACGCGGGCGTGAGCGAGTTGGTCACGCACAGAGAGTCGGGATGGATCGTGGACGGCGACGCAGCGGAGGGCACAGCCGCGGCACTAAGGGAGCTGGCGCACAACCCGGAGTTGCGACACCGCATCGGCCGCAACGCACAACATGTGGCCGCCGCGCGCACCTGGGACGACGTCGCGCGTGAGACGATGGCGGTCTACGACGAGGTCGCCGGACGGTGAGC
Organism: Gemmatimonadota bacterium; assembly: GCA_039589275.1. Taxonomy (GTDB): domain Bacteria; phylum Gemmatimonadota; class Gemmatimonadetes; order Gemmatimonadales; family GWC2-71-9. Next base: position 2,632 of record JBDHHP010000378.1, on the reverse strand, counting down.
CATCCTCTCAAGGTGCTGCATGCGCACAGCGGCAACCTCTACGGCGGGATAGAGACCGTCCTGGTTACTCTCGCACGCCAGTCGATGGCACACTCGTTCGCGCTCTGTTTCGAGGCAAGGTTGAGCAAAGCGCTGCGGGAGACGGCGAAGGGGAACGCACTCCGTATCGTGGGAGAAGTCCGCCTCTCGCGACCGCTCAGCCTGCTGGGCGCACGCCGCAGATTCGCGAGTGTGTTGAACGAACTCGGGCCGGACGCAGTGCTGTGCCACTCGGCGTGGTCTCACACCGTGTTCGCCACAGTCGCGCGGGAGCAGGGAATCCCTCTCGCCTTCTGGCTTCACGCCCCCCCAGATCGCTGGCATTGGCTGGAGCTGCTTGCCAGACGACGACAGCCTGACCTGGTGATCTGCAACAGTCGGTTCACGGAGGCTGCGGCTGGATCGCTATTCCCTGGAGTGCTCAGTGAAGTGGTCCATCCGCCGGTTGAGGGCGGAACGGCGGAACGGCGGAACGGCGGAACGGCGGAAGCGGGTAGGGAGGCAGTCAGGTCGGCACTTCGCGTTCCCGATGAAGCTGTGGTGATCGTCATGGTCGGAAGAATGGAGGAAGCGAAGGGCCACGGCATACTGCTGCAGGCTTTGGCCGGCTTGAAAGATGTACCCAACTGGGTGTGCTGGCTGGTGGGTGACGCCGCGCGACCCGAAGAGGAAGCCTACGTAGCTCGGCTGCGAGCTGACGTGCAGGCCGCCGGCATAGGCGATAGAGTCCAGTTTCTGGGAGAGCGATCCGACGTTCCCGACCTACTCGCGGCCAGCGACGTGTTCTGCCATCCCAACACTCGGCCCGAGGGATTTGGCGTGGTGTTCGTTGAGGCGCTCTACGCGGGGCTTCCAGTCATCGCTTCGGCAACGGGTGGTGCCCTCGAGATAGTCGATGACACGTGCGGCATCCTGATTGAACCGGGAGACGTGGCTGCGACGCGGGAAGCCCTCGCGGCATTAGTTGCCAATCCCGACTTGCAGGCCAGATTGGGAGCGGCGGGAGCTGGGAGGGCGGCGGAGCTTTGTGATCCGGAGAGGCAGAACGAGAGACTCTTGGAGATTCTCGACAGGGTGGTGGAGGGACGGTGAGGGACGGTGGAGGACGGTGACGAACGTCGGAACGTCGGAACGTCGGAAGGGAGGGGGGTGGCGACCGCCGTTCCGCCCTTCCGCCGTTCCGCCCTGCTCGACAACACCCAGATCTCTAGACTGGAGATGATGACCAACAGCATCCACGAGGCCCGACTCACCGACCACTGGTCCGACATCTTCCGGAGCGACCGGGCGGTACACCTGGCAATAATGGGGAGCATCACGGCCGCGACGTTTCAGGGGTGGCTCAAGGATCGGATTGAGGGTCCTCTGCCCTACGCGTTGTCGGAGTTGTTCTTCATTGCTGCCGTGGTCGTCTGGTTCGGCTCTCTGGCGGTACGGCACGGGTCGATTCGAGGTCCTGGTCCGGTACCGCTTGTGGTGCTGGCCGCGATCCTGGTGCCCCTGCTGTACCTGGCTCATCCGGGGTCGCCGTTGTTGATCGAGCTGGCGGGGCTACGCAGTTGGGCCGAGTTTCCCGTGGCATGTCTCATTGCGCTTACAGTGATCAAGAGCCCGGGACAAGTCCGTGCCTACGTGGGTCTCATTCTGATATTGTGCGTGATCACCGCGCTGTATGGAATCCGACAATACCAGATCGGTCCGGCAGTTGCGTTGGGCAGCGGCGCGCTTGCTCAACTGCGCCACGGTCCGACGGTGTTCTATCGGATTGCAGGAATCACCGATTTTAGGGCGTTCTCGACCTTCACCTTCCCTGCGCCGTTCGCGGGCATGATGGTGTTCGGCATCTTGTTCGCGACCGGGATCGCGTTGAGTGGTCGAGGGACTAAGAGAGCGCGCGTTCTGGTGGCTCTCCTGATACCACTCTTCTTCATGGGCATCACGGTTTCCGGCACCAGGGCCGCCGTGATCGTATTGATGCTGGGCCTCATGGCCGTCGCGCTCTACCGTGGCCTGGGAATACGAATGCTTGTATTGGCACCTGTCGCCGTCGCGGCACTCCATTTGGGCTCGCTGTTCACGGCCGGTCGAGCTGTGGCTAGATGGCAATCGGCGTTTCTGCAAGAAGGCCTGCTCTGGACCTATGCGTATGCACCGATAACCATTGCCGGACGCACGCTCGCGGAATTCCCCTGGGGAATGGGATTGGGCCGCAGCGGCGTCGGGGTACCATTTGCGATATACCAATCGTACCCGCAGGGGTACTTCCGGGGCAGCGACGGCGACATTGGCCGCGCGGCGGTCGAGATGGGTATCTTTGGCCTCGTCCTGCTATTGGTTCTCCTGATCGTACTCCTGCCGTACGCAGCCCGAGCTACCAAGGCCCTGATGCACACGAGGTCTGGGGACGTCGCCCTGGGTGCAGGCGCGTTGATCCTCTCGAACGGGCTCTTGGTTCTCATCGGCTCCCCGTTCTCCTCGGTGCCGCACGCGATCGTATGGTGGTTTTTCCTGGGGGCGCTTCTCAAGCTGGCGATGATGGAGTATGAGAGTCGCCGGGCAGCGGAGGGCGGTGACAAGTGAGCTGCAGGCTGGC
>JBDHHP010000377.1:0-6676 GCA_039589275.1 Gemmatimonadota bacterium | reverse complement strand
CGGAATCGCTGTTACTCACCTCCTGTGCTGCACCATCTCCTCCCGCTTTTGAGTTCGCCTAATTATTGCGATCTTGTAAGGGTAAAAGTAACGTCTACATCTGTTGAATGTCCATCAGGATAGATGATCGTCATTTTCTCGGCTGTAAAAGTCACAGTAAGAATCTTGGTCCTTCTGTTGTATTCCTTCTCACCGCCTCTTATTTCAATAAAATAGATTTCCGCTTCCTGTTCTTCCCACCAAAACTGAACTATGTAATCCCATTGAGCTTTTCGGCCAAAGCTGTTCATAAAGATATTGCCGCTATGTTCTCCGCGTATTTCCTCCGGGAATACGTCTGATAAAGTCATTGTGTATGCCGGAAACGGGCCTGAATTCGGACAACAGTCTGGAACTCTCTGTTCACCCTCCAAGTCTCCGACAAAGGTTATTAACTCAGCCTCCTCTGGGGGTTTTTGGGGATGTGGTTTTTTGCTCGATAATTGCGTCTCTACATCCAATGTACTCTCAGTTAGTTGACTCCCATTCTCGCAGCTTACGAAAACTAATGCTATTGAAAGCATTAGAACTGAAGTTACTAGTGGAGTCTTCATGATGTACGTCCCTTTCTTTGGTGTTCGACAAGTCCTCATCGTGTAGGCGTGTTAGGCTGAACCAGATCTCTTCACTTCGACATCCGGGAACGGGATTCACGGGGTCCACGTCAGCTCGGTTCGTGATCACTCGTCCTGGTTGCCCGGGGTTGAGGCCGGATGCGGGGTTTGCTTGCACCTTCGGGATTGCCGGTCCTATAGTAGCTGCGCATTAACAACCGATTTTCGAGTCCGTATCAACCGCTGGCGGGAAGTATGAGATGACTTGCCTGAGGTTCCTCGGCGGCGCGGCTATTCAGGGCGCCCATGGAGCCCCTGGCGGCAGAGCGGGCCAGGCCCGCCGTGTTGCCCTCCTCGCGCTTCTTGCCACGGCCCGAACCAGGGCCGTGACCCGGGAGAAGCTGATCGCCTACCTGTGGCCCGAAGCCGATGCGGAACGAGGTCGTCGTCTCCTGTCGGAATCCCTCTACGTTCTTAGGAAAGCCCTGGGTGCCGGCGCACTTGTGTCTGAGGGCGACAGCATCCGGCTCGATCCCGAGTTCGTGTCCTGCGATGTCCCGGAATTCGAGGCAGCGGTCGAGCGAGGGGATCTGGAGAGCGCCATTTCCGTCTACGCGGGAGCGTTTCTCGACGGTTTCTTCGTGAAGGACGCGCCGGAGTTCGAGCGCTGGGTGGAATCCGAGCGGCGTCGGCTCGCCGACTGCTACGCCAAAGCGCTGGAGCAGCTGGCTGAGGGTGCGGAGGCGGCGCAGGACCAGCCGGGCGCGGTTGGGTGGTGGCAGCGCCTGCTCGCACACGACCCCTACAATTCCAGGTACGCGCTCCGCTTGATGCAGGTGCTGGCGGCAGCCGGCGATCCGGCCAACGCGATCCAGCAGGCGGAGGAGCATGCGAGTCTACTCGAGCGTGAACTCGGGGTGGGAGCGCCCGAGGATATTCTTGCCTACGCTGAACAACTGAGGCGCGAGCGGCTGCCGGCACACGGCGAGGTCGGGCTCGCACGTGTCCAGGGAGTCCCGGCTACGGCGCTTCCGGAGGTTCGGGGAGCGGCGCCGGTGTCGGTGGGGACGCACCGCAAAGTACGTCGCCGCCTGTGGGTGACGTTCCTCGCCGTGGTAGCCGCGGTCGCAGTTGTCACCATCTGGCCGTACGGTCCCCGACCGGCTGAGCACAACGCCCCACCAGGAATCGCCGTCCTGCCCTTCACCGTCCACGGCGAGGGCCTGGATATGTGGCGCGAGGGGATGGTAGTCCTGCTCTCCACCGACATGAACGGCGTGGGTGGGCTGCGGACCATCGACAGCCGCACGCTACTGGCCCGCTGGCGCGAACAGGTACCAGAGACGGGTGAGGCGGACCGCGCGACGGCCTTAGAGGTCGCGCAGGCCGCGGGGGCCCGCTACGCGCTGCTCGGCTCGGCAGTGGCGATCGGTCAGGAGGTGCGGCTATCGGCAGACATCTACGATACCGAGGGCGGAGCCCAGATGGGCACCGTCCAGGTCGAGGGCTCGCACGACAGCGTCCTGGGGCTGGTGGACCGCCTGGCCGTCCAATCACTCGGCGTCGTGTTGGGGCAGGAGGCGAGCGAGCTACCGCAGCTCGATCTGGCGGGTGTGACGACGGCGTCGATCCCGGCGCTCACGGCATGGGTGGAGGCCGAGGCGCTATTCCGCCGCGGCGACTACGAGGCCGCCGTCGCAGCGTACGAACGGGCCGTGGCCGCCGACTCGACCTTCGCACTCGCCTTCTACGGGCTGGGTAATGCCTACGGCTTTTCAGGGGGCGAGGGTAGCGACCGAAGCGACCGATATGTCGAGGCCCTCGAGCAGGCCATGCGCTTTGTTGACAGGTTGCCGGCTCGCGAGGTGGCTCTCGTGCGGGCGGTGCACGCGTGGCAGCAGTGGGCTCTCCAGGAGGCGGAAGAGCTCCTCCAACGACTCTTGCGGAACTACCCCGATTACGCCGAGGGCTGGTTCATCTTGGGCGAGGTGTACTGGCACGATGGCCCTAATTTCCCGGTGAGCCTGGAGGATGCACAGCGATGCTTCACGCGGGCGGTGGAGCTCAATCCCGAGTTCGCCCCGTATCGTGTGCACCTTATCGACATGGCCTTTGTAGACAATCCGGACAGCGCGGAGGCCGCTCGTCTTATCGAAGAGTACAAGCGGCTTAGCAGCGCCAGTGCGCTCCACACTCGCCGTGTCGAGTTCGGGTTCGACCTCGCCTTCTCTCATCCGCGCTTCTGGCCCCAGGTCGAAGCGGTGTACCTGGCACAGGAAAGGCGTGGATTAGCGTTGTCACGGAGAACAGGAACCCTGTTTCATGGCGCGGCCATGGGCCGCGGCTACCTTGGGAAAGCCCTCGAGTACCTCGATCGACCGCAGGCCACCACCGACGACCGCTTTTGCCAGCCCGTCTATGCCCACATTCATGGGTTTCCGGTGCCTGCGGACCGGCTGGAAGAAGCAGCGGCCGTATTGAGCCAGATCGACAGTACGAGCAACCTGAATCTTGTGTATTGTGCGGCGTTTCTTGCCGCGGCTCAGGGGCGCTGGGCCGTGCATGCCAGGGCGGTCGAGTTCTTTTGGGACCATTGGCGCCGGGAAGTCGATGCCGGTCGTTCAGGCTGGCAGGGAAAAGCCAACATCCTGGTGTTGCGACGGGGCGATCCGGAAGCCGCTGTCGAGAAGCTCGAGGAGGTCAGGCGCTATCAGGCCAGCCCGAGGGTACGTACGGTCCTGGCCTACGCCCTCATGGACCTGGAGCGCTGGGAGGAGGCCGTGCCCTACCTAGCCGGGTGGGACGACACTTACTCCCACCGGCACTTCCATCTGGCCCGGGCCTACGAGGGGATGGGAGAGCACGGGAAGGCTGCCAAGGAGTACGCGTTCTTCGTCGAGGCCTGGGAGGACGCCGATCCCGAGCTGCAACCCTGGGTCGAGGATGCACGCCGGGCACTGGAGCGCCTAGTACCCGACCGCTGACGGGCGACGCCCTCCACGACCACCCGCGCTTCCAGGCGCTGCTGGAGGAGGTCTTCAGCTACGTGTCACTTGACGGCGGCCAGCGGCTAGCGGCCGGCTGCCGGCATGGGGCGCACCAGCACTGACGTATTCAGCTTGGTACATGCTCGTGCAATCCCTGCCGCGCCGCGGGATCACCGACATGGTGCCGAGCGCAAAGGGCAGAGATCTCAAATCACACATCACCTACCGCCTTACCGCCCTACCCGCCATACCGCCGTCGCCCACACGCTTCCGGCCTCCTAGTCAAACACCACCGACAACCTGCCCTGCGCCGCTGCCGTCGCCTGAACCGCGGTGAACTCCCGCCACCGTTCGGTCTCCGGCTCGCCCACCCTAACCGTGTAACTGCCGGCGGCGTAGACCGGTGGCGAGAAGCGCGTACCTGTTATACGGATCGTGTACACAACGACGCCCGATGCTTCGTGCGCCACCTGCACCACAGCGTCTTCCATTCCCGACACCTCGACAGTCGGCAGGAACGCTACCGGTGCGGGACGGTAGCTGTCCGCTTGCGCAAACGTGATGGGCCAACCCGGGTATGGCATCCCACCGCTCGCCGGGTCGGCCCGGCGCGCGGTCGTGCAGCGCGGTGGGCTCCCTACCGCTGCGCGACGGATTGGAGACGGCGAGCACCGTCATCTTGTTGCCGAAACCATCTTCGTAGTCACCCGTGTACCGCGCCGCGTTTTCTTGCCGGTTAGCACCCGGCTGCGGCGGGTACCAGCGCCTGGGCCAGAAGTTGGCCACGGACGGGACGCACAGCGCGAACCCGGCGTCACGCCAAGCATCGATGCCGTACTGTATCGTGCTGCCGAGGTGTTGGTCTCCGGAGAGGTGTACGGCAAAACCCTTGCGCATCGCTCGCAACGCTCGATTGCGACCCGTCTGCGGCCATCCGTTCGAGTCCATGTCACTCACCATGTACTCGTCCTCGGCGTACTCACCTTCCGCGAGGATCTCCAGGCTGGGGATGACCGCTCCGGTCCGCTCGCCAACCGGCAGCGTGGCAACGTTGGCGAACAGCGTCTGCGACAACACGACCTTCATCCAGGTACCGTCGCTCCAGTCGCCGGCCCACTGCTCCAGAAAGCCCAGCTGCCGATCACCGAGCAGCACAGCGTCGGCAACGTCCGCTTGCGATTTGGCATCGAACTGTGGATTGAGCGACCACCCGTTCCAGACTTCACCTGCCGGCAGCAGCGCTGCCGGCGCCGACTTGAATTTGCGATCCTCCAGCACCGCGAAGCTCACACCACCGTACAACACGTCGGTGTAGTAGACCCCGATTCCCTGCTCGACCGGAGTGGCATCGTACGGATCGGGCAGGTGACTGGTCTGCGTCCGCTGTACCATGTTCACCCACTCGGCCGGCAGCTTGTAACCGCCGGCATCCTGTGCCGCCGCTCCGGTCAGCCCGGCCGGAGTAACACGGCCGCCGGCACCCCACACGTTGCCGTGAAACACATCGTGGTCGTCGGGGATCGTGACTGCAGGCAGCTCGGCCGTGAGTTCACCGAAAGCCCAGAGCCAGAGATACCACTTGTACAGATAGTCCTCATACGGACGCGCGAAGTCCGCACGCGTCGGGCTCGCACCCTCGTACACTTGGTCGCCACTGAAGAAGAGGAACTGCACATCGTGGGCCCGCACGTGCTCTACGATGTCGCTGTGAGGGAACCACACTCCCTGGTCCCAAGGGAACCACTCCCGATCGACGCCCATCTGCACGTTGTGATTGCCGGTGAACGCGGCAACGACAATCTCCTCCCGATCCAGCGGGTCACGCCGCACCGTGCCGCCCGTGAAGTGAGTCTCGCTGGTCCCGTCTTGCGCCACGAGATCGTAGGCGACCCGGAACGGAGTGTCGCGAGTGTCATCCCAGTCGCGCACCGTGAAAGTGGCGGTATATCCCGGCGCCACTATGGGCGCGGTAGCGACCGTGCCCCAGTCGTCGTCAACTCGGGTTTGCAGTGCCGCGATTTGGCCTGCGGCATCGTCGATCGGCATGAACTGCGCCGTGAGCTTGAGCGTGCCACGGCTCAGTGTGTGTTGCGTGCCCAGCACTGGTCCGGCGGCGCGGTCAGGGTGCCGCGTGAGCTTCGAGCCGGCGGCGGTGAAGCGGGAAAACCAGAACTTGGTACCGCCGTCGCCCCGCGTGTCCGACACCAATGCGATGTTGCCGGCGAGTCGAGCGTCTGATATTCCGCCCGCGGTTATCCGAACGGTGTCTCGCTCCGCATTCCACAGTGCGGCCCGCAGCGAAATCTCATAGCCTGCGTCGCGCGGACGCGCGGTGAGCAGTAGGGACACCGAGTCTACCGGTCCGCGTGGTGTTTCCGTCTCGAGTACGACGAGATCAGGCTGCTCGATATCTCTCAGAAACAACCGGCCATCGGTGTCGACGCCGGCGTAGAGCCCCGCACCGGGACCATAGCTGTGATGGATCAGCGAGGCAGCGCGGTAGTCGAGATCGCGACCCGCACCGATCAAGAAACCGGCCGAGCTGAGACCGCTGTCGGTCGGAGCTTCCTCAGTTCGGCCAATTACAACAGAGAGGCTGAACTCACCATCCGCTGCACCCAGCCGCCGAGTGAGGAGATGCGCCGTGCGCATGGGCAACGGCGTGACCGCTTCCAAGCGACCGGACGCGACACGCCAGTCCTGCAGCAGGTTGGCCCAGAAATCCGCGCCAACCCAACGACGGTCTGGACTCGAGTCCCATTCGCTGTTGAATGACACATCCGGCGCGCAACCGGCGAAGATCACAACCAGCAGACTGCCCGGCACCCCGATGTGGGCGCCGAGCACCCGCCGGCGAGTCACTTGACGCATCAGGACCGTGTCACGAGAGGGAACAACTCCGACTCGGTTCTATCGTTCTGCATGATCTGCTCGATGCGCGCCACGACATCAGGATGTTGGGCCGCCACGTTGGTCCGTTCTGCGATGTCGGTCGAGAGATCGTAGAGTTCGATTTCATCCGTGACGCTGTTGCGGAACCCCTTCCAGTCCCCCAGGCGAACACCCTGGGCCCCCCTGTACTCCCAATACAGGTGC
>JBDHHP010000376.1:0-3819 GCA_039589275.1 Gemmatimonadota bacterium | reverse complement strand
TCAGCGGTTTTCAGGGACTGTACTCCAACTTCGCGGCATTCGAGGTGAGAGTCATAGAGCCCGCCATCTGTAAGGCAGACAAATCAAAGGCATGCTACTTGGGTAACAGCAAAGGCTACGGCTGCCCCTGGATGGAGCTGCCGTTCGACATGAATCGGAACACATACTGCGGCCTTTGTTTGGAGTGCTTCAAGACCTGTCCCAATGACAATATGGCGCTCAATCTGCGGCCGTTTGGGACCGATCTCCTGGCTGAGCGGCGGCGCACCGACGACGTATACAATCGGCGTGGCCTGGACGAGGCGTTCAAGAGCCTGACGATGATCGGCATATTGTTCGCCTTCTTCCTCACGATGCAGGGCCCCTACGGCTGGGTTAAAGACCTAGTGAGGGCCAACGAGCTGGGCGGGTACGGTCTGTTCGTGGTAGCCTATCTGGGGCTTAACCTGCTGCTGGTCCCTGCTCTGTTCCTTTTGGTCTCGTACTTGTCCAAGCTGGCCAGCGGGAGCAAGAAGGTAACGCTCAAACAGGTGTTCATCGGTTTCTCTTATTGTCTGATACCGCTTGGAGTCGCTCGTTGGGCCGCGTTCAGCCTCGGGATCCTGCTACCCAACGGCGGCTACTTACCTCGAGTTCTCTCGGACCCGTTCGCCTGGGGTTGGAATCTGTTTGGTACTGCTAACGTGCCCTGGACTCCCATGTTCACCGCCAGCTTGCCTTTCATTCAGCTCCCAATCTTGTTTCTTGGTTTGGCTTTCTCACTCGAATACGGACGCAAGTTCGCCGAGAGGATATTCCCCACGGAGCGTGAAGCGAACAGAGGCTGGGTGCCGATGATGCTGTTCATACTTACGCTTGCGATCTTCTTCGTTTGGCTATTCGAGGGCTGACAACCGTGCGCAAGAGCGAAGCGGTCGCCGTCTCACTCGTAATCCTAGCCTCGGTTGGCACAGCTCTGGCACTGCTTGGCTTCGGCTGGCTGGGAAGCGCGCCGTCCAAAGTGGAACTGCACGCCCGTGCTCCTGAAAGAGGAAACTGGTCACCACAGACCATCGAACTCGAGAGAGGCAAGGAAGTGACTCTCGTAGTACGCAACGTGGATGTGGTGTCTCACGGCTTCTATCAGCCCGACCTGAACATCAACGCCGGCGTGATAAAGGCCGGCGAGCAGAAGGAAATCACGTTCACTCCGGACACCACTGGAGAGTTCACTTTCTTCTGCTCGGTATGGTGCAGCGATCACCACATGCACATGCGGGGTACGTTGGTCGTCAAGTAGGCGAGTCCGCGCTTTGTCGACTACGAGCCCGTGTGTCCCGTAGCGCACGTCGGTGAGCGGTGGAGTGGGTGGGGATGTCAGCTTGACGCGCGAACCGCAGTGCGTGCAGGGACACACGGGCTCGTAGTCGATATCCCTAGGTACCTGCGTGTGGTCCAACTACTTCCGCGACCAGGCCGGCCCCTCACACTGGCACAGTTGTCTCAGGTAGCCCACTAGCTGCCAAATATCTTCCCGCTCCAGCGTGAACCCCCAGGGCGGCATTCGATTGCTCTTGTTCAGTATGTAACCGCCAGCGTAGATCCCATCAAACAAGGTGTCGTCCGGCCGAGTGGACATGTGGGCTGAGTCGGCGTGGGCGGTTGGTGGAGTGGGCAGGAAGCTCGAGTTATAGCCGTCGGCCCTACCGTTGACTCCATGGCATGCGGCACAGTGCTTCAGATACAGACCTTCAGCGCCTTCCTTACCCACGTGCAGGGATATCGGGTTGTCCACGAGCGAGAAATACCGCAGCTTGTCCCGCGCCTGGTCTTGCTGCGTCAGATAGCTCTGTAAGAGATCGAGCGTCAGCTGCGGCATAGGGACGGTCGGCATCACGTCTTCGGGCAACATGGACGCCGGTTCCCGGACGATGCGGGCCGTGAATGGGGCTTGGATTCTCGTGCTCACTGACGACAGGTTAGGTCCTATCCTACCACCGTCATCACCGAGGCGATGGCATCCCAGGCACGGCAGCTTGTCACGTAGAAGAACCTCTGCCTTGGCCACAGAGAACGGGATCAACTCGTCAGGATCGGCGGCTTGAATCAGCACTCCTAGCCATTCGGTCGAGAGGGAGTCCCGGACGGGATTGAGGGCAAGAGCGGGATAGTCAAACCCACTTCGCTGACGCATCAGATAGCCGGCGAGAGCCTCGACCTCCTCCGCGGTGAGTAGGAAGTCTGGATGGCGGCTACCGGAGCCAGGGTAGAAACCGTACGGTCTGACGGGGGTCGCCAACCGCAGAAACTCGCGCAGCCAGTCGGGCCGGGCCCGTGCCCCCTCGAAGCCGAGGTTTGGCGCGCTCTTGACTTCCCATTCAGGAACTTCGTCGTGCTTATGACATGCTCTGCAGTTGAGCGACACGAAGATCTCAGCACCCAACGCGGCCGACACTTCCGGATACTCGTCCTTCACCGCTTGGAACGCCGGCTGCACCGGATACGCTGGCGGTTCGGCACCAGCCGGCACCATCTCCTGGAGATACAGGGCCAAAGCCAGACTCTCGCGCTGATCCAGCCGGAAGTTAGGCATCCGGGAAAGCCCAATGTGCTGGCGGATTCGCACCGGGTACTGCAGGAAGTTGAATACGTAATCCGGAGCGTACCGGATTCCGGCCTCGGTCAGATCCGGGGCTTTCTCGAGGATGCCGGTTTCTACCGATACGCCTTCGTGGCAGGAACCGCAGGCGAGATCGTTCAGCAACTGCTCGGCGCTCGGCTGCCCCTGAGCCGCGCACAGGGCAGCGACGCAGAGTGCCAATCCGACCAATGCCAAACTCGGCAATGGCGAATGAACAACTGATGAAGATATGTAGAAAGGAAATCTCGACTACCCGTCACCCCATAGGGCCCGCATCCCCTCCGCGTATGGCACAAGCACAGGCACGCCATCCTCGATTCGGCGATACAACACCCCTACCCTGCGCCTGGGGTACCGCGCGATCAGTTCCGCGTTTGCCGACGGTCCGAGGTCACGTACAAACATGGCTCCAGCGCCGCGTATCCCAGGTAGATCGCCCTGCCACAGCAGCGGCATGAGCGGGATGGTGCCCCCACGATCCGATGCCGCCTCATTCTGACACTCTGGTGCAAGCTGCTCATCTGGCCGCGCTCGAATGACGACTCCCGTCGGCAGGGTCATTGGCTCCGACCCGTCAGTAGATGCAAAGCCAAACTCCAGCGGCGGCAGCTCGGAACGCCCACGGCGCTCCTTCTGGTCTACGTACGCAGTGGCGAACTCGTGCATCCTGCACGAGGAGTTGCGGGACAACGCTACCGACACAGAGTCGGCCCGCATCCCACTCCCCAGTAACCTCGCCACTATCCGACCGTCCCAGGCACCGTGCACAAAGACCAAGGCGGGAAAGTCCGACCTAACCGGAGAGACTGGGGCAGCGAAACTCTGAGCGTACTGGCGCACGTCGCGCGGCAGGAAGAACCCGAATCCCACCACCAGCGCGATAGCTAGAGACGCTCCAACGAAGACTCGAGGCGAGAATCTCCCCCCCACAAGCAGCCGCTCGGCAGGTACCATCCGGACCAGACCCAGACCGGCCGCCGCAACCAGCAGACACCAAGCCGGTGCCGACTCACTGATCATCCGTGGACCCAACATCAAATCGTGATGCCAGTAGAGCCCGAGCGGTACCGTCAAGACCAAAGCCCAAGCCGTGACCAGCTTGATACCCTGCGACAACCGCTGCGCTAAAACCAGGAACAAACCCACCACCAGCACCACAGAGACCGGCGTACGCAACAAGAAGTAGCCCAGCGCCGCCA
>JBDHHP010000375.1:0-2989 GCA_039589275.1 Gemmatimonadota bacterium | reverse complement strand
TCACCATATGTCAGCCGCTCATCTCCAAACACCACCGCAACCGCCTCCGGCGACCGCTCCACCTGCTCCTCAAATAACCCGTGAATACAACTATCACGCGGATACACAACCACCACACCACTCCACTCCTGCAGCAGTAGCTCTAGCCCTCTTTGAGGAATCTTTGGCATATGAGGATGAGCCCGTCAGCGGTGTGGGGAGTCTTCGGGGTGCACGCATTCTCCTGGATGGGGTGCGGGCCAGGGACGAGAAGTTACAGAACTCGCAAGGTTTGACCAGCGCTCCGCACGACGATGCTAGCGGTCTTCCTGTATTGTCACCGGATGCGCGCGAAAGCGATGAAGTCCTGCCGCATCCTCGATTAACCCGAACGGCTGCTGATGTCAATGGTCGCAGCCACTTGTCCACTGCGCTGCAACTGAGTTCGGCCATCTGAGCGGGGGCGGGTGCTGGCGTTGCTGAGTAGGAAGATTCGCTTCTCTGAATAAGTACCTTGTTTAGTATCAACGCCGGTGACTTCAGGAATGCGGAAAGCGCCCTCTCGCTTCCCCAGCTGATACGCGATGCAAATAGGCTTGCAGACCGCACTCCTGGAAGGGAAGACCAGTGGTGAACGAAGCGGTGCGTAACCAGGCCAGGCACGATACCAACCTGGCGTGACTACTGTGGGACGCTGGTGCGACAGTAGGAAAAGAGACAGCCGTGGTCCACGGGGATGAGTAATGCGACTATGCCACTCTGTTTGATCGTGCGCTGGCAATTGGAGCTGCTCTTTGTGACCTCGGCGTCCGACCAAATGACCGGGTAGCGCTTCTCCTGGAGCGCGGGGTTGATGCAGCAGCAGCCTTCGGAGGTTGTGCTGACGCGACACTCCAGCGCCGGTCCGGGATCGCATGAGACCGGCTGGCGGCTTCCGTGAGACTGTTATGAGGACATGGTTGGGCTCTGTCCGTAAGAGCCAGCATGCGTTAGAGTAGAGAGGCAAACGTGCGCGAACCTGAGAGTTCCATACTAGAGACGCTCTTCGGCCCTGATGTCACCAGCATAGTGGCGAGCCCGGAGGACCACGATGTCCCGCTGAAGCCGGAGGAGGCACAGTGCGTCCGTGGGGCTGTGGAAAAACGGGTGCGTGAGTTTGCAGCTGGTAGGGCCTGTGCCCGTCGCGCCTTGGCGAGACTCGGTGTACATGATCACCCCCTGGTAATCGGGACCGACAGGGCGCCAGTGTGGCCCGACGGCATCACGGGGAGCATCACGCACTGCCCTGGCTTCGTGGCTGCAGCGGTCGCTCGGCGTGAGTCTGTGGACGGTCTGGGGCTCGACGCCGAGCCGTTGACACCGTTGAACGAAGAGGTCTTTCGAATCGTCTGCACGCCATCGGAACGCATTAGTGTGGTTGAGGGAGATCCCCTTTGGGCAAAGGCACTATTCTGTGCCAAAGAAGCGGTCTTCAAGTGTCTTTTCCCGGTCTACAAAGTGTGGTTGGATTTCCAGGACGTGGACGTGGTGTTCAACAAGGCGGCTGGACGTTTCGCCGTAAGGCTGGTTGGGGACGTCTCACTAGGTGGGGACGCCGGTGCACTTAGGGGGACCTTCGCACGGACTCCCGCTCGTTGGATCATGGCAGTAACGTTGCGGCTGTGAGGTTGTTTCGGGCAGAGCACATAGCGCGCATGTCAATCTTGAGGTGCGGGTGTTGTGCTCGCATGTGGACTCGCACTCTTGGCCGGTGACCCCTGGAATCCCGCCAACCGATAGGACTGTCTCTGTGCCTTCATTCGAGATCTCTCTGACACCACTCGAGAACTCTGGCAGTCACGGTTTCTGCTCCAGCAACTGGTCCGACGCAACATTCGCATCCGCTATGAGCAGGCGATCATGGGGTTTGCCTGGGCGATCCTCCGCCGAGAGCAGTAGGTACTGGAGACCACCCACCAGAGGAAGGCCAATGGCTATGTTGCAGACGAGCCACACTTGTGGAGCTGACTAGCTTGAGGTAGCGTGGATTGGGCAGGTTCGTTGGTGTAATTCTTTGTCTGGCAACGCCTTACGTGCGGTGGCGGCCCAGCGTCTGCGGGTCAAGGCCTGGGCGCCGGACTTGCAATTCCGTAAGGGAACTGAACGCGAGCCCCCCTTGCCATTCACGGGGAGGTCCACCAAGGCGTGCCGCTGTCGGGGCGGACCTAACCATACCAGGAGCATGAGACTGTTGCGAGCACTGATATCGATCTTCTTGTTCGGGCTGTCCGCGC
This sequence comes from Gemmatimonadota bacterium, assembly GCA_039589275.1. Taxonomy (GTDB): domain Bacteria; phylum Gemmatimonadota; class Gemmatimonadetes; order Gemmatimonadales; family GWC2-71-9. The sequence goes on along the minus strand of JBDHHP010000375.1, from coordinate 737 downwards.
CAGTCGCGCTTGGTCAGAGCATAGTGACTGGTGTGGTGGTTGGCCACGCCACGGGCGAGTTGGGTGAGCCGCTGAATGGGGTTCACATAGTCCTGACTGACGTCGTAACTGGGGTTGGCAGAGAGTCTGAGACTGGCAGGGAGGGCGTATTTCGTTTCACTTTTCTCCCTCCAGGTCGTTATGACCTTCTGGCCGAAAGGCTAGACGCCCAACCTGTTCGAGTCGAGAGCATCGTCGTTGGACCAGGTCGCACAGTGCGTCTGTCGGTCCCCATAGTCCCGGCCACTCCACCGATCGAAAGCGTCACGGTTGTTCGGTCTGACAGGCCGGCGCTCCAGTCGGGAGGGAGAGATGGGGCTAGACGATTCGCGGACTTGGAGTTGAACCGCCTGCCGGGCCTGACTCGGGAGTTGGCAGAACTCGGACGTTTCTCGAGTACGTCCGACGCGACGATGTCTACGGAAGGACTACCGGGCCGTCTTGCGGGAACGGTAGTTGATGGAATCCAGTATCGAAGCGCCGTTCATGATGGCCTGCCGTCGCCAGACTCTCCCACGATCCCGTTCGCGTTTTCTTCTTTGGAAGCGGTGGAGCTGGCGAGCAACCGAGTCGATGTTGAGTACTCGGGTCTTGCCGGCGCATCGTTGGTGGGCTTTTCGCGCCGAGGGACACGGGAGATGCAGATCGGGTTCTTCGGTGACTGGAGTGGAGCAACGCTGAGCAGCTCTGATTACTTC
>JBDHHP010000374.1:0-3009 GCA_039589275.1 Gemmatimonadota bacterium | reverse complement strand
ACCACTGCGTGGGAGAGGACCCCGACCAGCATCAGGGCTTGGAAGGGGAAGCCGACCACTGCCCCTGCCGAGATCACCAACAAACGCAGATCGCGGTGTTTCACCCGGTCGAGCACGTCGTGGGGATAGGCCTGACTGTGCCGCTGGGCGAATTCTTTGGTCACGTAGCTGGCGAGTATGAACCCGGTTGCCGCGACGATGCCCACGGTCAACGGAAGAACACCGGGGGCATGCCTTGCGTACGCGATGACGATTGCCAGAGTGATGGCCAGATCGGCGTACCGATCGAGCATGGTGTCCAACCAGGCTCCTCTCGGGGTCGCGATCCTCTTTAATCTTGCGACCTCGCCGTCACAGCCGTCGATGACCGACGCAGCCTGTATCAGCAGGCCACCGAGGGCACCGACCAAATAACCTCCAGCGGCAAGAAAACCCGCACCGATCAGGCCCATGAGGAAGGAAGCCACTGTGATCTGGTTGGGTGTGACACCGGTTCGTACGAGATACTTGGACAGGCGGGTGGACAGCGGACGATTGACCCACTGAGAGACGAAGCCGTCCTGACCGCCCTTGTCCAGAGAGGAGATTAGTTGCCGCTCCGCTTCGACGAGCGCCTCAGGTGTGTCGACATCCAGCCAGCTGCAACCGGTGACGTCGACCGGGCGCACCAGACCACGAGATGCCAACTCCGCGATCCCGTCTGATAGCTGGTTTCGGCCAGCCCGGTGGGCTTTCTCTATCGACAGGAAGAGCTCCGGTGCGCACAGAAACACCCCAGTGTCGGTGGTTTCCCACTCGGCGAGGCCTTTGCCAATCTCCGCGACATGGCCGTTGACGCAATGGACCTTGGTTGCGTCGTCCAGGTCGAAGACTTGGTGGTGGTCAGGATCGACAGCCAGGCATACCTCGTGACTGCCGGGAGGATCGGCCAAGAGCTTTTTCAGAATCTCCGGGTCGACGAGGTGATCAGCCATCAGGAGGAAAAACGGCCGGTCGCCGATATGGCTGGCCGCGGCACCGGTGCTCGCTCCGTTACCCAGAGACCAGCTGTGGGCGCTCACACAGGACACGTCAAGGCCGAGCCGATCACACAGTTCGTGAACATGACTGCCGACTTGCTCCTCTTCGTGCCCGACCACAACAACGAACTGCCGCACGCCGGCACTGGCGCAAGTGCGGATTGCTCTTTCGATCAGGGATTGCCCCAATAACCGCACCAGAGGCTTGGGCATGATCGAGTCCATACGTAAGCCGTGGCCGGCCGCCAAGATGACGGCGGGCGGGAGTTCCGTACACGCAGATTCGTATCTTCTCATTCAAGGATCTCCACAATCTCATCGGCCAGCTTCCGAGTAGCTGCCGCGATCAGAGAGAATCTCTCCGTTAGGTCTCTGGCCGACGGGAGGGGCTGTCCACCGGGAGTCAGCAGGTAACCACCCGCTTCCTCGACCGCCAGAGCAGCGGCGAAGAAGCTCTCGGGTGTCAGTCTTTTACGGGTGTCGATGTGCGCGTCAAGGGCGCCGGTTGCCACCAAGGAGAGAGCCCGCGATGCGCATCCCAGGCAACGCACCCCACGCGCTCGCACCATCAGCGCGCCCAGCTCCGGGGAGGGCGCAAAATGGTTCAACTCGACTGAAACGAATGCGTCTTCTATGCGCTCCACACCGGAAGTCCGCACCCGTGCATCCCCCCGGTACGCTTTGCCGCCGCGGTGGGCAATGAGCGGCGTCGCCCTCTCGAGTTCACCGACCAACGCCCACTCCACGTTGGCAACCGCGAGTGGTACTCCTGCAGGCAGCACAGCCAGGCACACGGCCGACAGGTCCAGCCCGCGGGCGTAGTTGTCGGAGCCATCTACCGGATCGAGGACGAAGTACCACTCAGGTGGGGCTTCGCCAAGCGTAAGCTCGCCCGATTCTTCGGACAGCAACAGACCCCGCGCCGCCTCGCGCTGCAGGAATCTCTCGACGCACCGCTCTGCGATCAAATCAAACGGCTGGGACACATCGCCTTTCGGGTTGGTCCCTAGTTCCACACCGTCCACATCATGGTGCGTTGCCAGTGCTGCGCGCACCGAGTTGTGCACATCCGCGAGGAGCTTGCCCATGGGTTCGGAGGATAGTGGCATGTGGGGTATCCTCGGTGAAGCAGTGTGAGCGGCGATTCGGCGTCTCGGACCATTCCAGACATGATTTCCACAGCAGACTCCGCCTTGTGCAAACCTCTCCCATATCAACAGGGCGCGACTTGGGTGTTACCCCTTCGTCACTATGTTGGAGCCGGACGACAGTCGTGTGCCACGACACATCCGACTTGTGGTATCGTCTGGGTAACGGTTGCCTGACGAGAGACTTGATGCTGGTGGGTACCGCTGCTACAGCAACCGCGGCGCAACTCATACTGCGTCTGCCTTCACCCGACCTGCCCTGGCGTGTTTGCCATGTTACCGCCCACGGAGGGCACGGGAAAGATACACAACAGTACGGGCTGCGAGTGGGAGCATCTGAAGAGCGACCCGGGCCGTGGATGATGGAGGGGAGATGGTACGACCAAGGGTGGTCCTAGCTGCTGGGAGTCGTTCACAGAGGCCGCCGGACTCCCGGGGGAGACGGCACAGGCGTTGGTGGATCGCGTGATGCTGGCGATCCGGGTCCAGCACGCAGAGATCCAGCGCATGGCAAGCGGAGAACCGAAGCCCCGGGTAGCGGGCAACACGTTGGCGTGAAAGAAATCTTGACAGGGTGTGGTCGGAGACTTGCTTTCGGGCATCGATGGCAGACGTCTTCTTCTGCCGCAGGGCAGCCAATTGACCACAGCCCTGTGTTGAGAGGGAGCGTGGCGGTGTTGAGGTAGCGGCCCAACACCGGTACGGGGACGCGGGATGCGGCACAACGGCTGAGGAGGAAAGGAACGCACAATGAATGACTTGATCCAACTCAGCTGGCTCTTGCCAGTGCTCGTTCTCCTGGGAGTTGTTTTCGTCGGGATGTTGTTCTCCTTCATTCCGGT
>JBDHHP010000373.1:0-3066 GCA_039589275.1 Gemmatimonadota bacterium | reverse complement strand
CCATCCACGATCACCGAGTGGCTCCGCTGCGACGGTGGCAGGTGCTCGCGCAGCACATCCCACGATATGTCCATCAGCTTCACAGCATCGACCGCGCTCACGCCGGTCCAGGGCGATGACCCCGCGTGGGCCGTCTTGCCAAAGAACTCGTACTCCACCGACATGGCAGCATACTGCCGCACGCCGTAGCTCGTCGCCAGAGAAGATCCCACGTGCGCGTGGAACGCGGCATCCACATCATCGAAGTAACCGTCGCGCACGAAGTAGGGCCGGCTGATGATCTGCTCCTCGGCAGGCGCAGAGAACAGCTTGATGGTGCCGGGCAGATTGTGCTTCTCCATCGCGTCCTTGATCGCGAAGGCCGCGCCAATCCAGACCGCCGCGTTGGTATTGTGGCCCTCGGCATGCCCCGGAGCCCCTACAACGACCTCCTGCCGTTCCACAACACCCGGTGCCTGCGAGCCCATCGGCACCGCATCGTACTCGACGTGGATTGCGATGACAGGCTCGCCCGAACCGTAGGTCGCGAGCAGTGCGGTGGGTATGCCGGATATGCCCATCTCCACCCGGTATCCCATTGCACTCAGCACGTCCGAGCAGAGCCTGGCCGTCTCGAACTCCTGCATGCCGAGTTCCGCGAAGTTGAAGATGGCGTCGCCGACCTTGGCGATCTCCTCCGCGTTACGGTCCACCGCTGCTAGCGCGGTGGCTTTGGGAGACATTTGTGCAAACAGGCTTGGGGTGGTGAACGCCAGAGCCAAGCCTGCGGTTAGGACCTGATAGCGTGTACGCATATATCAACCTCCGTCCCTCTAAGAAGCACGATCCCGGGCTTACGTCAAATGACAAGGAGAAACGCCAACGAGACGCCTTTCCGCGCTCCCACCTCTACGCCTATCTTTCAACCCCATGGCCGACACCCTCGAGACCGTGCAGGCCGCGATCGGCGACAACTATCGGCTGATACGGGCCATCGGCCGCGGTGGCATGGCCACCGTCTACTTGGCTGAGGACGTCAAACATCACCGTAAGGTCGCAGTGAAAGTGCTGAAGCCGGAGCTGGCGGAGGCGCTGGGCGGCGACCGATTCCTGCAGGAAATCGAGATCGCCGCAGGGCTGACGCACCCACACATCCTGCCACTGCATGACTCCTGTGACGTCGAGGGATGCCTGCACTACGTCATGCCATTCGTGGACGGAGAGTCACTGCGTGGGCTCATGAATCGGTCGGGCGCACTGGAGCCGGCGCGGGCGCTGCATCTGGTACAGGAAGTGGCGAGCGCACTCACCTACGCGCACCGACAAGGAGTGGTACATCGGGACATCAAGCCGGAGAATATTCTGCTGTCGGAGGGCCACGCGGTCGTGGCCGACTTCGGTATCGCCAAGGCTATCAGTACCGCGGGTGGTGTACACCTCACACGCACAGGGTTCCCGGTCGGGACTCCGGGCTATATGAGCCCCGAACAGGCCGTCGGTCGCACCGATCTCGATGAGACGACCGACGTCTACAGCCTGGCATGTGTGTTCTACGAGATGGTGATCGGCGAGACGCCGGAGATGTGGCCCACAGAAGAGGCAATGAGGCTGGGCAGATTCATCGACGCTTCACCCCAGCACCGTAAACTGCTCGATCGGTTGCCGGGATCCGCCGAGCAGGTTCTGGTCAAAGCGTTGTCGCTCAAGCCAAGCAACCGGTTCAGTTCACCAAATGCATTTGCAGAAGCTCTGGTGGCTTCGTTTGGAACCAAACCACAGTTCCGCCACACGCAGGCCAAGGAGATCGTCAAGCGAGCGGCGGACATCCAGCTGGAGAACCCCACACAGGAAGGCGCGCTCTCATTGGGTGGAGTGCAGCAGATCGCGGCCGAGGTGGGCATTCCCCCCCAATACGTGGAACAGGCGGCGCGATCGCTGGACCGGCCCACCGCGTCTCCCACGCACAGCCGCTTCCTCGGCGCGCCGACCGTCATACAGTTCGAGAGAGTGGTAAACGGAGAGGTACCAGAGTCCGAGTATCCCGAGCTAGTCGAGGAGATCAGAGCGACGTTCGGCACGACTGGTGAGATCAACACACTCGGTCAATCGCTGGCGTGGCGTACTCCGGGACAGGGTACTCGACAAGCAAGCGTGACCATAATACCGCGGGCCGGGCGCACACGGATTCGCGTGCGGGAACGGCTCACCAACCTCGCGGGGGGCCTGTTCGGTGGAATCATGGGGGGGGTTGGGGGAAGCTCGATAGGTGCCGCGTTTGCGATTGCTTTCGGCGCCGGCATACCGCTACTCGGTATTGGTGTCGCCGCGGTGGCGGTAAGTGGATCCTACGGACTAGCTCGCCTGATCTACACCGCCAACGCCCGTGTCAAATCAACGGAGCTGAGCGATCTGGCTGACCGACTGGCGCAGTATGTAGAGGATGTAGTCACGACGCCGGGGTGAGACAGCGGGAGGCGGCACGGCGGCCGCCTCCACCGTCGTATGGGTCCTACTGCGGTGCCACAGCAGAGGTCCACAAGTAATCGTCGTGCGTACCACAAATCGACTGGAACTCATCCCACGCGAGTGAGTTCTCGGCCACTAGGTCCTGCAACAGCGCGTCCTGCGCGTTGACCAGGCTCTTCGCATCGGTCCCGCTCATCGTCGCCAGGCGTCGCCACTTACCGCCAAAGCGGTGAGTCATCCAGCCCCACGTCTCGATCGTTCCCTGCGCAACATGCCGATCATAGACCGGAGCGGCGACAGCATAACCAGGGGATCAAGTAAAGCTAGCGGCCGCTTGTGAACGTTGTCACAAGACAGTATCTCTCCACTCGTTGTCGACAACCACCGCGCTGGCAGACGCTTCGAACGGAGAGATTATCACCACGACGAGACTCTACCTCGAAGATCCTCGGCTGCTCGAGTTCAGCGCCCGCATCGTTGCCCGGCAAACCGACTCCGGCAAGACGTTGCTCGAGCTGAGCGAAACGGCGTTCTATCCCACGTCCGGTGGCCAGCCGCACGACACTGGTACGATTGGTGACGTGCCTGTCGTGGACGTCTTCGAGGACGGCGATGCCATCA
>JBDHHP010000372.1:0-4823 GCA_039589275.1 Gemmatimonadota bacterium | reverse complement strand
ACGGCGACGATTCAGGATCCTTAAGTGACGCCCAGCACAGGCACCTTAACGGAGTTTGATATATCTTGATGGTAATGATCTGCCCCCGCTGCACCATTGGTGAGATAGCCGAGGAATCCGGCCACTGCGCCCTGTGCGGTTTTGCGCCCGTCGCGGGTGTAACGGTCCAGCGTCCGGTCGCGGACGAGGTGCTGGAGACCGTTCAGCGTGAGCTGGAGGGCAGGTTCAAGATCCGCGTTGTGCTGAGACACGGTACCCGAACGATCGTGTACTTGGCCGAGGATGTCGGCAACGGTCAGTTGGTTGCACTCAAGGTCATCCCGCTGCAACGAGGAATGCAGCCAGATCTGGCTCGATTCGAACGCGAAGCCTCACTCGCTGCATCCCTGAGCCATTCCCACATCGCGCCAGTTCTGGCTTTCGGCACTACCAGGGCGATGCTGTGGTACTCAATGGAACACGTGAAGGGTCGCTCGCTGGCGGACGTGCTGCGTGAATCGGGCACCTTGGACCTGGAATCCTGTCGCGGTACGCTGGAACAGGTGGCCAGTGCCCTCGACTACATGCACCGAAGAGGTGTCACACACGGCAATCTCAAGCCTTCCAATATCCTGCTGGACGAGAGCGGCTGGGCCCGGGTGAGCGATCCCTGTGTCATGGGGGCGTTGACGTTCCCGGGGCAGGGCAGGGGTAGACGGATGGTATCGGGTACTCCTGAGTACATGGCGCCCGAGCAGTTCGTCAATCGGGCGGCCGGAGCCGGCGTCGATCAGTATGCCCTGGCGGTGATCGCCCACGAATGTCTGAGTGGGACGCTGCCGTTCGTGGGTGACGCGCCCGACGAGTTGGAGCGGCTGCATCGCGCTGAACGACCGGCTCCTCTGATCGAATCGGTTGAGGGACTTCCAGCGCACACCAGCGATGCGGTGCTGCGTGCGTTGAGTAAGGTGCCGGCCGATCGGTTCCCCTCGGTGCTGGACTTCGTCGCCATGTTGCGGAAGGACTGGATCCCTGGAAACGTCGACCTGCTCGTTCCAGAAGGCAGGCCCACCAGTCCGTCGCATGTATTCGTGATTGAGGGTGCCGGATCCAGATCCAAGTTGCCGAAGATCGTGATGGGCGTGGCCGCGCTGGCTGTGATCGTCGCGGCAGGGCTACTGGTGACGCAGCCGTGGGCGGCGCGTTCCACGCCTGAACCGCGTACCGTAATCACTGCACCCCGCACCACGCCGCGCCCTGAGGAGTCAGCGCCGGAGACCGCGCGACCCCAACAGCCTACGGAAGAACAGGGCACCCCCTCACGCCAGCCGACCCAACAGGCCCGCCCCGCAGTGCCGCCTGTCGCCCAGGCACCGGCTGCGGAGCCGGGCGTTGTCCGGGTCAACTCCACGCCCTGGGGCCAGGTCTTTCTCGACGGCGAGTTGATTGGCAATACACCGCAAGTGCTTACGGTTGCACCTGGCGCGCACACTATCAGGATCGTGCAGCAGGGCTTTGAGCCGTTCGAAACCGAGATCCAAATTGCATCTGGTCAGCGGTTGCAGCTGACCGACGTCGAGCTTCGGGCACAACAGCCGTGATCAGACGGCTAGCGCTACTGGCGGCGATCGCCGCAGCGCTTGGGGTGAGTCCGGCCGAATCAGCAGCGCAGACACCTACCGAGCTACTCGAGCAGGGAATCCGAGCCTATAGAGATCTCGAATTCGATGCCGCTGCAGGCTTCCTGCGCCAATCCTTGGCTGCACCAACTCGTTGGCTCCCTGCCTCAGACAGATCCGAGGCATTGGCTTACTTGGCTGCGACAGAGGTCTTTCGAGGCAACGCGGACTCTGCGGAGTCATCCTTCCGGGCGTTGGTACTGCACGATACTCGGTACCAACCGGACAGACTGATCTTTCCGCCTGACGTGACCAACGAATACGACCGAGTGCGCCTCGATACCAAGGTTGTCACAATCGAGGCACCCACCAGATACGAACTCGAGCTGGGCGAGGACGAGTTTGCTGCAACGCTATATGGCAGCTCGTTCCATAGGGTGAGGGCAACGCTGCAGCGCAGTGACGGCCAGGAATTGGCGCTGGTCTACCGCGGCCCGATAGTCGACAACATCGATATCCGATGGGACGGCCTTGACGCAAATGGCAGGTATCTTGAGACGGGGTCCTACTACCTTGCCGTGGCGTCTATCGAGACCGCCGGAACGCCGGTACGGACCGTGCGCGTGCCACTCAACTTGCGCGCGAACGTGCCTGATACTCTGCCGCATCCGAATCCACCGGCGGACTCGCTGTTCTTGCCGGAGATCAACCCATCGGGACCGGGAGCAGAGGCGCTCGCCGGAGGTCTGTTGGTTGGCGGAGCACTCATGGTGCTGCCGGGCGCACTCGCATCCGGGACTGATCTAGGATCTACCCAATACGTAGTCGGTGGCGCCGTGAGCGTGGCGGGAATCATAGGTTTCTTCACGCACCGTCCCGGCCGTCCGATACTCTCGAACGTCGAGGCCAATGCGACGTTGCGTCGCAACTGGCAGCAACGCGCTGAGCAAGTTGCCAGGACGAACGAAGCGAGGCGAGCCGACGTCCAACTGATTATCGAAACCGGAGCCGCAACCATCCTCGAGCACAGGACACCACCGCAATGAACTTGCGGCTGCTGGTTCCGGGCACGCTCCTTTGTTGCCTGCTCCTTCCGCTCCCTGTATCGGCCCAAGGTTCTTTCACCGCGTCTCTTGGATTGGATGTGTCAGCGATCTCGTTGAAGAGCGAATCTCCGACTATCGACGAAGACCTGAGTGGTGTAGTGGCTGGCGGCTCCGTCGCGCTGACTTGGTCGCGACTCTCGGTAGATCTGTTGTACCTACAGGGTAGCGCCGACCCCGAGGGTGATCATGCCAGGAGCTACATCACCGGCGTGGGAACCCAGCGGTGGTTGTTTTGGGAGCTGCGGTTGGCGGCTCAGACGCGACTGGGGTCACCGGTACTGCTGGCCTACTTCGAAGGTTGGAATGGAGTGTCATCGAAGCTGGATGTTGCTGAGTCGCTCGATCGGGCCCAGGGTCTTGAGGGGGGGCTGAGACTGGAGCCGCAAGGCACGCCGTTCTGGGCGAGAGTCGGGTATCGGGTAGACCACAGTCGCCTGGGAGGTGGGGTCCGCCGCGAGACCGCCGAGTACATCACGGTTGGGCTTGGTGTTGCGCTGGGGGCGCGATAGGTCTAGCGGGACACCACGCTCTTCAGTACGAACCACACGTTTGCGGGCCGCTCCGCAAGTCGGCGCATGTACCAGGGAAACCAGGCGGTTCCGTAGCTGATCAGAACTCGCATTCCATGTCCGGCCTTCGCGAGTTCGATCTGGTGCTCCCTGCCAATGCCGTACAGCATCTCGAACTCGAAGCGATCGCGAGGCACCTTCTTACCGGCTGCAGCCTCAATAATCTTTCTGATCAGATTCATGTCATGAGTGCCAAATCCGTGAAATCCCGTCGGATCGGTGACCAAGGCGTCTAACATCCTCGTCGCCAGCAGTAGGTAGTTGCGGTCTACGTCGGCTTTCCGCTGAATGGCGACATTGTCGGGTTCACGATAGGCACCCTTCACCAGCCTCAATGGAACCCCATCCTCCAGCAGCCGTTCGAGGTCGTCCGCCGATCGGTGGAGATACGACTGAATACACACGCCGACACTGCGATGCTTGGCGAATGCGGGCGCGACGAGGTCTAGGGTGCGGTCCACATATGGAGAAGCCTCCATGTCGACCCAGATCAGCGTGCCGTCATCAGCTGCGGCGCTGGCCAGACTGTCCAGCTGCAACGAGCAAACCTCAGTGCTCACGTCGAGCCCGAGTTGAGTCGGCTTGACCGACATCTGGCAGTCTAGACCTATATCCGCTACTCGTCCCATTGCCTCGAGGTATTGCTGCGTCACACTCTCAGCTTCGGGCTGGAGCGCTACGTTCTCTCCCAGCAGGGTCATCAGGTTGGTTATGCCCAGAGGCTTGAGTGACTCTGCCGCCGCGACCGCCGACTCGAGTTCCTCTCCAGGCATGAACCGGGCCGCGGCCCTGCGGGAGAAGCTACGGCGCTGGAACTGGTGTCCTAGCCACGGATTGCGTGATGCCCAAAGCAGCAGGCTGCGTGAGAGTCCCATTGTACATGATCCTGTGAAGTATCTATCTAGCTGAGTTTGCCCGCTGTTCCAGTTTGCGGATGCGTGTCAGGATATGTTCTGGCAATTGTGTTTTCCGTTTGGCAGCATAGTCGAAGGCGACCACTACGGAGTTACCCTCCGCGACCACATCGTTCGATGCCGTCGACACGACTACGTACCTCATCGTGAATCTGTCGTCGCCTATCTCAGAAGCCCTCGTCCCCACCAGGACATTGTCGGGGTGATACAGCGGACGGCGGAACCGGCAATCGGTTGAATGCAGAATTATGCCGATGTGTTCGGTATCGTACGATTCGATGAAACCGCAGCGTGACAGGTACTCGACGCGCGCCGTCTCGAAGTAACGGAAGAAAATGGAGTTGTGAACGTGTCCGTATGCATCCATCTCTCCCCACTGCACGGGAAGCTCTACTACGACCGGGTAAGAGGCCAGGCGTGGTGGTACTGTGAATTCTCTCATTAAAGCAAGATCTTCTCGGCGCCAATCCAAGAACAGCCGCGGTCAAAAACGCCAGAACGTGACGCGTGGGAACGCAGGACGCGAACGGAGAGGGTGGGATTCGAACCCACGGAACCCGTAAGGGCTCACCGGTTTTCGAGACCGGCTCCTTCAACCACTCGGACACCTCTCCCGGCCCGTGCATTATAGAGCAG
>JBDHHP010000371.1:0-4354 GCA_039589275.1 Gemmatimonadota bacterium | reverse complement strand
GAATACTGAGGGCGGAACGGCGGAAGGTCGGAACGTCGGAACGTGAACACGTCGGAACGACGGAAGGTCGGAACGTCGGAAGAAGACCCTGCCGACCGCCGTTCCGCTGTGTGGTGCTGGGATGGGACAGGGTTCCGCCAGGGTCTGCAGGGTGGCGGCGGGGTTCCGCCCGAGTGGCGCCGGGATAAGACGTGGTTCCGCCAGTGCGCGCGCGCCGCAACGCTTCGCTCCTCCACGCGCTGATTCGATACCACATGCTCGACTGAGCTGCCATACCCTTTGGAGTGATTCGTCCTTGCACTCCCCTTCCAGCCGAGGCCACATTATGGGCATGGCAGCACCGGTGTACTACTCCGCCGAGATGGTCCGCGCGCTTCCCGACGACGGTAAGAGGTACGAGACCGTGCACGGGGAGTTGCTCGTGACGCCCGCACCGCGGCTATGGCATCAGCGGATAGTGCGTCGGCTACTCGTGGCGCTCGATCGCTTCTTGTCCGAGAATAGTCTGGGTGAAGTTCTTGCTTCGCCAGCAGACATCTCGTGGGGACCCGAAGTATTGGTGCAGCCCGACGTGTTCGTAGTCGCGCCCGACGACGCCGGATCGCGGGAGTGGTCGCAGATCAAGAACCTGCTACTCACAATTGAGGTGCTGAGCCCCACCACCACTAGGCATGACCGATTCACCAAACGCCGGCTGTACCAAGAAGTCGGTATCCCTTTGTACTGGATCGTCGATCCCGACCAAGAACTCGTTGAGGTCTGGACGCCGGAGGCAACGTTTCCAGAGGTCGAGCGCGAGCGTGTCGTTTGGCAGCCCGAGGGAGCCGATGTCGAGTTCGAGTTGTCGTCTAAGGAGTTGTTCGGGCCGATCTGAGCGACGTCGGAACGGCGGAAGCAAAAACGTCGGAACGTCGGAAGGGCGGAAGAAGACGCGCTGTGCGGGGCTAGTGCACTAAGAGCTACTGCCTTATCTCAACCGGCAGCACGCGAAAACCCTCGCAGGTAGCCGCATCGCGCAGACGGCCGTCGAACGACACGAACTGGCCTCCATCACTCGACCTGCTCCAAGTGAGTGCCGCGGCGAGTTGCAGCGCGTCACCCGCTCGGAGCGGGTGACTCATGAGCAATCGGATCGCTCGTCTCTGCACTTGTTGAGAGGGCCGTACAACGTACCAGCTGGCCTCTAGAGTCCGTAGCACGGCCCTGGCGTTCGATAGATCCTCCGATCCAACGGAACCATCGCGCAGACGCCGCGCCAGCGCCGAGAAACACTCGACGGGCGAACCCCACCAGACTGATATCTGGCCATCCTCGTCAAGCAACCGCTTGACAACCGGTAACGTCGGCTCTTCCAGGCATAGGGGTAGTATCGCGGAGCTGTCCCAGAACCTCACCGCCCTTCCTCGCGCTCCTCCAATAGTGCCTTGAGTACGAGGCCCTCTGGATCATTCGGCCGGGGCATCTCCCAGAAATCGTCGGGAATGCGGCCGGTACCCAACTTGATGAGCCCCTCAGCTTCGAGGCGTTGCAGCCGCTCCACCTCAGCATCCTCGGTGGGCGGGATGGGCACTAGCTTCGCCACCGGCCTGCCCCGCTCCGTCACAACCACTTCCTCGCCAGCCTTGACACGGGCCAGGTAGGCGCTCAGACCCGCCTTGAGTTCTGAGACCTTAGCAGTGGGCTTTATGGTCCTTTGGGTCTTCTTCATAAGACTAATATAGTCACGTAGGGTGGGATAGCAGTAGGTGGACAGCGGAATGGCGGAAGAAGACACGTCGGAACGTGAAGACGACGGAACGACGGAAGGGCGGAACGGCGGAAGAAGACACGGCAGAACGGCGGAAAACGGGGACTCTCTTCCGACGTTCCGCGACATTTTGATACATCCCGCGGGGTTTTCATACGTATTATCTTACATTTGTGCATAACTTCCTCTCATGGAGATCGTTGTGAAACGTCGAGTGACTGTGTCCCTCGAGACCGAACTGCTAGTAGCGGTTGATTCGGGCCCGGGGGCGAGCCGGTCCGAGAAGATCGAGCAACTGCTGCGGGCAGCACTTGGCGAACGGGAGCACCGCCAATGGGTCGACGAGCTTGCGGCCTTCTACAAAGCCGAGCCCGACGCCGAGGACCGCCGGGAGGACCTGGAGTGGCAGGCGCTGGCGAGCAAAGCTCTCGCGCCGGATGACTGATGCGGCGCGGAGAAATCTGGACCGTCTCGCCGCTGGACCAGCCCAAGGCCAGGCCGGCAGTGGTCGTGAGCGTGGACGCATGGAACGTGCACGCTCCCGATGTCATCCTGGTGCCACTAACCTCGAAGCCGGGGCCTTCGCGCCCGCCGGTCGAACACGCGGCTCTCAGAACCACGAGTTACGCGAAATGCGGTTCCGTGTCTGCAGTCGCTAAGGGGCGGCTCGGGAAGCGCATCGGTGAGCTACACGAGAATGCGATGGCCGGAATCGAACGCGAGTTGAGGAGGCTGTTGGGTGTGGGGCGATAGGGCGGTAGGGCGGTAGGAACAGCGTCGGAACGACGGAAGGGCGGAACGTCGGAACGACGGAAGAGATGCACCCTACCGCCGTTCCGCCAGGGTAGTGCTGGGTTGCGGTTGGGTTCCGCCCGGGTGGTGCTGGGATGGGAGAGGGTTCCGCCAGGGTCTGCGCGGTGGCGGCGGGGTTCCGCCGGGGTCGTGTGGGGCAGCGGCTGGGTTCCGCCGCGGTGGGGAGGCGGGTGGTGCCCTACCGCCCCCCGATATACCCCTTCTTCTCCAAATACAGAATCACCTGCTGCGCCGCCTCCGCAGGTGTCACGCTGGTGGTATCGATCACCACGTCCGCATCCTCAGGGACTTCATACGGATCGGAGATCCCGGTGAACTCTCTGATGACCCCGGCCCGAGCCTTGGCATAGAGTATCCCCCGCCCTGCTCTATCAGAGCGCGGTTGTCTTTGCGGATGTGATCGTACGGCGCGATCGGCGCACACAGCGCTATGCCGCCGTTCTTGGTGATTTCCGAGGCAACGAAGCCAATGCGGTGCACGTTGAGATCGCGGTGCTCGCGTGAGAAGCCGAGTTCAGACGAGAGGTTCTTGCGCACAATGTCGCCGTCAAGCAGCGTGACCGGTCGGGTGCCCACCTCCAGGAACTTGACGAGCAGCACTCGGGCTATGGTCGACTTGCCCGAGCCAGAGAGCCCCGTGAGGAAGACCGTAAAGCCCTGCTTGTTGCGCGGTGGATAGGCCCTTTTGAGTTCCGCTGCAACTTCCGGGAATGTGAACCACTCCGGAATCTCACGTCCATCAGCAAGCCGGGCCCGCAGCTCGACAGACGAAATGCTGAGAGACCGCGCGCCCAGAGTAGCCTCGTCTTCTGGGACATAAACATCCTCGTCCGGCAGGTACACTAGCGGCGTGCCGGCCACGACACCGACGCCTACCTCCTCCTCGTATCGCTTCACGAATTCGAGCGCCTCGTACGGGCGGTAGAACCGGTGGCTGTTTCTTGGTTTCCCAGGGCCAGCGTGGTCGCGTCCCACGATCAGATCGGTGCAGCCAAAGTTCTTCTCGATGATTGCATGCCACAGCGCTTCCCGCGGGCCCGCCAAACGCATGGCCAGGGGCAGCAACACGAGTGAAGCGGTGTTCTTCGGAAAGCGTGATAACAGGGCTTTGTAGCAGCGCATCCTGGCGTAGTAGTCCAGATCGCCCGGCTGGGTCAAGCCCACGAACGGGTGAACAAGCAGGCTCGCCTGGATCTCCTTGGCTGCGCGGGTCATCAACTCGTACTCGGCACGATGGATCGGCGTGCGGGTCTGAAACGCCACGGCTCTCCTCCAACCGACCTTGGCGAACTGCCGCCTGATCTCAGCCGGGGTACGACGCCGGCGTCTGAAGTCGTAGTGGGGCGGCAGCTGCAAACCCTCAACCCGACCACTCACGTACCAGGGGTGAACTCGTCTCAGCAAATGCGCGACACCAGGGTGCTGAGAGTCAGTGGTGCCAAACACCGCTCGCGCTTCCGCCTCCCGATCCGGCTGCCAGACATCTGCTACCTGGAGCACTCCAAGCAAGACCCCCTCGGCGTCAAGCAACGCGAGAAATGAACCTGGTGACAGTTGGCCCGCGAGCCCCTCCGGCACATCAAGAGTGACCGGGATCGGCCACAGGGTCCCGTCAGCGAGGCGCATGTCACTCAGGACGCCTTCGTAGTCGGATCTCCCCATGAAGCCCGTGAGCGGAGAGAACGCACCCGTTGTCAGCAGCTCCAAATCGCATAGCTGGCGTGGGGTCAGATCCCAAGAGGGCCAGCTGCGGGAGGCTTCCTTGAGTTCGGCGGCGCGGCCGGCATCGACTAG
>JBDHHP010000370.1:0-3117 GCA_039589275.1 Gemmatimonadota bacterium | reverse complement strand
AGTGACCGACGGCGACCCGCTGGAGATACAAACGCAGTTCGTACACCTCATCGTGAACGGGCACGTCGCCGACAAGATGAACAAACACCTGGAGCTGTACGAGAAGTACCGGGCGCGACCGCGGCCGTAACACCCAGGAATTGTACTTCAAGCCCCGGCATCGCCTGATGCCGGGGCTTGTCATACCACCGGCTCGACCCCCACCGATCGCAGTATGGTCATCGGACCCACCTCGCGTACCAAAGTCAGCTCCTCCTCATCCCGCACTAGCAGCGAGCCGGCGAAACCGAGCGAGTTGACGGAGATGGACCGGTACTTCTCCGCCCCGCGAGGGACCAGCAACATCCAGTCACGAGTCACCAGCAGATTGTAGGGAACCTCGCTGTCATAGCACCCGACAGACCGAAGCATGTCGTCGTACAACTCCTTGTTTGTCGCCGCTACTTCTCTTAATTCAAGTGTTGTCGTGTCCTTGAGCCGTGCAACACGATGTGTGAACGGAAGTTCAGGCACCGACCCGAAGCTTCCGTCCAAAGCTGCCCCACGTAGCGCCGCATCCATCGGCGTCCGCTCGGGCCCGGCACCCAACGGTGCGGATACCTGTTGCAGGTGCTTGTGCGGTTGACTCGCGCCAGCGATCGTGCCGGCATTGTAGAACGCAAGGCTGTCGAACTCCTTGAGGCAACTCCACATTGCCTCGAAGTCTGCTGCCGTCAGTAGTGTCTCCTGATGTTCGAAGCAGCGGGTAACAATCAGCAGGTGATGTTCCACGACGTTGAACTTGTTGAGTAGGCAGACGTGGGTGTCCGTGACATCGGCGACAAACAGATCCTCGTCGTACGGGAGAAACGGGTTTTCATCTGACGGCTGCATGAGCCTTGCTATGCGCTTGCGTTGGACGGCATCCACCAGGCGAACAACGAAATGAATTCCGTCTTGTTCGACAGTTTCTTCGCGAGTTGGGATGCGCTGCAGCTTGCCCTTGGCGGTGGCAAGGCCGGTCTGCGATACGACCTTACTCCATAGGCTGCCCGTCTCGAATATTGTCATCGTGATCGATAGTCAGGCTGCAGTGGACGCAACGAAAACGGCGTGTTCAGAACAATATACTCGTGATCCGAGTCCGCGACCGGCCTTGCCTCTGTTATCCTTGTACCATCATGCCCCGACGTCGAAAACGGAAACCGGTGGGACCGGGAACGTTCGGTGATTCCCTGCTGGATGTGAAGCCGGTGGCAAAGCTGGACCTACATCGTTTCACTGCCGCCGAAGCCGAGGTCGCGGTGCGCAACTTCTTGTTGAGCTGGCAGCGACGCGCTCCCGGATCTGTAGTTCACATTGTGACGGGGAAGGGAAGGGGATCGGCGGGACCTGCGGTCCTAAAGCCCCGCGTCAGGAAGTTGCTCGGCGGTGAATTCGATACTGTGGTGAACCAGTGGTCGCGAGATATCGATGACGGTGGGTTCTTGGTGCTCCTGCGGTAGCGACGATGAATGTTAACTAGTGGCGGCAGGGCGGGGCCTTGTAGGCAGGCTTGCTGGGTCAACTTCCAGCGTCAGGCGCCAACTCGATGTTGCTCACGATGAACGCACCGTCACCCCTTCCGATCTCACTGCCCTCGACATCGGTCAACATCGACTCGGCCAAATAGTTGTCACCCGACATGCCCACAAAACGGCCACGGGCGATTAGCTCATCCTTGGGTACAGTGCCTGTGAGTGAGACGTTGAAGCTCACTGTGAGCACGTAGTTATGTTCGATCAATGAGTTCACGGCGAACGCAGCCGAGTCGTTCATAGCCTTGAGAATGATCGTGCCAGGAATCCCGGCTGGATGCGAGAGCTTCTTCTGGATGCGGATCACGACGTCCGCCTCACCGGCGGCAATCCTGATGCCGGGCTCGTGAAACTCGTTGTACGGCGCGCTCAAATACGTCTGTTCCAGGTTCTCGTAGTGCTTCTGCCGCTCCTTCTGTTTGTGCTTCTCGATCGCCAATTGGGTCTTACCCTTGAGACCGTGTGGTGCGACTCTGCCGCAGTGACCGGAGCCGTCTGTATCGGGAGTGCATATGCGGAAGCACCACGCCGAGCGGTTACGAGTCAGTGGACAGCCCAGGTACGTGTGTTCTCTGACACCTTTGGCGGTGCGGATGGTCTTCTTCTCGGTCCTCGGCATCGTCTTGCGTTCTCAGTGGCTCTGCAGGCCTATGGCTAGGAGTTCAGGGCGTGTAATGTACTTGGAAAGGTTGCCCGAAGTACACGGTCTCCTGCATTCCTTCCCTTTGCCCTCGTCTCCGACTACCATCCCCACGCGACATGACTGATCGATCGATACGAGACCATCACGATCCGCGGGGCGGCTTCCGCAATCCATGGCCGTGGGCCCGACAACCCGTGTTCACCGGGATGTTGCGGTGGGCCGTGACGCGGACCGTAAGGCCGCGCATCGATCGCACGAAACGCGGCTCCTTCCCGTCAGCAACCCCAGACTTAGGCCAACCTCGGGCACTGAATGACGCCGTCTCACTCACCTGGGTTGGGCATGCGACCTTTCTGATGCAGGTCGCCGGGCTGAACCTGCTGACTGACCCCGTATGGAGCGAGCGCTGTTCTCCCGTCCAGTTCGCGGGCCCGCGCCGCTACATGCCACCTGGCATCCCATTCGACGAGCTGCCGCCCATCGACTTGGTGCTGCTTTCGCACGATCACTACGATCATCTGGACGTGGAAACCGTTGAGCGCCTAGCAGAGATGCACGGTGATGCGCATTGGGTGGCTCCACAGGGACTAGGAGCGTTTCTGCGGGATCGTGGCGTCAGCCGCATCAGTGAGCTCGACTGGTATGATGAAAAGGGATTCGACGGAGTAACGGTATCGTGTGTGCCTGCCCAGCATTTCTCCGGTCGGGGTCTGCGTCGCAATGGTAGTCTCTGGTGTGGTTGGATTGTGGCTGCAGGGAATCGACGGATCTACTTCGTGGGAGACACCGGGTATCACCCGGACTTCAATGAGATCGGTGAGAAACTCGGTCCTTTTGATGTCGTCTTGATGCCGATTGGTGCCTATGACCCACAGTGGTTCATGGCGCCCGTGCACATCAACCCGGAGGAGGCGGTTG
>JBDHHP010000369.1:0-3144 GCA_039589275.1 Gemmatimonadota bacterium | reverse complement strand
AACCACAACTACTCGGTTAGGCACGACGATCAACGGTTCGTGATGTTGAAGGTCGTGGGTGACCAAACCAGCGAACTGATGCTGGTACTCAACTTCTTCGAGGAGTTGAAGGAGAAAGTCGGGAGCGGCAATGACTGACGCTCTCGACCGCCTCAAGTCCGCCCTCGCTGACCGCTATACCGTAGAGCGGGAACTCGGTAGTGGTGGGATGGCTACAGTCTATCTCGCGCAGGATTTGAAGCACGAGCGACAGGTCGCTGTCAAAGTCCTACGTCCTGAGCTGGCAGCAGCGTTGGGACCAGAGCGGTTCCACCAAGAGATCAAGATCGCGGCCAATCTCACGCATCCTCACATCTTGCCGCTGCATGACTCTGGTGACGCTGACGGCTTCCTCTATTACGTCATGCCCTACGTCGAGGGAGAGTCCCTTCGCGATCGCCTGGATCGCGAAAAGCAGCTTGCCATTGACGATGCTCTGCAAGTGGCACGGGAAGTAGCCGATGCGCTGAGCTACGCCCACAGTCACGGCGTGATTCACCGGGACATAAAGCCCGAGAACATCCTGTTCGAGAGCGGGCACGCGGTGGTGGCCGACTTCGGCATTGCTCGGGCTGTGGATGTGGCGGGTGGTGAACGGCTCACGGAGACAGGGATTGCGATAGGAACGCCGACGTACATGAGCCCTGAGCAAGCAGCCGGTGAGAAGGGCCTGGACGGACGGAGCGATCTCTACTCGCTCGGCTGTGTTCTGCACGAGATGTTGGCGGGGCAGCCGCCGTTCACGGGTCCTACGATCGAAAGCCTGGTGCATCAGCATCTCTCAGCGGAGCCACCCAACGTCACCGTGGTCCGTCCATCTGTGCCGGGGTGGGTCGCAGCGGCGTTGGAACGGAGTCTCGCCAAGGTCCCAGCGGATCGATTCAATCCCGTGGCGCTGTTTGGCGAGGCAATTGCTCCGCCTGGCGCGACTACACCCAGCACGGTTGTGCCGCTGGATCGAAGAGTCAAGCGTCGGTGGATGATGGCAGGAGGGGTGGTGGGCGCTGCTGCAATCATCGCCGTGATAGCAATCGTGGCAGCCTTTCCTCGCAGCGGCGGGGTGAGTCTCAACCCCAATCACGTCGTGGTTGCCGTGTTCCGCAACGAGACGGGCGATCCGTCACTCGATCAGTTGGGCTCACGAGCAGGCCATTGGGTCACGCAGGGGCTTCAGCAAGCGACAATTATGGTGACGCCGTGGGACATGGCCCTGGAGTCGTGGCAGCACGTGCAATCCGAACGTGAGTCGGGCCGAGTGCGCGATCCCATACGGGCTTTGGCGGAGGAAACCGGTGCAGGCATCGTTATATCGGGCGTGGCCTATCTCGAAAACGACAGTCTAGAGATACACGCGAGCGTGACGGATGCGGTGCGAGGACAGCCGCTGGGTATTGTCGATCCAGTTCGAGGACCACGAGCATCCGCGAGGGATGTGATCGCGGACATACAGCAACGGGTGATGGGGTTTCTTGCCATTGCCTTCGACAAACGTCTCGCCGGTCATGTCAGTTCCGTGAAGCGCCCACCGTCCTATGAAGCGTACAGGGCATTTGACGAGGGGATGAGGCATTACATCCCATCCGAGTATGAGGAGGCGCTTCCCAACTTCCATCGGGCCTTTGAACTCGATACCACGTTCGTGACCCCTCTCATCTACGCGGCTCTCTGCCACATCAACCGAAGTGAGTGGGCACAATCCGACTCACTGGCAGGTATCCTAGAACGCCACAGAGACCGGCTAAGTGACTACGATCGACACTGGCTGGATTACCTGATGGCACAGTTGGACGCTGACCTTCGGGAAGCACTCCGAGCCATCAGGCGAGCGGCGGAACTGGCACCGGGTTCCAAGGCCGTGTACAACCGGGCGCGGGCTGCCACTCGCGTCAACCGTCCGCAGGAGGCCGTTGATGCACTGCTGAGCCTCGATCCAGAACGGGGACCGATGCGGGGATGGAGGTCCTACTTCAGCGTGCTCATACGTGCCTATTCGGATCTCGGTGAGCACGGGAAGGCGCTGGAGACGGCGCGGCAATTTCGAGAGACCTACGGGGATGACAGTGGGACACTCGGATATGAAGGTTTCGCTCTCGCAGCACTTGGGCGCGTGGAGGAGCTGAACGCGCTGCTCGACGATCTAGTGGCTTTGCACGAACAGAGTCTCAGCACTGGAATGTCGATCTCACGGATCGCTGCCTACCTGCGTCGCTACGGCCACACCGATGCTGCAGGAACCGCGGCGGACAGGGCGATACAGTGGTACGACGCGAGGCTGCCTGAGATGAAATCAGGCGCAGGGTGGCGTAGCGGCTATGCCTGGACATTGTACGTCACTGACCGCTGTGAGGAGGCTTACAGTGTCGCGAAGCCGCTGTCAGAGGAGTTTCCCGAGAGCATGAGCTATCGTGCGACGGTCGGAATCCTCGCTGCTTGTCGAGGGGATCGGGACGAGGCTCTAGAGATCTCCGAGTGGCTTCGGGATCTGGAGAGGCCCTACCTGATGGGATGGAATACCGCCTGGCAATCCTCGATTGCAGCAGCCCTCGGTGATGGTGAGAGTGCCGTGGCGCTCGTGAGTCAGGCGTTCAGAGAAGGATTCCCACACCAAGCGCCGTGGGTCCGGCCATGGCTTGCCTGGGGTTCCATCCGCGACTACCCGCCGTTCCAAGAACTGATGAGGCCGAAGGGGTAGGGGCAGCGTCGCTTAGAGGTGGGGTAAAAAGTGGGGTAAAAACATGCGACATCCTGTAGTATTACCCTAATTCAGATACGACAGAGGACGCCGAAACACCGCGTTGATACTACATTTTGTCGTATCTGAGCCTTCCCAAGGACGAACTCTTAATCAGTAGGTTCGGGGTTCGAGTCCCTGGCGGGGTACTGAGTCAACTTCTGGAGCGGCTTTCACTTAGTGGAAGTCGCTCTTTCCCTATGTGAGCTAGGTGAGTCAGTTTCTGTGTCGGTTACTGAGCACACCCTCCGCCTCAGAACCGCGCGCACCTTCGTTGTTGCGCTTCACGGCTGGTGACGTTGTGATCACCAAGCCGAGGCCGCTTGCACTGACGGGTAGCGGCTGTGTCAGCTTCTGTGTCAGCTAGGTCTTAC
>JBDHHP010000368.1:0-3156 GCA_039589275.1 Gemmatimonadota bacterium | reverse complement strand
GTGACAAAGAAGCATCCACGCAGAGTGCGGATGGAAGCAAATCGGTGAGTCCCTATGTCGTCGGCCACCACGTTGGCCTTGACAACATAACCTTCTCATGGAAGGTACGGTTTGCTGCTTGAGAGGGCCAGACTGCGGGGTTGCATAGGTTGAGGGTGCCTTTTCAACACTCTAGAGGCAAAAAATCACTTCTTTGATTTTCACTGTTTTCACTACTTCAAGGACCTATGCACCTATGCCGAAGGCCTGCACCCCCTTTGGCCTTCGCGATTCATCGGTACGACCCGGTTGAGGTACGCAGCGCATTTTCAGGAAAGCACAACGCCCGGCGCGGGACCGGGCGATGGCGTAGGAAGAAGCGCGCGCTACTGGTCCTCAGCCGGGAGTCTCGACACGTGGACAGCATGCACCTTCCACTCGCCGTTGCTACGCAGCCAAAGGGCGCTGAAGGCGAAGGTCATCTCAGGTCCAGTGACTCCATCAGTGTCCGTTTCAGAATAGGTCCCTTGTTCCACCATGTGAACAGCATCAACATCCAGAACCGTTACTCTTGATTCGTTGATCGCTATCGCTTGGCTCTCCAAGTTTGCGGCCCGAGCTGCTTCGTTGAGCGCCTCCCATCCAATCAGAAGTCCCTCGTTCGCCCAAATGAAATCGGGGGAGTTGTGGTAGTACGACATTCCTCTATCCACGTCCCATTCTCTCCAAGCATCCCAGAAATCGGCCTTGATGGCGTTCAGCTCCGCCGCAACCTCGGCTTTCTGTTCTTCGGTGAGTTCGGTTGTGGCAGGTTGGCAAGCGACCAGAAAGGCCAGAGACAGCACTACGAGTGCGAGACGGCGCATGTGCTCCTCCTTTGCGTTCGGTAGGGCGACCCAGAGGGCGACACGCACAAGCTACGGTTAGGTTCAGAAGATGGTAAGACGAAGGCCGAGCCAGCGGCCCGGCCTAGGTGTGTTTGACGTTGCCTTGACGCTTCTCTGCCATACTTCCGTCGGTCTTCACAAGGACGGACGTTGCAACTTCACCGGCCGACATGGTGTGTGATTGCTGCCGTAGCATCCTTCGCGGCCTGCGATGGCCCTCAAGTCACAGAGCCGGAGCCATACCCCGATGTCGTGATCGACCTGTCAGGGGTGTACAAGGGCTTGGTCCGCTTTTACGCGGTACCAACGAAATGTCTCGAGAAGAGATTCTACTGCCCGGCAGCACTAAATCTGCTCCAAATCGATAGTCTCACGCGAGTGACCGTGCTTGAGCTTTCAAAGTGGGAACAACGCGAATGGAATGAATATGAACCCGTATTCGAGGGTGAACTCACAATTGACATGCGAGGATGCTATTGGGCACGTCCCACTACCTGCAGGCTACCTACGCTAGTTGACAGTGTACCCTTTGCTGGCGACATCCGCCTCTTACCAGAAAAGGTCCTCATGTTCGCCGAAGGCGACCACCCGAGCCGGACCAGTGGTCGATTCAGCTCAGACCTTTTTGGCTCTTACGGTGGGATCTTCTTTGCCCGACAGGAACTCCCGTCCGATGAAATGTGCGAATCGGAGGCCGATTACTGGCTTGAGCTTGCAGGACAACTGCAGCATTTTCCGGTTGAAGGGCAGATGACCATTATGGCTCACGAGGTGGACGGATGTTTCGGTCGTATCCCCTGATCAGCTTCCGGAAGCCGACGTGGTGCTGACTACGACAGAGGGCCGGTTTCCCGGCCCCTCTCAACAGCCAACGTCGCTGCCTCTACCCGTTCGGTCTTAACAATGTAGTGTCTACCCGCGCAACGAAAAGGCCAGGCAAGCGGCCCGGCCTAGTGCGTCAGGGACAGTACACGGCCCGGTCCGAGCTTTTCACTTACTGGGGGAAAGGCCATCTAAGAACTCCTGCATATTGTCAAGAGCACTGCTGTCAGCACCATCATTCTCGTCTGAGGGCAGGGCGGGCTGGGAAGGCTCCACCGCACTCTTGGCAGCTCGCGTAAAGCCAGCCAGTCGTGCCGCTCTTTGGGCGAGCACTGATGCTCCTCCAGCAACGGCCTCCAGCTCCTCGTCACTCACTTCATCGGTGAACTCGAAATCGTGCTTGGCTGCAAGCGCAACCAGTTCCTGAGTTAGTTCAGGCTTCTCGGCGGCCAGCTTCAGAAAGTCGAGGATGGTGCCTTTCATGGTGGGCTCCTTGTGACGGCTACCGCTAAGATGTGGCTTGGGCAGCCATGCTGCAATGCTCATCGGATTTAGGTGGTCCCAAAGCAGAATAGGCACTGTCTCAGGGCGGTGCCTCTGCGTTAAGAGCTAATGAAACGTACGTGAAGCAGATGACTAGCACACTCTCTGTCCGATCCCGTTCATGGTGTTTTCACAGCTGTTTCATGGGCGCAATTTACCACCCCATGTTGCGTTCATACGACTCTTGCAATCCACTTACGCGTGCCGCAGCTTGGGGAGGAGTAAGTCCCTGCTGGTGGCATTCTGGCCCCGCCGCAGTATGACGGCCGGCGGACGACAAGATTCCTTCGCCACCTATGGACGGCTCATCCGACGCAGGAGCTCGGTTGCATCGATCTGAGCAGAATCGCCCGATAGAAGTCACCGATGCCGGGTCCTAATGAACGTCCGACGAAACCGAAGCAGGCCCAATGGGCCAAGCCTCTGACGGCACACGAGGCACAGAGGGAGCTCGGTCCCCTTCAGACTGTGGCTGACGCAGAGCGCTGGCTCGAGATGATCCCTATCATGCTGCGAGTAGGCAGACTGCGATCCAAACGAACGATTGCCTTGTTGGTGAACGCCATTCAAGCTTGGCGACGTGAGCACGAGAACAAGCTCCCGCCAGACACACGGAGATCGATCCGCCTTCGATTGGCGGCAATTGCGATCACCGCGTCGGGACGCCGACATGGGGCGAACCCGTGGATCAACGAGCGCCGTATTAGTCAGCGCAGGCGGCCGGCAAACAGGCGAGGCAGCGATGACCGCAGATCTGGCAAGGAACGACGATACGCCACACGGCGTCTGCGACACAGCACTGGCCGTCGCAGCGGGCTCGAGCGAAGGAAGGACTTGGATCACCGAGTTGCAGGTGAGCGGCGCGGAGTCTCAGAGAGAAGACATGGGGTGGTGCCCAGATCAGGCAGGCCGTTCAGGCAGCCCT
>JBDHHP010000367.1:0-3157 GCA_039589275.1 Gemmatimonadota bacterium | reverse complement strand
GCTGACCGCTACCGGATCGAGCGAGAGCTTGGTTCGGGTGGCATGGCTACTGTCTACCTGGCCGGGGACCTAAAGCACCACCGCAAGGTCGCTCTCAAGGTGCTCAAGCCGGATCTCGCAGCCACTCTGGGACCGGAGCGGTTTCTCCGCGAGATCGAGATTGCGGCTCAGCTCACCCATCCGCACATCCTGCCGCTGCACGACTCCGGCGAAGCACGCGGATTCCTCTACTACGTGATGCCGTACGTCGAAGGGGAATCACTCCGCGAGCGCCTCAGCCGTGAAAGGCAGCTGTCCCTGGAAGACGCGATCCAGGTGGCCCGAGAGGTGGCCGACGCGCTCAGCTCGGCGCACTCGCGCGGTGTCGTTCATAGGGACATCAAGCCCGAGAACATCCTGCTCCAGGAAGGCCACGCGGTCGTCACCGACTTCGGGATAGCGCGGGCGCTCAGCGCAGCGGGTGGCGAGAACCTGACCGAGACCGGGATGACGGTGGGTACACCGGCATACATGAGTCCCGAGCAGGCAGCAGGTCAGGAAGGGATCGATGGCCGCAGTGACATCTACTCGCTGGGCTGCGTGTTGTACGAGATGCTGGGAGGGGACCCACCCTATACGGCATCGACACCGCAGGCGATCCTGGCACGCAAAGTCGCGGATCCGGTGCCCAGCCTTCGCGTCGTGCGTGACACCGTGCCCGAAGCCCTCGAGCAGACGGTGACACGCGCGCTGGCAAAGGTGCCCGCAGACCGGTTCGCCACGGCGGGGCAGCTCGCCGAATCCTTGGGCCGTGTCGTAAGCGGCGAAGTGCCGGTTCAAACGGTACCCAAGGCGCACTCCGCCCGGCCCACGCTCCGATGGAAACGGGGCTACGCGATTCCGATCGTGGTCTTCGCCGCCATCGTGGTCGTGCTGCTGAGCAGGATGGCGTCGTCGGCAAGCGCCAGTCTGGAGCCGGCGACACTGGTCGTGTTCCCGTTCCGCAGCACGGCTGACGACAATTCCATAGGCGAAGGCATCGCCGATCTGCTTGCCGCCTCGCTCGACGGGACCGTAGGGATCCGGGTGGCCGACCCGGTTGCGATGTGGCGCTCGCTGCGGCGCGGATCGGATCAGTCACTCCACGTTCCGGAACTCTCGGAAGCACTCGAGTTGGCACAACAGGCGGGAACGCCAAGGGTGGTGCTCGGCTCTGTGTCCGAAGTGGGTGGCCGGATGGAAGTCTCAGCCCGCGTGTACGACCTGGATGGGCAACTCCGCACGACGCTGCGCAACTCGGTTCCCGCCGGAAGCCTCAGTGTAGCAGTCGACCGCCTAGCAATCGATGTGGTTTCCAGTGTCTGGGAACGCGACACCCTACCCGGCGTTCCGGTCGTCGAATCCTTTGCCACAGGGTCGATCGGGGCTCTGAAGGCATACCTCGAAGCGAAAAGCTGGGTGTACCGCGGGTTCTACGATGCCGCTGAGGAGGCAATCGAGCAGGCGGTGACGCTCGATTCCACGTTTGCGCTGGCGCACCTGGAACAACACAAGATCCGTTCGTGGCAGTTGTTCCAGAGCGGACTGCCCTTTACCGGTCTCACGGAGATCATCGACCGCGCGATGCAGTACCGGGACCGCTTGAGTCCGCGCTATCGGCTCAGAGTAGAGGCCGAAAAAGCACTCAGTCGTACCGATGGCGTGCGTGCTGCGACGCTCTTGGGAAGGATCCTGGAGATCGACTCTCTCGACCTGGACGCGCTCCAGACCCTCGCGAACGTGTACCTCGACCACGGTTGGCAGCTCGACAAGACTGCGGACGACGTAGCTGCCCTCTGCCAGCGGGTCCTGGAGTTGGATCCCGCATCCACCAGCGCATACAGTATGCTCCTGAGTGTCTCCCCGTGGTCCGAGAACAGCGACTCACTGCAGCAGCATCTGGCCGGACTCACGAGCGTGGACACACTGAACCCCGTCGTCTCAGGCAGTCTGGGTGCCGTGCGGGCTCTCACATCCAGCGGTGCAGCTCAGGACTCGATTCTTCGTGTGCTGGCGGGGCAATCGATGCCGGTCGTCACGCGGGTGCTGCGCGATCTCAGAGCGAGAGAGCCGGAGGTTGCGGAGCGTTTCCTGGCGGAGCTGATGGCCGATACCATGCCCGTGTATCATCAGCGGATCGGCCAGGGTGCGCGAACTCAACTCTGGTTTGGTGAGGGGAGATTGGCCGCGAACGATTCGCTCGTCCGTGCCGGCTTCCTGGCGCCGATACGTCCAACGGTGAACCGTTTCTTTGTTGCCGCATCGATGGCCGGTGTCGGTGACTCCAGCGCGACCGCCCGCGCGGTGGCCGAGCTCGCCGCCTATGCGCCGGCGGACTCGCTCGACGACTACCTCGACTCGAAGCAGATGGTCTGGGCGGCCGGATGGGCCGTCGGCGCGTATCACGCGGTGCTGGGTGACACGCTGGAGGCCAGGCGGTGGCAGAGCGCCATCGCACAGCTGGCTCCGAGTGATACCTCGCGGGATTGGCCCGGCGCGTTGGCCGCCGACATCGAGGCGCGCATCGCCGTTCGCAGCGGGGACGCCGAGACCGCCGAGCGCAATGCACGGCGGGCCTACGACACCTGGGGAGATCACTCCAGCAACGTGCTGGACTCACATCCCGAGCCGGCGATGCGGTTTCACCTCGCCGAGATCCTGCGTTCACGTGGACTGCTAAATGAATCCAGGCGCCTGTTCCACTCGTTCGTTCCGCCCGGCAATTGGGCAGCTTACTACACCGCGCGGTCTTCCTGGGAACTGGGAGTGCTGGCGGAGGAGGAAGGTGACCTCAGAGAAGCCGTACTGCAGTACGGTGCGGCGCTCGGACTGTGGTCGCGAGGTGAGGCGGCGGTGGCGGAGTGGCGACTGCTGGCAGAGAGCGCCCTGCAGCGCGTGTTGAGGGAGATCGGATAAACTCGCCCCGGCCTCAACAGACAGCCCGAGCGCCGCGAGAAGCCCGGGGACTGTCACGATACAGGTTCTTTTGAATGGCGACTGTGACTACGGCAGGGCCGCAATGATCTCACGGTACTCATCCTCCGGGAAGGCGCGGAGGGTCTCGGTGCGAACGGCCCCCATTGATCCAACGATGAGCACCAACTTGGTTGCTGTCTCGTCATCTGGTCCCTCGGTAACC
>JBDHHP010000366.1:0-4575 GCA_039589275.1 Gemmatimonadota bacterium | reverse complement strand
GAAGTACATTGCGATTACCATCGCCAATCGGGGCCGGCGTCCCATGACCATCTCTACGGTCTACTACAGGCGTAGAAGCGACAAGAGCCGGACGCTGCTCAGCGACAGCATCATTCTCACGCCGAAGCAGCTGACGGAGGGAAGATCCAGCACGTACCTCCTCGAGCAGGATCTGGTCGACCCGAGCGACATGAAGTACCTGGTGGTTGTGGACGAGACTGGACGGGAGTGGAAGGGTAGGATCAAGAGTTGATCCCGCCGGTCGGGATAGGATCAAAGAGAGGTTGAAGTCCGAATGGAGGGACGACCGTGACGGAGAAACGTCGTTTCAGGCTCAAGCCCAACGTCCATTACGACGGCGTGCCGTGGTTTCGAGACGAAGGCGTTTTCATGGGCAACGTGGTGGCTGACCGGGTCGATATGGTTCGACTGTTCTTCGACTGTTCGCGCCCGAAGGTGCTCCTGAGCCAGCCTACATAGATGTACCGTCCCATTGGGTAGAACCCGCCAAGGACTAGCGTCGCGGGCGTGTGGCAGCCGAGGAGTTAGCATGGACAGGGAGGTTGGACACTGGCGCGCGGCATTGTTGGCTCATGAGATGGCTGGCCGCACACTCACCGCCGAGCAGATCGCCGCGTCGATACGGTGGGTCGACAGTCTTCTCCGGCTGCGCCAGAATTGTCTTTCGCGAGACGACACGTACACGGTGAAGTACTTGGATTGGGGAATCCAAGAACGGTGTGAGGACGTTGATGAGGACAGCCTCAATGAGGCACGGGAACACCTCGAACGATATGACGCCGCTCAGCCCACCGATCACAGTTGACTCAATGACTGTGCGGGGACCAGCGGGCGCGGCCCGGTGTCCTAGGCAATGCTGCCACGCTTGAAGCTCGTGGATCGACACCGCCATAAGATGATGGGTATCAGAATAGGAACCGACCGACTGGAGTTGATCGCCGGCCCGATGGCGCTTGCACGAGCGGAAGTCTGCAATCGTCTAGAGTTCTCCCATCTCCTTGACGCCCCTGTGCCAGGATCTTGGCAACCTCTGCTCGAAGACGCTGACACCATGGAGCTTAACTCACGGAGATTGGAGGAAGCTCCCGACGAGACAGGGCGGTGGACGTGGTATCCAGTGGGCTCGCGCCAGACTGCCGAGGCGTGCCATCGGAGTCCCGTCCAAGAGTCTCCGATCGAGTTTCTAGAAGGGACAGGCGAGCGGCTTGACACGGTCGTTTGCCCCCTCTAGCTCTCAATGTGGTCGAGTGCTAACACCATGTAAGTAAGGTCACTTGCGTTTTTTCATTGATGGAGGGATACAGAGATGGCCCCTGCCAAGACCAAGGTGAAGGGCAAGATCGCGCCGCTGGCAGACCGAGTCGTGATTCGCCCGCTGGAAGACACCGCGGAGATGAAGGGCGGTCTGTTCATTCCGGATACCGCCAAAGAGAAGCCCCAGCAGGGTGAGGTGGTCGCTGTCGGGCCCGGCAGAGTCGAGAAGGGCGACCGGGTCCCCATGGAGCTTGAGGTCGGCAACAAGGTGCTGTACGGCAAGTACAGCGGTACAGAGGTGACTGTGAACGACAATCAGTACCTCATCGTCAAGGAATCCGACGTCCTCGCCGTAATCGGCTGAGCGCACGAGCTGGAACGAATCGAAGGAGAATCGAGAGATGGCAAACGCGAAGGAACTGCATTTTGACGTGGAAGCCCGCGGCGCCCTGAAGAAGGGTGTTGACAAGTTGGCCGACGCCGTCCGGGTCACCCTCGGCCCCAAGGGTCGCAACGTCGTGATCGACAAGAAGTATGGTTCCCCGACCGTCACCAAGGACGGTGTCACGGTCGCCAAGGAGATCGAACTGGCTGAGCCCCTTGAGAACATGGGTGCCCAGATGGTGAAGGAAGTTGCCACCAACACCTCCGAGGTGGCGGGTGACGGCACGACGACGGCAACGGTGCTGGCGCAGGCGATCTACCGCGAGGGACTGAAGAGCGTCACTGCTGGCATCAACCCGATGGCAATCAAACGCGGCATAGACAAGGCAGTCGATGTCGTCGTGCGTGACTTGGAGAAACTCTCGGTTCCGACGCGGGGCAAGACGGAGATTGCTCAGGTCGGAGCCATATCGGCCAACGACGATCTCGAAATCGGTGACCTCATTGCGGACGCAATGGAGAAAGTCGGCAAGGACGGCGTCGTCACCGTCGAGGAGGCCAAGGGGCTGTCGACGGAGTTGGAGACGGTCGACGGCATGCAATTCGATCGCGGCTACCTGTCCCCCTACTTCGTGACCGATCCTGAGAAGATGGAAGTGGCCCTCGAGGAGGCGTACATCCTGATCCACGACAAGAAGATCTCTGTGATGAAGGATCTCCTGCCGGCTTTGGAGAAAGTCGCGCAGAGTGACAAGCCGATGCTCATCATCGCCGAGGATGTCGAGGGCGAAGCGCTGGCGACGTTGGTGGTCAACAAGCTGCGCGGGACACTCAAGGTCTGCGCGGTGAAGGCGCCGGGGTTCGGGGATCGCCGCAAGGAGATGCTTCAGGATGTCTCGGTCCTCACCGGTGGGAAGGTCATAAGTGAGGAAGTTGGCTTCAAGCTGGAAAACGCCGTGCTGAGCGACATGGGCCGCGCGAAACGGATCGTGATCGACAAGGACAACACCACGATCGTCGATGGAGCTGGTGCTGAGAAGGACATCCAGGGCCGCATTCAGGAGATCAAGGCCGCTATCGACAAGAGCACTTCCGACTACGACCAGGAGAAGCTGCAGGAGCGGTTGGCCAAGTTGGCCGGTGGCGTTGCCGTGATCAACGTCGGAGCTGCGACCGAGACCGAGATGAAAGAGAAGAAGGCGCGTGTTGAGGACGCACTTCACGCGACCCGGGCTGCCATCGAGGAAGGCATCGTTCCGGGCGGCGGTGTCGCGCTGCTTCGGTCGCAGCCCACGCTGCAGAAGCTCAGCCTTGAAGATGCAGACGAGAAGGTCGGTGCCGACATCGTGCGGCGCGCCCTCGAAGAGCCCACGCGCTGTATCGCAACCAACGCAGGTGTCGAGGGCGCGATCGTGGTCGAGAACATTCGCAAGTCGAAGCAGAAGAACTATGGTTACAACGCCCAGACCGACACCTACGAGGACCTGGTGACCGCCGGCGTCATCGATCCCACCAAGGTGACCCGGACGGCCCTGCAGAACGCGGCCTCGGTTGCCGGTCTCCTACTCACCACGGAGTGCGCAGTGGTCGAGAAGAAGGAAGAAGAGAGCGCCGTGCCTCCGATGCCCGGCGGTGGCATGGGAGGGATGTACTAGAAAAGGGCCAAGTTGGACGTCCTGCCTGTTCGGAGCGCCTCGGGGGAGACCTCGGGGCGCTTTCGATGTGGCCGATCCTCCGCGCCGCGCGCCCGCCGGCCTAGTTCACTGTCCTGTCCATCCTTCCGCGTCCCACTTGGTGAGGATGGCAAGAACGCGAAGCGGTCGAGCATCGAGCCGCTGGTTGGCGGTACGCCCGCGGCCTATGCGCCGGGTCGTTAGAGGGCTTGCTTGAACTCATGGACCAGGCGGAACAGGTTGCCAAGTCGGTTATCGAAGCAGTGATTCAGGGCGCCGAGATGCGCTACTGCCAGGACCAGAGCGCCGGACAGCACGATTTCGATCTTGTGCACCAAAGTGGAGCGGTGACCGCTGTCGAGGTGACAACTGCTGCCGATGAACCACGAGAGCGTACGGTGGCAGCGATTATGCACCCGCGCAAAGGTGGTCCGTACATCCGCACCCAGCGTTGTCAGAAGAAGTGGCTGATTCGTCCGCTTCCCAGCGCCAACATCAACCCAATCAGAGCGGAAGCCGACGCGTACCTTGCCGAGATCGAAGCTGAGGGTCTCGAGCGGTTATTCAGTCCTACGGATGCTGCCTCTTACCCCTCCGTGCGTCGGATACTCAACGATCTCGAAGTCGAGGGAGGCGGCGTGTTGAAGTTCAATCCGCGGGGACGGATCGGTATCAGCACACCGGGTGGCGGCGGCCTTGTCAACACGGATCATTTTCAGCGCGCTGCTGGAGGAGGGGCAATCCCTTCGGGGTCGGCACGCGCTCCGTTGCGTCTGCCGCCAGCATCTGCGCGCCGGTCGATTCAGGTAGCTGCTTCTCGGCGGACTTGGTGATCTTCTGAGCAAGCTCGGTGAATGGCTTGATCAAGTCCATCGGGATAGGGAGGATAACCGTGGAGGTGGTCTCGCTCGATATCTCCACGATCGTCTGGAGTAGTCTGAGCGTCAGCGCCGAGGGTTCCTTCCCAATGATGCTGGCAGCTTGAGCCAGCCGATTGGCAGCCTGATACTCACCCTCGGCTGCAATCACTTTACCGCGGCGTTCGCGCTCGGCTTCAGCCTGCCGTGCCATCGCACGTTTCATCTCCACGGGCAAGTCCACATCCTTCACCTCGACGGCAGAGACTTCAATACCCCACGGATTGCTCCGGTCGTCCACGATCTCTTTCAGGATGCGGTTGATCTTCACGCGGTCCGCGAGTAGCTCGTCGAGTTCGGCTTCGCCCAGCACACTTCGCAGGGTC
>JBDHHP010000365.1:0-3179 GCA_039589275.1 Gemmatimonadota bacterium | reverse complement strand
CCGTGCCCGCGGGCTCCCCGCCGCAGGCGGTGCAGACAGCCGCCGCAAGGAGGGCCAACGTTGCGATGCGGCGCATAGTTCCCTACGAGGAATATGGCGCTCCGGCCACGGCCGTCGCCAGACGGCAAGCCGGGCGACGGGGCTTCCGCGGTATCGCGCTGCTCTCGTTACCAGCCTCTGGCGCTGGCGGGCGTATGGGGGGCGACCGCCAAGGCACCCAGTCACTGCGCCCCGCATCCTCGAAGGGCTCCTGCCGGACCCGCCGAATCCCGACCCGAATCAACCTTGTTTCACCTGCTGGCCGTTGCAGCTTAGCCATATCCGTCGAACCGCCGAGTGGCCTCGACGGCCCGCCTCGCCAGCGCGAGCGCCCTCCACCTGGACGCCCCACCGACGGACGTGACCGCCAGACCACCGACGGGAAGTGAGTGATCCTTCCTGATTCGGAGGTGTCCCATGCGAAAGCGACTGTTAGCTCTGATCCCGCTGTTGACCATTCCCCTCGTCGCGTGCACCGATCAGCCAACGGCGGCGAGCGACGGGGATGCCGTCGATGTCCCAACCTTGTCCAAGGGTGCAGTTAAGAACCTCCCGGATCCGGAATGCGCGGTCATTGACGGCAACGGGGACCTCTTCGGCGTAGGGTGCATGCAGCAGCTTGCGACGTACAGCCGGAACGGGAACGCAGTTGCGGTCGTAAAGGCATCAGGGGTACCCAACCCCACTGGGAAGGCCGTGCACTGGGACGCCTATAACCCGGGGCGCGGTCTGTTGGAAATCTATGTGGACATCTATGGTCTCCTTGATGGTCCCCCGATCCCCTGCGTTATCCCGGACGTAAACGGGGATTGGACGCTGTGGACGTTGAACTGGAAGGGCATGGTATCGGCCAGCGGCAACGCCACGATGCGCTGCGTGTACAGCAAGAACTTCGAATTCCAGTGGCCGGATTAGTATAGGATGGAAGAAGCTCAAGTTGCCACAGCGCCCGGTCCCGCGCCGGGCGCTGTTGTCTCACGGCCAAATTGGACAATCCTGCTTCAGAATCTGCTTGCGTATCCATCCCCGCGCTGCACCTTTGCCGTATCCGTCGAACCGCCGATGGCCTCGACGGCCCGCCTCGCCAGAGCGAGTGCCCTCCACCTGGACACCCCACCGACGGACGTGACCGTAGGACCACCGACAGGACAATCGGCGCGAATGCTTGCACGCCGCTCTCGAAGAAGGGGTGAGATCATGTTCGAGGCACTCATGGCCAAGACGGTGGTGAAAGCCGTACTCGCCGGAGTCGCAGTCCTTCTAGTACTCTGTGGCACATCAGCCCGCGCTCAAGACTACGAAAGAGCGATGGCTCTCGCAGACTCGCTGTGGAATGAATACACGGCTGCGGTCGAGCGACACTTTCCGTGGCCAGATGATTCAACGGCCATGGCCCGCTTTAGCCAGTGCATCGTCCAGCATGGGATTGCCAAAGACTCCTTGTCTATAGTGGCTCGGACGGTACTGGCAGAGAACGGCATAGCCCCCACCGAGGATAACTTGCTTTGGGTCCTGACAGGGAGTGCGGCGTGGACGGAGCACTACGTCAGGCCACTCTGCCTTCAACGTGATCCACCAGGCACTCAGTGGTGGTTGAGGGAGGTTGAACGAGCTTTTTGGCGGGCGCTTAGGGACGGCCGAATCCGTCCATAGTGAGACCGTTCATGCCTTCCTGGCTGACCCTCTCGGCCGCCTGTCAACACGGCATGCTTCGGAGGCACAGCCATGTTCGGTGATTCGCTTTACGCCTATCTGCTAGAGAGCCTCATCGTCATCATCCCCATGGCCCTGATCATCTTCTTGGTGCTCAGATTCGTTTGGAGCCGGGACGATCTCAAGGTCGAGGTCAATCCAAAGACCAAGCAGCTCGGGCCGCCACATCTGTGTCGCGGTGGGTGGCATGAGGGAGAGCTGCGAGGATGCCAGCACGGATACGGTACGACTGGAATGCCCGTAGAGCCCATCAATACCTACACGAACCTGGCATACCTGGCTGCCGGATGGGTGGCTCTCCGTTCCGTCGGCGGGGGACCGGCGACAGTCTTCTTCGTTGCCATGGCCTTTCTGTGCTTTGGCTCAGCCATCTACCACGGGGTCAAGACACGCTGGTCTGCCAGGTGGGACCACGGCGGCATGTATGCCGTGATGGGCGGACTGGCGTTCTACGTGGTGGTCATCGGCCACCCGTGGGAAGCCTGGATCACGCTGGCGGGAGCGGCGCTGGGCGGGATTGCCCTTGCGTGGTTTCTGGAGGGGAAGGTGATAGCGCGCATGGCGCTCTTATTGGCGCTCATCTCAGTGGGAGTGTTTACCAGCGGCAATAGCACGCTGGGGTTGTACAGCCTCGGCCTGTTTGTGGCCGCGATCATCGTGTGGTTGACAGACAAGTACACCGGCGTACTCGGCAGGGTCGGTCACGGGTTGTGGCACGTTCTCACGGCTGCGGGGATCGCTGTGATGTTCGCGGCCATACCGCCCACAATCGCATCTTAGGACAGATGCAGCGCCCGGCCCCGCGCCGGGCGCTGTTGTTCTCCAACCCCACCACTCGACTGCGACTTGTCCTGCCAGAGGGCAGAGGCAGGCCCAGACCAAGAACCACCGAACATTCTCCGCGCAGGGAGGCCGTTCTGTGACGGGGCTTCTGAGCTCTCAATCTGCTCTCGTTACCAGCCTCTAGATCACGCTACGGCATTTCGCCGGGTCCAGCCTGAGACCCACCGAACATCCTCTGAGCTGCAAGGCCGCTTCCTGACGGGGCTTCCGAGCTCTTGAGCCGGTCTCGTTACCAGCCTCCAGAGCTGGTGGGCGTATGGGAGTGGCCGTGAAGTCACCCGGTCGCTGCGCGCCGCATCCTCGACGGGCTGCTGTCCGACCCGGCTAATCCCGAACATTTCTACCCTTGTTTCACATGCTTGCCGTTGCACCTTGGCCATATCCGTCGAACCGCCGATGGCCTCGACGGCCCGCCTCGCCAGAGCGAGCGCCCTCCACCTGGACGCCCCACCGACGGACGTGACCGCCAGACCACCGACGAGGAACTGAGTCCCCGTCTCCTGATCCGGAGGCCACAATGCGTCGCACACCACTCCTTGCCATCGTCACAGCTATGTTCATGCCCCTGGCGAGTTGGGGGCAGC
>JBDHHP010000364.1:0-3182 GCA_039589275.1 Gemmatimonadota bacterium | reverse complement strand
ATCCGCCAACCGCGGTGTGCCGCGCTGCGAGCGCGGCGCTTTCTGTCCGAGATCGACCGGGTATAGCTTCAGCTCAATTAGCCGCTCACCCTGGAACTTCGGCACCGCGATCACGCTCTCGTACCAGATCGGACTGGAAGGGAATCCCACGGTGTTTCCCTGGAACCGCGTATCGTACAAATCGGCAGCCAGCGCGGTGTCCCCCAAGCCATAACGCTCGTAGTTGTCCGATGGCATCGGGTCGATCGTCTCATTCTGGAAGATGAAGTTGCCTAGGCTGTAGAATATCGGCTTTCCATTGTAGATCTCGATGCCACGAAGCTGGTGAGGCCCGTGCACGATATAGGTGTTTGCCCCCGCGTCGAGGCATTTCTTGGCGAAGTCAACCACCCAGGGTGCGGGAACCACGGAAGCGTTGCCGGGCTGGTGCGAGTGCGCACTGACCACCACGTAGTCCGCCATGCGCGCAGCGTTGTCTATCTCACGCAGAATCCGCTC
The DNA here is from genome assembly GCA_039589275.1 of Gemmatimonadota bacterium. Lineage (GTDB taxonomy): Bacteria > Gemmatimonadota > Gemmatimonadetes > Gemmatimonadales > GWC2-71-9. The sequence goes on along the minus strand of JBDHHP010000364.1, from coordinate 2,684 downwards.
TTCATCGGATGCGTTGACAGTCTCGACAACGCGATTCGCGCGACCAGGGTAAACGGTCGTCCCCATGAAGCGAATCGGCGCATCGCTGCGCTCGGGCACCGAAGTGCCAAAGCCTGCGGCTACATCTCGCAAGCTCTGAAGCGTGGCCGCGTCGGCCTCGTGGCGGGTCTCGATGCGCAACGGGTTGAGCCCCGGACGACCCACCACCTCGGGGCGCGCAGCGCCGGCCCGAGACATGGGTGTGAAGGTGCTCGCGAACCCGATGAGTGCAATTCGTCCTTTGGGCGTCTCCAGGTAGCCTGGCCGGCTGGCCGACCCGAGGTTCTCCCCACTCCCCGCGTGAATCAGCCCCAACTCGTCCAGCAGCTTGTTTGTCAGCCGCATCCCCGCTACACCGTAGTCGGTAGTGTGGTTGTTCGCTCGGCTGAACAGATTGAATCCCATGGCCCTGAGGTCGTGAGCCACCTCCGGCGGCCCAAGCTCCCAGTTGCCACCGTGCTCGGCCGCGGGCCAACCGTCGAATTCATGCAGCCGGAACAACGATAGCTCGAGGTTCACAAATGCCGCGTCGGCCTCACGGATAACTTGCGCCATCTGATAGAATCCCGGATCACCAGGGTGATCGAACTGGGCAAGTCGGCGCGTCATTATAGCGTCGCCCGTCGCGGCCAGCGTCCAGGTCGCTTGCGGTCCCGGTGTCTGTGCAAGGACCGTCGAATAGCCCCAGGACACTAGAGTTGCGAGGAGTAAGAAGGAGAGCCCTACACGGTGCGTTTGCATTGACGTACCTCCCACGACTGCATCGTTAGAACGTCAGATCGTGATTGGAGCTTGGAGCGAGCGATAGAGTCCCACCAGCACCTGCATCCCGTGCGATCACCTTGAACCTAACAGGCGATCTCCCGGCAGGATTCCCCTGACGCTAGTATGGAGGAGCGCACGGGACGGTGCAACAATCTAATACATATATGGGATATCCGGTTTCGGTAGTCGAGACTACCACGCGCAGCGCAGCCGGACTGCGAAGCCCTCCTTACACCCTCCCTGGTGCCGACCGACCCCAAGAGTTACACTTTTCTGCAGATGCGCCAGGATGGCCCCCCCAGCCACTTGCCAAAACAACTCTTCACAGATACAGGCGGTGTAAGCATGGCAACACACACGTGTCACGACTCGAATTGGTGTGCCGCATTAATGCCCGCATTAGCGCGGCTCAGGATCGCTGCGGCATTGAGTGCCGTAGCGATCATGGCAGTTGCTCCCGTCCGGGCACAGATCACTACTCCCAGGGAGCATTTCGGCTTCGACATCGGCGACGACTATCATCTCGCCACCTACACCCAGTTCGAGGCCTACGTTCGCAAACTGGCTGACGAGTCGCCACGCATGGTGCTGGAGGAGATCGGCCAGACTTCCGAGGGACGACCGCAGCTCATGGCGATAATTACATCGCCCGAGAACCACCAGAGACTCGCTCGTTTCAAGGACATATCCCGGCGCCTTGCGCTCGCCGAAGGGCTCACAGATCAGGAGGCTCGGGCGCTGGCCAATGAGGGCCGCGCGGTTGTCTGGATCGATGGCGGCCTCCACGGTACCGAGATCGTCGGTACACACCAGCTGCCCGTGTTGATCTACCAGATGGTGAGCCGGACTGACGAAGAGACCATGCGGTTCCTCGACGACGTGATCCTGTTGGCTCCGCATGCCAACCCCGACGGCATGGAGCTGGTCTCCAACTGGTACATGAGGAACCCCAACCCTCAAGATCGACGGACTCGGGGAATACCCAGATTGTACAACTGGTACGTCGGACACGATAACAACCGTGACGGCTATATGAACAACCTGTCCGAGACCGAGAACATGAGTCGCGTTCTCTACCGGGAATGGTTCCCCCAGATCATGTACAACCCCCATCAGACTGGACCGGCAGGCGCAATCGTATTCGTACCGCCGTTCCGCGATCCGTTCAACTACAACATAGACCCGCTGGTCATCATGGGCATCGAAGGCGTGGGTGCGGAGATGCACGCCCGCCTCATTGCCGAGGGCAAGCCGGGTTCAGCCATGCGGTCAGAGGCAAGCTATTCCACTTGGTGGAACGGCGGTCAGAGAACAACGCCTTATTGGCACAACATGATCGGGTTGCTCACGGAGATAAACGGGAACCCGACTCCGATGGAGCTTCCGCTGGTCCCGGATCGCCAACTGGCCCACAGCGACCTTCCCTATCCAATTGAGCCCGGTCCATTCCATTTCCGCGAAGCCATTGAGTACTCCATCACAATCGACCGCGCCGTGTTGGACTATGCCTCCAGGAACCGGGACAAGCTGCTGTACAACATCTACGTGATGGGGAAGAACTCCATCGAGCGTGGCAGCAAGGATCATTGGACGATCCATCCCAAGAGAATTGAGGCTCTCAAGACGGCAGCGGCAGGCGCAGAAATTGACGTCGGCCGCGGCACCAGGGCCGCACCAATACGCATGTTCGAAGAGGTTCTGCACCATCCGGACCACCGCGACCCCAGAGGATACATCCTCCCGGCGGATCAGGCGGACTTCCCTACCGCGACCAATTTCGTGAACACACTCATGAAGAGCGGAGTTGTGATTCACCGTGCCACCGCCGACTTCCAGGTAGGTGGCAAGAGCTATCCGAGCGGGTCATACGTGGTGAAAGC
>JBDHHP010000363.1:0-6109 GCA_039589275.1 Gemmatimonadota bacterium | reverse complement strand
CTCAACAGGTTGGAGGAGCTGAAGCCAACGTCTGGTCTTTGTCCGATTGGGAGCGCCCATGCTATATTGCGGGCCGCTCCGTTCGGCGGGTGTTTCGCCTCCCTTTCTTTCCCTTACCCCGTAACACGCATGATTCACAGGATCCAGCGCCTGCCTCTCGGCATAGTGGTGTTTTGGCTGGCATCTCCCTCTGGTCTGGTCGGCCAAAGCGAGGAGTACGCGGCGATCAAGTGGTGGCACCCGGTGGCCGCGTCAGCGGGCATCGCCGCGCTGTTCCTGGTCGATCAACCGATCCAGGATTTCTGGGAAGACAATCGCTCCGAGACACTGGGTGACATCTCCGACGTCGCCAAGAAGTTCAAGGAGCCCGAGGTATTCATAGCCGCGGCACCTGGTGCGATGGCGCTGGGCCTCATGCTGGATGAGCCCGTGGTCGCGCGGACCGGGCTTCAGATCTTGGGCGCATACGGTCTTTCCTCCGGCATGATGATCGCCACCAAGTGGGCGTTCGGAAGGTCGCGACCCAGTGATACGCCGGAGGATCACACCAACTTCGATTGGTTTAACGGCGACCAGAACAACGCGTTCCCCTCTGGTAGTGCGGCAGTCGTATTCAGCCTGGCTACGACGGTGGCCGACGCAGTCGACTATACCGCTATATCTGTGGTGCTATACAGCGGTGCAGTGCTGAACTCGTGGTCCCGTGTATACGGCGAGCGCCACTGGTTTACCGATGTCGCACTCGGCGCGCTGTACGGGGTCACCGCCGCGAAGTTGGTGAACGGGCGCTGGCGCGTGTTCGGACTACGGCCCCCCACGGTTATCGTCGGCCCTGAAGGACGTGCTAGCTTCGGATATCAGGTCGACTTCTGAAAGCGGGCAGTGATAGTGATCACTGCTTCCTGTCTGCTCTCCCTTGGCTCGTCACTTCCCAGGCACCGCCTTGCACGGATCTGGCCCATGTGAAGCTGATCGCGCCGGGCTCTTCCGTCTGAGTGAGGCGCGTTCTGACACCATTCCGCTCATCAAACAAGAACGTCCAGTCATCTCCATCTACCCAGCCCTTGGCGATGCGCACGGTGCCGTCCGGCATGTAACGGTGCCAGAAGTAGGCCTCCTCGTCAGCGTTGTACCCCATAACGTGCATGATATACCAGGTACCGCCAGACGCAGGCTGGTGCTGCTCATGTACCTCCAGCAGCAGCCCGTTGTTGTACAGCTCACCCACCATTGAGCCACCGACGTCACCAACCTGGTACGTCCATTCACCGAGCCACACATCCAGACGTTCGTGCTCGGGTGTCGGACCCTCTTGAGCCGTGAGGGAAACGGCACCTAAGCACAGGGCCGCCGTGGCCAGAACAGAGAATCTCATGTTCGCCTCCTTGCTACACAGAACGCTTGACCGAAACACCGTAGGGGCACTTCGGTCGCAATTTGTCACTGGAGCGTCACCGGAGCGTCATCTGCAAAGAGCAGGGAGTTGCTGTTGTCCCGGCCGGTCAGCGTGCCTCATGAAGTCATTCCTCGTGGGAGGGATGTCCCCACTATTGCCTTCCGCTCAGCCGTCTTCGCTGCATCTTATCCCTGGAATCGGAACTGAGGACCGGCCTGCGCGCCGGCACCATCGGACCCAGAGGTAACCATGAGCCGTCTTCACGTAGTCACCGGAATGAGCCTGCTGGTCACCCTCGGCTGTGCGCCAGGGACGCGCGCACCTACACAAGAGGAACTCGAGCAGGCCCAGGAGCGTGCCACCGCTGAGGACTTGCGACGTGATCTGGCAGTGCTGGCGGCTGACTCGCTTGGCGGTCGCGGTACGCCAAGCCCCGGGCTCGACATGGCACTGCAGTACGTGGAAGCCGCAGCAAGAAAGATCGGACTAGCACCTGGTGGGGAGAACGGTGGCTACTTCCAGAGTTGGTCTTTGCGCAGTCACGGGCGCGCGTCCGACGCGGTATCCGCCGCGGCAACGGTCGGCGGTACTCGCTTCGAGCTTAATCCAGACAACGCCACTCACCTCGTGCTCGGAGTAGCAACCGCTGACGTTCCCGTATCCGCGCCATTGGCTTTCGTCGGTTTCGGCATCCACTCCCCCGAGCGTTCGTGGGACGACTACGCCATGACCGACGTTACTGGCAAAGCAGTGATCATCATGGACGGGGCGCCTTGGGACGCAGACATGAGTATCCCCTTCGGGTACGACAAGGCGCTCCACAAATCGGTCGAGGCCTACATGCACGGTGCAAAGGCGGTGATCTATGCGACCGACCGCTATGGGCAGCCCGACCAACCGCCTGCCACTGCTTTCCTCATGGCGTTTGCCGCGGAACCGATTGCGCTGCTCGAGACGGATCAACCCGGGCACAGCATGGTACCGCCTCTCATCTTCGTGTCCTACGAGACTGCCAACCGCCTGTTGGGAAGCGGTTCCATTCAGGCGTACCAGCGTCAATGCAGGGAGTCAATGGAATCAGTGGGCTTCGACATTCCCGATTCGCAGCTCGAGCTGGCTATCACGTCAGCAGGAGAGCCCACATCGGCTCGAAACCTGATCGCGATCTTCCCAGGTGCCGATCGCCAACTGCGTGACGAGTATGTGGTTTACGGCGCCCACATAGACCACGTCGGAACCGGCCACCCTCTGAACGGCGACTCGATCTACAATGGTGCCGATGACAACGCCTCTGGGACTGCAGCGTTGCTCGCTATCGCTCGGAGCTTCGCTGCGCTCCCGGAGGATGCGCGGCCGAAACGGTCAGTGGCGTTCGTGTGGTTCTCGGGAGAAGAGCTGGGTCTGTTCGGCTCCAGTGCCTATGGTGATCACCCCGCAGTCCCGTTCGAGCAAACCGTGGCAAACCTCAACCTCGATATGGTGGGACGCGCGCCCGGCGATACAGTCTTCTTGCACGACTTCGAGATGGGGTCTCGAGGCCACTGCGTTCAGACTGGCACCAGAGGTCGGCGTAACCGCCGCGCCGTTTCCGTGGCCGGATTTCCGCCTGTTGTACTACTCGGACCATTTGACCTTCGTCGCAAACCAGGTGCCGGCGATCTTCATGTTCTCGGGCTTCCACCCCGACTACCACATGCCCTCTGACGAGGTGGACAGAATCAACTACGATACCATGGAGAAGATCGCTCGCCTGGCGTTCCGCACCGGTGTCGAGCTAACCAACGACACCGAGCGTCCCACTTGGAAGGCTCCGCCGTACTTCCTGGTGCGCTGAGGGACCGTGCGCTACGGGCGCAGTGGGGCGCGCCCTAGCCCCCGCTACAGGCCGACACTTCCGGATGAGCCGTCCAGGTATCGAACGCCTCTCCCTCCGTCGGCAACTGTACGGAGGTCTGCTCACCGGGCTGGAGATCCGTTCGCTCCGTCGGGCCTAGCTCAGTACCGCTAGATAAGTGCACCTCGACTCGAACGGCACAGAGCAGCTGTTGGGTCGCGTTCTCGACGGTACCTACGAAGGCGTTGGATGCGGCATCGAACGACAAGACGAGCCGAGCTCCCCTGCGTGTAGTAGTATCCCAAGTCTGTTCCCGCCCGATGTAAATGCCCGACTCCTCTCCTTCACTTTCCAATCCGTGCTCACCATGCTCATCACCGTGCTCAGACCCAGCGTGCTCACCGGTTCCCTCACGCCCTGCGTGCTCACCACCACCTTCGGAAACCGGATGCTCACCAGGGGCTTCCCCAGCCGCCACTGGATCACTTGCCGCTTCAGGCGCTTCTCGCTGCTGGCCGGAACACGCCGCCATGCCAAACGACACGGCCATTGCGGCGACGATTGCGAGGCATCTACTAGTTGATTCCCTCATAGGGCTGTCTGTCCAATCCTGTTCCGGCGTGAAGTGACCCCGGGCTGCCGCCCGGGGTTAGCGATGGGTAACGCGACTCGTGTGTGCCAATCCGCTCCTGTGCGCGTCCATCAGCGGCTCCACCCCGTGTAGTCGAGATCTAGCGGTGGCGGCGCATCACTACGGTGATGACCGGGCCTCAGATAGTGATCGAACCAGCGTAACGCGCGCAGTGCAAAGTCGTAGCGGTACACGTTTGTCCGGTTGCCGTGTCCTTCCCCGGGGTACTGGACATAGCGAACCGGAGTCTCGGAGGTCGCCTCGACCGCTCGATACAGCATGAAGGGCTGGCTCGGGTGCACTCGTGCGTCGTTGGTGCCGCCGAGCAGTAGCAGCGGTGTGCGACATTGCGGTGCGTAGGTCAGCGGGCTGCGCTCTTCCAGGTAGTCCCATTGTTCGTGCGGCCACTGTTCCTCGTAGTGGACCAGGAAATACTCCCAGGGGATGTCGGTCGTGAGCCACTTGGTCGCTACATGCGTTATCGGTACAGAGCTGACCGCTGCCGCGAAGTGCTCAGTCTGACGCGTGGCGGCCCAGGCAGCAGCATATCCGCCGTACGATCCTCCTCCTAGTCCGACCCGATCGGCATCGACCCAGCCTCGCACGACGAAGTGATCGATCGCGTCGAGATGGTCCTCGAATTCCCCTCCCATCAAATCACCGTGATCGGCCTTGGCGAACTCCACGCCGCGGCCGGTACTAGAGCGATAGTTGGGATACCACACGAAGTACCCGTTCCCGCTCAACAGCTGGCCCCAGCTCGAGTAGGTCGTCAGCCATCCGTTGTTGTAGTGGCTCTCGGGTCCGCCGTGCACCACGATCACCAGCGGGTAGCGTTGGCCCTCCTCGAAAACCAGCGGATGGAGCAGGATGCCCTCTATGTCCAGACCGTCACGGGCCTCGAAGCGATACACTTCCTGACGGCTCAACCGTACCTCTTCGAGCCACGGGTTGGAGTTGGTACGTCGGATCCAGGAGTTCCCGGCAAGGGTGTAAACCTCCGCGGGGTGTGCCGGACCCGATACGGTTGCCACCACCGTCGCGCCGGCCGAGTGGACTGAACCGAACGCCATGTCGTTGGCGGGAAGATCAGAAAAGCTCCGATTTCTCAAGTCGAAATCACTCACCCGACTCTCAACGCCTCGGCTGATACGCAAGCGGAGTTGATTGGGCTCGAGCCACTCCATCGAGTGTACCATTCCCGCGAAACCCGGCGTGAGACTTGTTACATCACCAGTCTCAACGTCCGCCAGGTAGAGCATTCCGGCGTGGGGATCCCTCGCGTCAACCGCGCTGATGTAGGCGATGCTCCTGGAGTCAGGTGACCAGGCGAGCTGGCCCAGCTTGCCCGGGTTTTCCACGAGTTGTTCGACGTTGCTCGTGCTCACGTCGAGCAGGTGGATCCGCTTGAACATGTAGCTGTCGTCGATCAGGGAACGCGGTGATACGGCGAGCACCAGGCGGGTCCCGTCTGGCGACCACTCCATGCCAAACACGCTGCCTGATACATCGACCCGTTTGGTTGCGTCGCCCTCAGCCGTCCAGACGTGCAGCCCGATCGCATCCCAATCTTCATCCACGACTCGCTGGCGGAAGCCGAGTTCGCGGGCGTCGGCTCGCTGTTGCGGTGGGGCGTCTCGCGTGGTGAATGCAACTGCCTTGCCGTCCGGCCTCCAGCGGTATTGTTGGATGCCGCGGTCCGCTACGAACACACGCCTGGCTTCACCGCCGCCTACTGGCAGAGCGTAGAGTTGTCGGCCGGCATCGCCTTGGCGACGCTCCAGGAACGTGATCGCACTTCCGTCTGGCATCCACGTCACACCACCGATGTACCGCTTACCAACGGCGAGCGGATGTTCATCGCCATCCTCATCCAGCATATGCAATGTGGTGTAGGCCGAGCCCGGCGAGTCGTCGGGTGTTCGCGGTTCGGAGCGGGTAAACGCGATCCTCGCTCCGTCGGGACTGGGATAGACTCCGCTCACGCTCTTCATTGTGACAGCATCGAGCGGTGTGAGCTGCCGCTGCGCCATCACTCCGATGGGCATAAGCAGCGCTAGGCTTACGAGACACACGACGTGTCTGATGTTGCGCACTGGTTCCTCCCGGGGGCGGGGATCTACTGCCTTCGCTGCGAAGTATGCCCCCGGGCGTCAAAGGTGTCCAGCGAGATCACATCTTTCGTGGGGCCCTGATGTCACGTCCACCCTGATGCAGGATCAATGCAGTCGCCGTTCCGTCAGACCCT